>DUZF01000048.1 GCA_013349665.1 Rhodospirillaceae bacterium | reverse complement strand
CGCCGCCGGCGGCGAGATCACCGCCATCATCGGTCCCAACGGCGCCGGCAAGACGACGGTGTTCAACTGCCTGACCGGCTTTTACAAACCCAATGTCGGGCGCATCACCATGACGCCGCCGGGCGGCGGCCGGTTTCTGCTCGAACGCATGGAAGGCTTCCGCATCGCCAAGGACGCCAAGGTGGCGCGCACCTTCCAGAACATCCGCCTGTTTCCCGGCATGAGCGTGCTGGAGAACCTGCTGGTGGCCCAGCACAACCGGCTGATGCGGGCCTCGGTGTTCTCCATCGCCGGCTTGCTCGGCCTCAGGCGGTTCCGTGACGCCGAGACCCGGGCCATGGAGCTGGCGCGGTTCTGGCTGGACCGCATGGGCCTGACCGACCAGGCCGACCAGGCGGCCGGCAGCCTGCCCTACGGCCTGCAGCGGCGGCTGGAGATCGCCCGGGCGATGTGCACCGAACCGGCGCTGCTCTGCCTCGACGAACCGGCGGCCGGCCTCAATCCGCGCGAATCGCAGGAGTTGAACGCGCTGCTGCTGGATATCCGCGACCGCCACCGCATCGGCATCCTGCTGATCGAGCACGACATGAGCGTGGTGATGAACATTTCCGACCATGTGGTGGTCCTCGATCACGGGGCCTGCATCGCCGACGGCGCCCCCGCCGCGGTGCGCGGCGATCCGGCGGTGATCCAGGCCTATCTGGGGACCGCCGAATGCTGACCATCCGCGATCTGCACGCCGGCTACGGGCGCATCCAGGCCTTGCACGGTATCAACATGGAGGTGCGGGCCGGCGAGATCGTCACCCTGATCGGCGCCAACGGCGCCGGCAAAACCACCACCTTGATGACCGTCTGCGGCAAGCCCCGCGCCAGCGCCGGCAGCATCACCTTCGACGGCGAGGAGATCTCGGCCCTGCCGACCTTCCAGATCGTCCGCCGCGGCATCGCCCATGCACCGGAGGGACGGCGCATCTTTCAGCGCATGACGGTGCTGGAGAACCTGCAGATGGGCGCCGTGGTGGCCGATCAGCGGCATTTCGCCGACGACCTCGAGCGGATCCTGGCCATCTTCCCGCGCCTCGCCGAACGGCTTGACCAGCGCGGCGGCACGCTGTCGGGCGGCGAGCAGCAGATGCTGGCCATCGGCCGCGCCCTGATGGGACGGCCGCGGCTGCTGCTGCTGGATGAACCGTCGCTGGGCCTGGCGCCGCTGGTGGTACAGCAGATCTTCCAGATCATCCGCGACATCAACCAGAGCCAGGGGATAACTGTCTTCCTGGTCGAGCAGAACGCCTTTCACGCCCTCAGGCTGGCCCATCGCGCCTATGTCCTGGTCAACGGCCGCGTCACCCTCGAGGGCAGCGGCGCCCAGCTGCTGGCCGACCCCTCGGTGCGCGCCGCCTATCTCGACGGAGGCGCCGCATGAGCCTGATCGGCAGCAGCCCGGGCGTCTTCCTCGGCCTGACCCTGCTGTTCATGGGCGGCTGCGCCTTCATGACCGGGCAGGCGCTGGCAGGCACCTGGCGGCCGGCCTGGCAGCTGCTGCCTTATGGCCTGCTGCTGGGTACCGCCGACCGCTTCCTGGCCTTCGCCCTGTTCCACCAGCCGCTGGTCTCGCCGGCCGGGTTCCTGGTCGACGCCGTCCTGTTGACGGTCATCGGCGGCCTGGCCTTCCGCCTCACCCGCGCCCGCCAGATGGCCAGCCAATATCCCTGGCTCTATCGTCGCCGCGGGCTCTTCGGCTGGCGACAGATCGCCCCTGACAACTGAAGAGTACCCCTGTTACACTTGGTCTTTCGATTGGCGCCTGGGAGATTCTCTGATGACAAGACTGAGCAGCGTGATTGTGGCGGCCGCGGCGGCCTCCATTCTCGGTTCGGTGTCGGCGAAGGCCGACGTGACCATCGCCGTCGCCGGCCCGCTCACCGGGTCCGAGGCGGTATTCGGCGAACAGTTCAGGCGCGGCGCCGAGCAGGCGGTGGCCGACCTCAATGCCAAAGGCGGCGTGCTGGGCCAGAAGCTGGTGCTGGTCACCGGTGACGACGCCTGCGACCCCAAGCAGGCGGTCAGCGTCGCCAACGACCTCGCCGCCAAGAAGGTGGCCTTCGTGGTCGGCCATTATTGCTCGGGGTCGTCGATCCCCGCTTCTGATGTCTATGCCGAATCCAATATCGTCGAGATATCGCCGGCCTCGACCAATCCAAAATTCACCGAGCGCGGCCTGCCCAATGTGTTTCGCGTCTGCGGCCGCGATGACGCCCAGGGGCCGACCGCCGCCAAATATGTCGCCGAACATTTCAAAGGCAAGAAGATCGCCATCGTCCATGACAAGTCGGCCTACGGCAAAGGCCTGGCCGACGAGTTCCAGAAGACCTTGAATGCCGGCGGCACCAAGGAAGTGATTTACGAGGCCATCACCGCCGGTGAAAAGGACTACTCGCCGCTGGTCTCCAAGCTGAAGGAAGCCAAGGCCGACGTGCTTTATTTCGGCGGCTACAAGACCGAGGGCGGGCTGATCGTCCGCCAGATGCACGACCAGGGGCTGCATGCCACCATGGTTGGCGGCGACGCCCTGGTCACCGAGGAATTCTGGGCCATCACCGGCCCGGCCGGCGAAGGCACGTTGATGACCTTCGGCCCCGACCTGCGCCAGGACCCGGCCAATGCCGCCCTGGTGAAGGCCTTCCGCGACCAGAAATACGAACCCGAGGCCTATACGCTGTACACTTACGGCGCCATCCAGGCCTGGGCGCAGGCGGTGGCCAAGGCCGGCAGCGTCGACGCCACCAAGGTCGAGGCCTCACTCCGGGCCAACAAGTTCGATACCGTGCTGGGCAAGATCGGCTTCGACGCCAAGGGCGACATTACCGCCCCCGGCTATGTTTTCTATTTGTGGAAAGACGGCAAATACGCCTACGCCAAATAACCGCTGAAGTTTCATCACCTCCGCTATTTCGTCGCCGTCGCCGATGAGCAAAGCATCGGCGGGCGGCGAGATGGAAAGCCCGAGAAAAAATTGTCTTCCAGTGGGGTCCGGCGTCCCCGCCGGACTCTGCCGCGAAGCGGCGGAAACAATCGGATTCAGGCTCCCCTGAACACCGGCGCGGAGGCCGGCCCGACTGGGCCAATCTCTTATTTTATTCAATGACCGTGGACTTGCCGACCCCATTGCGCCCCAGATTGGCCAAACGCCCGCAGACGAAGGCGTGAGCCTCATTTGCGCCGAACCTTTTCCGGCATCCGGCTGCCCGCGAGGAACTCTTGAGAATCTTGGAGTTGCCGCTGTTCTGACGAAAGTCCATTTTTTGCCGCCCCTGCACGAGGGTCAGGAGCAAATATCCACAGAAGACCGCGCACCAAGAGAAGAAGGACGCCAACTCCAGCGACTGGCAGGCCAAAGAGCCAAGCTTGTAAAAACGCTCCCTCATTCATTCCGATGAATAATGGCACTGAAAGTGCAATACCAATCAACAGCCCAAGCAAACCAAGAGCGGTCAGAAGCCCCCTAGCCGTGTTCATCTAATGCCCCCTTCCATATGAATTTTCCAAATGTGGAGGTCCTTTTCGAGTCCGAAGAAAGTAGGGTATTGTTACTCCTGCCGGAGAAATAAGGAAGTGCATCTCGATGGGAAACACCTCTTCCCCGACCTTTCTGCTTAGAAGAGTTAGGTATATTTGCCTGTATGTTCTGATGGCTGTGTTGTCATTCGCGGTAGTTTCGGCAATTTTTCTGCGGTTCGCTGATCCAGACAATGATATCGCGAATGCCCTGTAAATAATCCGCTGGCTTATTATTCCTACGCATTGATATCAGCTTAGTGTCACGGAGGAGGTTGCATGGACGCCACAGTGATATATGACCTGAGGCAGGCACAGGACTTGGCCTATCCGACGACCTTCAGCCTGCTTGGCATTGCCATGCTGATGCTCCTGGCATGGGGAGTCCTCTATCCTTTCCGCGCCCGGGTCAATACGACGATGTTTGGCGCCCTTCGCCCGATGGCGCTAACCTTATGCGGTTTCGCAGTTGGGGCGGCGGCATTTGAACATCATGACGTTCAAGCCAATCTTGCCCTGGCTGATGCCTTCGACGCGGGGAAGGGAGTTGTGGTCGAAGGCGCAATTTCCCAGATCAAGCCGCCACGAGAGGTCCAGACGGGCAAGATCACCTCTTGGCATTCCGGATCGTTTGATGTCGATGGCCGCCTGGTGTTCTATGAGCATAGCATGCCCGTCGAGGTCGCTTTCACCGATGGCGACCACATCAAGGTCTACACCGTCGGAGAGGTGATCGTGAGGATTGAGAAAATCGCCAGAAATTGATGCGCTGAAAATTAGCCCTCGGGGGCGGCCCGCCTCACGCGGATCAACAGATACAGCAACCAGCCACCCAAGACGGTGCCGATCGGAAAGATCAGAACCATCAGGAATGCGTAAATTAACGCCGGCAATGTCCCGGCCACTCCTTGCGCCCTGATGCGGTCGCCGGCCCACCAGGGAATCCCCCACAGCGGCGCAGTTAATGCCATTATCCCGCCAAAGGCTTCCAGGAATTCGAGCATGCCGTTGCCCGGCGTATCGGTCGCGAATCCCCCCATAATCAGCGCAACAGCGCCAATGCCAAAAAACAACACGACACTGATGACACGCAAAAGTGTGATAATGAGCGTTAGGCGATTTTCCACCACATCCCCCCCAGCCCCGAATTGTTGCGGCAATTAAGCCTGGGCTTTTTTATTCCATATCGGATAGCCGGCGCACAAGCAGGCGAGAGCCAGCTCATCAACCACAACCAGCACCCGGCAGCGACCCCGGTGACGGAACTCAAGCCTCCGCTCTCAGAGGATAGAATCTGATCATGGAGCATGAACGAGGCTCCCCAGACCAGGGCGATTGCGCCAGTCACCAAGGCGGCCAACATTTCCTGGCCGACCTCCAGTGTCGCCACATTTGACTGCGTTACCGTTTGGACATTGCTGCTGACATGACAGGTGCCCACGGCGACTGCCTGGACATTCCTGGCGATTTCCTGCGTTGCGGCGCCCTGCTGCTCGATGGCGGCAGCGATCGCTGCGGAAATTTCGCTCAAAGATTGGTCTGCCTGGCGATATCGTTGATCAGACGCTCTACCGAGACATCCTGATGAGGGCCTCGCCGCCATACGCGTTCTGCTGGGGAGCACCGGCAAAGTCGCGAGCCTCAGGCCGTCGCCTTGACGGCCTAAACCCCGCCGCCACCCCGGGTGCGATCATCCAGCAGCTCCATGAATAGCAATCCATGCCGCCAATACCAGAATAAATGCTATCGGCAACACATATGGAGGGGTGAAATGCTCACTTAACCAATGACAGCACGAACCTTCTTTTTGTTCTAAATTTTGCATTTTTTTGCCCACTAAAAATCGATATTATTGCAAATATGCATTAGATAAAAAATTACAACAACTAAAAATATATTTTAAATTTTCAACAAAAAAAACTTCTTAAATTATTTTAAAAATTGCTTTTCTAATAAAAATGCGCATATAATTGAAAAATTGCGGTTATTATTAATCAGTAATCTTCACCAACAATGTGTTAATGGCTTTTTTTTGCCGTTTTTTTGAAGAAAAACTGAAAGTAATGCTATATTCAATGCCTGAGTGACCAGAACGCAGGCATGGCATCCGGTGACCCTCTCGATCCGGTTACCGTCCACCAGAATCTGAAATCCCGTCGCCGCGGGTCGGTTCGAACGCCGACCTGACCGGCTCACAGCCTTTTCAACTGGAACAATGACAATGACGGGATTTTCCCGGCTTTACGGATGGGCGTTCCCGCGTCAACACCCGTCCTGGGATGACCCCAAGCCGATCCGCGAGGAACTCTTCAGCGTCGAACGCATCGAAGAGCACGCCCGCAGCCTGGCCGTCGCCCAGATCGTCACGCCAAAACCGATCAAGGGCCTGCCGTTGGTCGCCCGGCTCGGCGACAACGCGGCGGTGCTGCTGGACTGTCATCGCGCCATCGCCAAGGCCGCCGATGAGGGTGGCGCCATTACTCCGGCAGCCGAGTGGCTGCTTGACAATTACCATCTGGTGGAACGGCAGATCCACGCCGTCCGCTCCGATCTGCCGTCCGGCTATTATCGCCAGCTGCCCAAACTGGCCGTCGGTCCCTTCGCCGGCTACCCCCGGGTGTTCGGGCTGGCCTGGGCCTTCGTCGCGCACAGCGACAGCCGCTTCGATCCCGAGGCGCTGCGCCGCTATGTCCGCGCCTATCAGGAGGTCCAGCCGCTGGCGATCGGCGAATTATGGGCGTTGGCCATCACCTTGCGCATCGTCCTCGTCGAGAATTTGCGCCGCCTTGCCCTGGGAGTGGTCAACAATCGGGCCGCCCGAACGCTGGCGGATGCCGTCGCCGACCGCCTTCTTGGGGTCGGTGGCGAAACCGGCATATCCGTTCCCGAGGTGCTCGGGCGCTACGAGCGGGCGCCGCTTCCCGACGCCTTCGCGGTACAACTGGTCTACCGGCTGCGCGATCAGGACCCGCGGATCACACCGGCGCTGACCTGGCTCGATGAGCGGCTGGTGATGCAAGGCACGACCACCGAAACGGTGGTGCGGGAAGAACACCAGATGCTGGGTGCCACCAGCGTCACCGTCCGCAACATCATCACCAGCATGCGCCGGATCTCCGATGTCGACTGGTCTGACCTGGTGGAGAACCTCAGCCTGGTCGACGATCTGCTGTCCGAGGGCGGCGCCTATCGCGAAATGGATTTCCGCACCAGAAATCTCTATCGCAGCGCCATCGAGGACCTGGCCCGCCATTCCGGCCACACGGAACTCGACATCACCCGCCATGCCGTTCAGGCGGCAAAGGGCGCGGACGGCCGCCAGAGCGACCCCGGCTACCACCTCATCGCCGGCGGTCGGCGGAGCTTCGAGGCGAGCATCGGTTATCGGCCGCCGCTGCGCAGACTGGCATGGCGCCTGAACCAGACGGCCGGCATCGGCGGCTATGTTGCCGCCATCACCGCCGTCACCGCGGCCCTGCTCGCCTTTCCCCTGGCTCTGCTGGCCTCCGCCGGCATCGGCGACCTGTCGATCGGCCTGCTCGGGCTATTGGGGGCGATCCCCGCCATCGACGTCGCCGTCGCCCTGGTCAACCGCGCCGCCATCTGGTGCTTCGGCGCCCGACTGCTGCCCGCCCTGTGGCTCAGGGACGGCATTCCCGCCGACCTGCGCACGCTGGTGGCGGTGCCGACTTTGCTGACCTCGGCCGAGGCCATCGAAGAGCAGATCGAGCGCCTCGAGGTCCATTACCTGGCCAGTCCGGAAGGCGACCTTTCCTTTGCGCTGCTGTCCGACTGGGTCGACTCCGACAGCGAAACAACCCCGGATGACGAGCCCCTCCTGGCGGCGGCCCGGGAGGGCATCGCCATGCTGAACCAACGCCATGGCGCCGCCCCGGGAAGCGATCGCTTCCTCCTTCTGCATCGGCGGAGGATCTGGAACGAGGGCGAAGGACGCTGGCTGGGTTGGGAACGCAAGCGCGGCAAGCTGCACGAGTTGAACCAACTGCTGCGCGGCGCCACCGACACCACCTTCATCGGCACCGACGACCATCCGCCGGCCTCGGGCATCCGCTATGTGGTAACGCTGGACGCCGACACCCGACTGCCGCGCGACACGGTCCGGCGGTTGATCGGCAAGATGGCCCATCCGCTGAACCGGCCGCGTTTCGACACGCTCGCCGGCAGGGTCGTCGAAGGCTATGCGGTGATGCAGCCCCGGGTCACCCCATCGCTGCCGGTAGGCCGTGAGGGATCGCTGTTTCAGCGCACCTTCTCCAGCATGAGCGGCATCGATTCCTATGCCGCCGCGGTGTCCGACGTTTACCAGGATCTGTTCGACGAAGGCTCCTATGCCGGCAAGGGAATTTACGATGTGGACGCCTTCGAGGCCGC
Source organism: Rhodospirillaceae bacterium (assembly GCA_013349665.1). Lineage (GTDB taxonomy): Bacteria > Pseudomonadota > Alphaproteobacteria > Rhodospirillales > Magnetospirillaceae > DUZF01. The sequence goes on along the minus strand of DUZF01000048.1, from coordinate 9,380 downwards.
CCTGGCCGACCGGGTGCCGGATTCCTCGCTTCTCAGCCATGATCTGTTCGAGGGCATCTTCGCCCGTGCCGGACTGGTCTCCGACATCGAGGTGGTTGAGGAGTTCCCCTCGCGCTATGACGTTGACGCGCTGCGTCATCACCGCTGGGCACGCGGCGACTGGCAGCTGCTGCCCTGGCTGTTCGGGGCCGGACCGAAATGCTGGTTCGGCCAGCATCACAGTTCCGTCACCGCCATCGGACGCTGGAAGATGCTCGACAATCTCCGCCGCTCGCTGTCGGCACCGGCGGCGGTCCTGGCCCTGCTGGGCGGCTGCCTGTTGCCGTTGCAGGGGGCCCTGCTGTGGAACGCCTTCGTCCTCGCCACCATCCTGCTGCCGACCCTGATCCCGGTGATCGGCGCCATCATGCCGCATCGCGCCGGCATTACCACCGACAGCCACATGCGGGCATTGCGTGGCGACCTCCGCCTGGCCCTGGCCCAGTCGTCGCTCAGGATCACCTTCCTGGCCCATCAGGCCTGGCTGATGACGGATGCTGTCGGCAGAACCCTGATCCGGCTGTTCCTTACCCGACGCCATCTGCTGGAATGGACCACCGCGGCGCAGGCAACCGTCGGCCCCCGACTGGGCCTGACGGGCTTTTACCGGCGGATGAGCGGTGCCCTGGCGGTGGGCGCAGCGGCCGCCGTGGTCGCCTGCCTGGCGCAACCGGGGGCCTGGCCGTTGGCGGCGACCTATGCCTTGCTGTGGTTCGTCTCGCCGGCAGTGGCGCGCCGGGTCAGCCTGTCGCCCGAGGACAGCGACGGGGTGCCGGCGTCCCTTGCCGACGCCCGCAAACTGCGGTTGACGGCGCGCCGGACCTGGCGGTTCTTCGAAACCTTCGTGACCGCCAATGACCATATGCTGCCGCCGGACAATTTCCAGGAGCACCCGCTGCCGGTGTTGGCCCATCGCACCTCGCCGACCAATCTCGGGCTCTATTTGCTGTCCGTCGCCGCCGCCCGCGACTTCGGCTGGATCGGCCTGACGGAGGCGGTAGAACGTCTCGAGGCGACCTTCGCCACGATGGCGAGGCTTAGCCGTTTCCGCGGCCATTTTCTCAACTGGTATGACACCAGTGATCTGCGCCCCCTCGACCCGCCCTATATTTCTTCGGTGGACAGCGGCAATCTGGCCGGCCATCTGCTGGCGCTGGCCAATGCCGGCCGCCAGTGGCGCCTCCAATCCATCGCCGACAGCCAGCGCCTCGCCGGGATCAATGATGCCCTCGACCAGGCCGTCGACGAGGCCAGCCACCTCAATGATGGACGGCGAACCCAGACGGTCACCTGGCGTCAACTCAACGACGCCATGCACGTCCTGACCGCCGCCCTGACGCGGCCGGCCGCCGACGGCGAGTCCCTCGACCAGCGGCTTGGCGGACTGGCCGCCGAGGCCGAGGCGATGAGCGACATGGCAAGCGCCCTGGCCAGCGAACGGGATGACACTCTCGGCGCCGATCTGGTGTTCTGGGCCGGGGCGGTGCGCCGCGCGGTCGACAGCCACCGCCGTGACGGCGGCCCGGCGTTGGACCGGCGCCTCGCCATCATCGAAGAGGCGGCGCGGGCGACGGCACTGGCCATGGAGTTTGGCTTTCTGATGGACGCCGAGCGCCGGCTGCTGTCCATCGGCTACCTGGTCAGCGAGGACAGGCTCGACTCCAGCTGCTACGACCTGCTGGCCTCCGAGGCGCGGCTGGCCAGCTTCATCGCCATCGCCAAGGGCGATGTCCCGGCCCGCCACTGGTTCCGACTGGGCCGCACCGTCACCCCGGTGGCCCATGGCGCCGCGCTGGTGTCCTGGTCGGGATCGATGTTCGAGTACCTGATGCCGTCTTTGGTCATGCGGGCACCGGCCGGAAGCCTGATCAAGCAGACCAACCGCCTGATCGTCCAGCGGCAGATCGGTTACGGGCACGACCAGAACGTCCCCTGGGGTATTTCCGAATCCGCCTATAACGCCCGCGACCTTGAATTCACCTATCAGTATCTGAATTTCGGCGTACCGGGTCTGGGACTGAAACGCGGCCTGGGCGACAATCTCGTCGTCGCCCCCTATGCGACGGCGCTGGCCACCATGGTCGATCCGCAGTCGGCGACGCGAAACCTCGACCGCCTGGCCCGGATCGGGGCACGGGGGCGCTACGGTTTCTACGACGCTCTCGACTACACCCCCAGCCGATTGCCCGAGGGCGAGACCGTCGCCATCGTCCGCACCTTCATGGCCCATCATCAGGGCATGAGCATCGTCGCCATTGCCAATGCCCTGCTGGACGGTGTGATGCGCAACAGATTCCACGCCGAGCCGATCATCCAGGCGACCGAACTGCTGCTGCAGGAACGGACGCCGCGCGATGTCGCGGTGGCGCGGCCAACCCCGGTGGAGGTCAAACAGCCGGTCCGCCTCCTCGAACTGGAAACCGCCGACCGGCGGCGCCTTACCAGCCCGCACGGCCCGACACCGGTCACCCATCTGCTGTCCAACGGGCAGTATACGGTGCTGCTGACCGCGGCCGGTTCGGGATACAGCCGCTGGGGCGCCCAGGCGGTGACCCGCTGGCGCGAGGATGCGACCTGCGATGATTGGGGCTCCTATGTTTTTCTGCGCGACGTCGGCGACGGCAAGGTCTGGTCCGCCGGCTTCCAGCCCGCGGCCACCGAACCCGACAGCTATGGGGTGGTATTCAAGGAGGATTGCGCTGAAATCACGCGGCGAGACGGCCAACTGACCAGCAAACTGGAAGTCCTGGTTTCGGGGGATGTCGCCGGCGAAGTCCGGCGCGTCTCCATAACCAATTCCAGCAAGCGGCCGCATGACATCGAGGTCACCTCCTACGCCGAACTGGTGCTGGCGCCGCAGGGCGGCGACACCGCCCATCCGGCTTTTGCCAAGCTGTTCGTCGAGACCGAATATCTGGCCGAGATCGGCGTCATTCTGGCGACACGGCGCCGCCGGCAGCCGGACGAACCGGAGATCTGGGCCGCCCATCTCGCCGTGGTCGACGGCGAAACCGTCGGCAAACAGCAGATCGAGACCGACCGGGCGCGTTTTCTCGGGCGTGGTTGTGGTGTGCGAAATCCCATCTCGGTGATGGATGGCCGGCCCCTGTCGAACACCGTCGGCACCGTGCTCGATGCGGTTTTCGTCCTGCGCCGGTGTATCCGCATCGCCCCCGGAGCCACCGCCCGCATTGCCTTCTGGACCCTTGTCGCTCCGACCCGCGAGGCCGTCCTCGACCTTGCCGACAAACATCGCGATACCACGGCGTTCAACCGGGCGGCGACGCTGGCCTGGACCCAGGCGCAGGTGCAACTGCATCATCTGGGCATCGACGGCGGCGAAGCGGCCCTGTTCCAACGCCTCGCCGGTCACCTGTTGTACGCGGCATCGGCCATGCGTCCGGCCTCCGCCACCATCCTGCGGGGAAACGGCCCCGGACAGCCCGGACTTTGGCTCCACGGCATTTCCGGCGACCTGCCGATCATCCTGCTGCGCATCTCCGACAGCGAGCATCTGGACCTCGCGCGGCACTTGCTGCAGGCACACGAATACTGGCGCATGAAGCAACTCGCCGTCGATGTGGTGATCCTCAACGAGCGAGCCTCCTCCTATGTCCAGGACCTGCAGACCGCGCTCGAGACCCTGGTCCGATCCAGCCAGTCGCGTCCACAGGCCGACGGGCCGACGGGAGGGGCATTCATTCTCCGCGCCGACCTTATTTCGCCGGAAAGCCGGGCGCTGCTGTCTTCGGTGGCGCGGGTGGTGCTGGTGGCCCAGCGCGGCCGCCTGTCCGACCAGCTTGACCGCCTGCCGGAGGTCAAAGCCACCCCGCAACCACCAGCGAAAAGCCTTCCGGCCAAAGTGCCGCCAACCGCCCCATTGCCTCGGCCGGACCTCGAATTCTTCAACGGATTGGGCGGTTTTTCGCGGGACGGACAGGACTATGTGACCATCCTGGGGCCAGGCCAGTCGACCCCGGCGCCGTGGATCAACGTGGTAGCCAACGAAAGCTTCGGCTTTCAGGTGGCGACCGAAGGCAGCGGCTTCAGCTGGTCGGTCAACAGCCGCGAAAACCAGCTGACGCCCTGGTCCAACGATCCGGTGGCGGATCGCTCGGGCGAGGCCTTTTATCTGCATGATGACGACAGCGGCGAGTTGTGGAGCCCCACCGCCCAGCCGATCCGCGACCCCGGGGCGACCTATGTCGCCCGCCACGGCAGGGGATACAGCCGCTTCGACCATTCGGCGCAGGGCATTGCCAGCGAACTTCTGCAATTCGTGCCGATGGACGACCCGATCAAGATCTCACGCCTGACCATCCGCGATACGTCCGGCCGGGCCAGGCGCCTGTCGGTCACCGCCTATGTGGAATGGGTTCTGGGCGTATCGCGCGCCGCCGCGGCGCCCTTTGTCGTCACCGAGATCGATCCCGCCACCGGCGCCATGTTTGCCCGCAATCCCTGGAACCCGGCTTTCGCACAGCGCGTCGCCTTTGTCGACTGGAGCGGCCGGCAGACAGACTGGACGGGGGATCGACGGGAATTCATCGGACGCAACGGAACCCTGGCCAGGCCGGCGGCGCTGACCCGCGGGACGCCGCTGTCCTATGTCGTCGGCGCCGGGCTTGATCCCTGCGCCGCCTTGCGCACCCATTGCGCGTTGCCGGCCAATGGCGTGATCGAGCTCGTCTTCCTGCTCGGCCAGGCCTCAGGGCCTGAGGAAGCGCGGAGCCTGGTGGAAAAATATCGCCGGACGGATCTCGACTCGGTGCTGTCCGCGGTCGAAAGCCATTGGGACGGCATTCTTGGCGCGGTGCAGGTCAAGACCCCCGACCGCAGCATGGACATCATGCTGAACGGCTGGCTGTTATATCAGACCCTGGCCTGCCGCGTCTGGGCCCGCTCGGCGTTCTACCAGGCCAGCGGCGCCTACGGATTTCGCGATCAGTTGCAGGACGGCATGGCCCTCGCCGCCGTCAGTCCGGCGGTGACCCGCCATCACCTGCTGAGGGCGGCGGGCCGCCAGTTCGCCGAGGGCGACGTCCAGCATTGGTGGCTGCCTCATTCGGGACAAGGCGTAAGGACGCGGATTTCCGACGACCGTGCCTGGCTTGCCTTCGCCGTCGCCCATTACGTCGACACCACCGCCGACATCGGCCTGCTCGACGTCATGGTTCCCTTCCTGGAAGGGGAAAGGCTGGTACCCGGCCAGCATGACAGTTTCTTCCTGCCGACGGTCTCCGACCAGACGGCAAGCCTGTTCGACCATTGCGCCCGCGCCCTCGACCAGAGCCTGGAGGTCGGCAGGCACGGCCTGCCGCTGATGGGCACCGGCGACTGGAACGACGGCATGAACCGTGTCGGCGAAGGCGGCCAGGGAGAAAGCGTCTGGCTGGGCTGGCTCCTCCATGCGTCGCTGACGGCCTTCGCCGGCCTTGCCGAACAGCGCGGCGAAACCGCCTTGGCGGCGCGATGGCGGGATCACGCCAACCGGCTGCAGGTCGCCCTTGAACTGACGGCCTGGGATGGCGACTGGTACCGCCGCGGCTGGTACGACGATGGCACGGCGCTGGGCTCGGCGGCCGGTGAGGAATGCCGGATCGACTCCATCGCCCAGTCCTGGGCCGTCCTCTCGCGGGCGGCGAAGCCTGAGCGCGCGGTTCAGGCCATGGCCTCGGTCGACCGGGAGTTGATCCGCTGGGACGACCTGCTGGCGGTGCTGTTTGCCCCGCCGTTCGACCGCACCCCCCTCGACCCGGGGTACATCAAAGGCTATCCGCCGGGGATCCGCGAGAATGGCGGGCAGTATACCCATGCCTCCCTGTGGTCGGTGATGGCCTTCGCCGCGCTGGGCGACGGAGACCGGGCGAGCAGACTGTTTTCGCTGCTCAATCCCATCAACCATGCCCGCAGCCGGGCGGATGTTCTGCGCTACAAGGTGGAACCCTATGTGGTCGCCGCCGATGTCTACGCCAAACCGCCCCATGTCGGGCGCGGCGGGTGGACCTGGTACACCGGTTCGGCCGGATGGATGCAGCGCGCCGGGCTCGAGAGCATCCTCGGGGCGCGCCTCAGCGGCGACGTGCTGTATTTCAATCCCTGCATTCCGAAAGCCTGGCCGGGCTTCCAGATGACCCTTCGCCATGGCTCGGCAGTCTATGACGTCCAGGTCGACAATCCCGACGGCGTCTGCGGCGGTGTCGCCCTGGCCACCATCGACGGAATGCCGCTGGTCGAACGCCCGCTGCGGCTGGCCCTGACGGACGACGGCAACACGCACCGGCTGCAGGTGCGGCTTGGTCAACAAAACTGACGTTTTTCACTTCTGGAGAGGACAGACAATGACCACGACAAAATCATTTCCCGTTAAACGGGGCCTGCAGGGGATCAACAGCCTGGCAATTCTTCTCAACAGCACGACGACGAAAGGCCAATGGCATTTCGCCAGCGGGTCGCAATTCTGGCAGCCGGTCATCGACATCGACTTCGACGATGCCTCCGATGCCGATACGGCCTGGACAAAATACCAGGCCAGCGAGGGATAAAACGGCAGGGACGTCTTTGCGTCGTCCCGGCAAGAGGGGCAAGTTGCCATGATGGGTTTCGTCGGCCCCGCCAGCCTTCCGGAGCGGTCTACTGCATAATCCGCGCCAATACAAATACATACTTTACGCCATTGCTAATGCATAAATTGCATGATAAAAAATGCATGATCGGCGCTCATACAACTACATAATAACCTGATATATCAGATGGTTGCCTCTTCTCACGGCCTTGTCGAACGTCACTTGACACCCCGCATCATCGATAGCCTCGGGGCGGCGCGGATCGTCAACATCGTGGGGCCCCGGCAGGTGGGAAAGAGCACAACGGTCGAGCATCAGGTGCCAATCGCGGAGTATCTCACGATGGACGACGACGCGCTGCGCGCCGCCATCGATCTCGATCCGCACGCTGTCCTGGCCGAACACGCCGAACGGCACAAGCACAGCGGCAAGCCGGTGGCCATCGACGAGGTCCAGCGCGTGCCGGCCATCACGCTCGCCCTCAAGCGTATCGTCGACAACAACCGGACCCATGGGCAGTTTCTGTTGACCGGCTCGTCCAACATTTTTTCCGGCCGCAAGGCCATAGATTCCTTGGCAGGGCGCGTGCGCACCTTGACGCTGTCGCCGTTCAGCGCCGCCGAGATAGTGATGGCGCGGCCTTGCCTGCTGCTTGACGCCGTGACGGAGCATCCGGGCGGAGTACCAGTCCACGCCCTTCCTGCAGCCGTTCCGTATTCCCGGACGGAAGCCATCGACCTGATGGTCCGTGGCGGCTTCCCGGAGATCCGCGGTCTTGCCGATCGCGAACGGCGATCCCGCTATATGGACTACCTGAACAGCATCATCGAAAAGGACGTGCCTCCGGTAGCGGACATCCGCAAGACGACGGAGCTCCGGCGGTTCCTCCTCCAACTCGGCGCGCGCACGGCGCAGGAACTCAGTATCAGCGCGATGTGCGACGCGGTCGGGGTCAACTGGCGGACGATGAGCGACTGGTACGATGTCATGTCGCAGCTTGGCATCGTACGCCATCTCCCGGCCTGGTCCTCAAGCCAGGCGAAGCGCGAAATCAAGGCGTCCAAGATCCACTTGATGGACACCGGTTGCGCCACGGCAATTCGCAACGAGACGGCGGTGTCTTTCGCTCCATCGGCCGACCCGACGGCGCTCGGAGCCATCCTGGAGACTTTCGTCTTCGTCGAGTTGGACAAATCCTTGCCGTTGGTGAACGACTCTTGGGAACTTTACCATTGGCGAAGGAAGGACCATGAGGTGGACATCATCGCGGAGGCGCCAGGCAATCGTCTCGCCCTCTTCGAGATGAAGGCATCGACGACCGTCTCCGCGAGTGATTTCGCGCATATGGACCGGTTCTTCGCAGGACCCGCAAGCGGCTACACCGGCACGGCGTTCGTCGTATATTTGGGCGATAGGCTCTTGCCTTTTGGACCGAGAAAAATCGCCCTTCCGCTCTCCATCTTCTGGTCCTACCGCTGAAAGCAGCCACCAAACGCACAAAAGAAGGCGCCATGCGCCCGCCTATTTCTCCACCTGACTGACGTCGCGCACCGCACCGCGCGCGGCGCTGGTGGTCATCGCCGCATAGGCCCTCAGCGCCTGTGACACCGGACGATGGCGACCCTCGGCACGCCAGCTGGTCTTGGCGGCGCGGCGGCGGTCGAGTTCCGCCTCCGGCACACGCAAGGCGATCTGCCGGTTGGGTATGTCGATGTCGATGATGTCGCCGGCCTCGATCAGGCCGATGGTGCCGCCCTCCGCCGCTTCCGGCGACACATGGCCGATGGACAGTCCCGAGGTGCCGCCGGAAAAGCGGCCATCGGTGATCAGCGCACAGGCCTTGCCCAGGCCGCGGCTTTTCAGATAGCTGGTGGGATACAGCATCTCCTGCATGCCGGGGCCACCCCTCGGCCCCTCATAGCGGATCACCACCACATCGCCGGCCTTGACCTGGCCGCCGAGGATCTTGGCCACCGCCTCCTCCTGGCTTTCGCAGACCACCGCCGGGCCGCTGAACACCAGATTTTCCGCCGATACCCCGGCGGTCTTGACGATACAGCCGTCGATGGCGAGATTGCCGAACAGCACCGCCAGCCCGCCGTCCTGGCTGAAGGCATGCCCGGCGTCGCGGATCACCCCTTTGGCGCGGTCGGTATCGGCCGCGGCATAGCGCTTGTCCTGGCTGAAGGCCTCGGTGGTGCGCACGCCGCCGGGGGCGGCCAGAAACATCCGCCGCGCCCCCTCGCCCGCCGTCTTGCCGCCGATATCCCATTTGGCCAGGGCTTCGGCGAAGCTGGCGGAATGCACGGTGGCGACCTGGCGATGGATCAGCCCGGCGCGATCCAGCTCGCCCAGGATGGCCATGATGCCGCCGGCCCGGTGGATGTCCTCCATATGGACGTCGGGAACGCTGGGGGCGACCTTGCACAGATTGGGCACGCGGCGCGACAGGCGGTCGATATCGGCCATGGTGAAATCGACCCCCGCCTCATGCGCGGCGGCCAGCAGATGCAGCACGGTGTTGGTCGATCCACCCATGGCGATATCGAGGCTCATCGCGTTTTCGAAAGCCTTGAAGCTCGCCACGCTGCGCGGCAAAATGCTGTCGTCGTCCTGTTCGTAATAGCGCTTGCACAGATCGACCGCGACCCGCCCCGCCTCCAAGAACAGGCGCTTGCGGTCGGCATGGGTCGCCAACGTCGAGCCATTCCCCGGCAAAGATAGCCCCAGCGCCTCGGTCAGGCAGTTCATCGAATTGGCGGTGAACATGCCGCT
>DUZF01000047.1 GCA_013349665.1 Rhodospirillaceae bacterium | reverse complement strand
TGCACATCATTATTGGCGAAAAGTGCTGCGTCGATCCCCATCAACATGGCCCGAGTCTTCAGCAGGCTCATTGCCGCCTGCACGCTTTCCTTCATCACATCGCCAAGTTGACCGGTGAGGATCATCTTACCGGCGCCCGGGACCCGGCTGGCCTCGATGAACAGGATGTCGCCGCCGACCGGCGTCCAAGCGAGCCCCGTCGCGACACCCGGGGTTGCGCCATGTTGTGCCATATCAGCATCAAATCGAGGCGCCCCGAGAACCGCGGAAACGTCATCCGGATTGATATCCGTGTGTGGCACCGCGCCGGCCGCCGCATCGGCGGGCTGGCTGATGACCGCCCCCTCCGCTACACGGACCGCGACATTGCGGAACACCGCGCCGATCTCGCGCTCCAGGTTCCGCACGCCGGCTTCGCGAGTATAGCCGTCGATCAGCAAATTAAGCGCGGCATCGTTCAACTCGACCGAAGCAGCGGGCAGGCCGTTACGTTTCAGTTGCCTGGGAATCAGGTGGAGTCGAGCAATCACGACCTTCTCCTCGGCCGTGTAGCCCGACAACCGGACCACCTCCATTCGGTCCCGCAGCGGGCCCGGGATCGTGTCCAGGACATTGGCGGTGGCGATGAAAAGAACCCGGCTGAGATCGAAGGGCACCCCGAGATAGGCATCACGGAATGTGCCGTTCTGCTCCGGGTCAAGCACTTCAAGCAGCGCCGAGGCCGGATCGCCTTGAAAACCACCACCCCCGAGCTTGTCGATTTCGTCCAGCATAACGACAGCATTGCGCTCGCCGGCCCGCTTCAGCGACTGGATGATATTGCCGGGCATGGCTCCGACATAGGTGCGGCGATGGCCACGAATTTCTGCCTCGTCATGCACGCCGCCCAAACTGACCCGCACAAATTTGCGTCCAATTGCCCTTGCGATGGACTGCCCCAATGAGGTCTTGCCGACACCGGGCGGCCCGACAAAGCAAAGGATCGGGCCGTGGCCTTCCGGATTAAGCTTGCGTACAGCCAGGTATTCCAGAATGCGCCGCTTGATCTTGTCGAGGTCATAGTGATCCTCATTCAGGATTGCGCGGGCGCCGCCAATATCGACCGGTTGCTCCGCCTCCAGGCGCCACGGCAGTTCCGTCATCCAATCAAGGTAGGTGCGAACCATCCCGGCCTCCGCCGCGCCGTCCGGCATCCGTTCAAGCCGCCGCAATTCCCGCCTTGTCTGGGCCGCAACCTCATCTGGCATCCCGCATTCTTCGAGTTTGCGCTTAAGGTCGTCAAAGTCCGGCGCGGAATCGTCCGCCTCGCCGAGTTCCTTCTGAATGGCCTTCAGTTGCTCGCGCAGCATGAACTCCCGATTCCGCCCCTCCATCGCCTGACGGGTCTGCAGGCCAATTTCTCGTGAGAGCTTAAGCACCTGATAACGGTAGGTCAGCCGAGCGATAACCAGATCCAGGCGTTGGAGCAGATCCACTGCTTCCAATACTTCCTGTTTTTCCTCGAACGATGTATCGAGCAGGCCCATGACGAAATCCGCAAGCGTGCCGGCGGCGTCGATCGAGTGGATTTGTGCTGACAGTTCCGCTGGCGCCTGATCGATCAATGCCAGCATCGCCAAACTGCACTCCCGCACCTGATGCATCCGCGCGTCGATCTCGGCATTATGCACGTCTGGTTCGGTGATCCGCTCGACCACAAGGGTTGGATGCGGCGCGCCATCGACGATGGCCTCGATCCGGACACGCCCGACGCCCTGGACGACCGCGTTATGCGAACCGTCGCGGTCGGTGAAGTAACGCAGCAACCGAGCCTCCGTGCCAACCGCGTGCAGATCGACGAGGCTTGGTGTGTCGACGAATGGCTCCCGCTGCAGCACCATGACAACATGCCGTTCAGTTCGGGCGGCGTCCTGCAGCGAATCGGCTATGATGGGCCGACCGATCACGAACGGCATCACCATGCCGGGCATCAACACCGCGCCTGTCATCCCTACGAAGGTCAGTGTTTCTGTAACGCCGGCTTCGCTGGCGATCGGTTTTACCGATGCGTCCATCAGGCAAGCCTCTTCAGCGTCAACACCAGGCAACCATCCCTGTGTTCCTGGTCAATAAGCTGATAAGCGCCGTGCGGCAGCGGCAAGCGCCGTTCAAATCGCCCATGCGGCAACTCGATGCGGTGCACGCGCGATGGCTCCTGCAGGTCGGGCCAGCGCCGCAGGCCTCTTATCGTCAATTCGCCATTGCCGATGACCGTTTCCATCTCGCTGGGTCGGACGCCTGGAAGTGCGACAGTCACAAGTAAACCGGTCTGCGTCTCAAACACGTCGATAGGCGGCTCCCAACCGGATGCAGTCAACTGAAAGACTTCCCTCTGGCGCCGTTCGATGCGCGCAAACACCGTCAGCGCCTCCAACCACCTGAGGTCCAAACCGGAACGCGGCATGCTCCATCCTTTCCGCCTATCGTCCGGCCGATCACATAAGGCCCCTTGTCGCAAAGGATTTCCATGCGCCAGCTTAGGGGAAGGATCCACTCGGCTGAGAGCAAAACGCCAGGGCCGGAAATTACTCATATGACAACCAGTCACGGATCGGCGTGGTCTTGCGGCATTCTCGTCAGTTGGGCAAACCCCGGCAGCCGCGCACACCGAACGTCAGTGACAGGCGAGACCCTGCTCCTGGTATGCCGGGCAGATTAAAAGTCCAAGAAAGAGAGCTTAGGACGACCGACACGCCCCGACGATCCGGCCGAGGCCGTTGGTAATCTTCCTAACCCCATAGGGGTTTATCCCGCATTGCACAATTCATTTTAATCTTCAAATATAAGCGGGCATTGGCTGTCTCCTCCCAGATAGCCGCAAACTTCACCCCGGCCAGCGTGCCGGGGTTTCTTTTTAGCTGAACGCGCTCACCGATGATCTGCCCCGCCGGCTATCGATACCGGCGGGCGACGGCGGAAAGCTGACAGCCGCCGCCTTTCCATGATAGTGAAAAAGTGCTCGGACCTTGCATGACGAGGAAACATGAAAGCCACGGCCGAAATATCGAAAGTCGGGGTTGTCCTTCATCCCGGAAAGGTCGGGGTCGAGGCATTGCTGGAAAGTTTTGCCCTTTCTCTTCGCGAACAGAAGGTGATGGTTGGTGGGCTGGTGCAACGGCTGATTCCGACGGGTGATGGCCATTGCCGCATGCAACTGGTCGACTTGGGCGAAGACCGGCATTACAGCATTTCCCAGGATTTGGGCCCGGGCTCCAATTCCTGCCGCATTGATCCCCAGGGATTGGCGGAAGCCAGTCAGGTCTTGCGCCGTGAGATCGAACGCTCGCCGGCCCTGCTGGTGATCAACAAATTCGCCGGCGAGGAAAGCGAAGGACGCGGCTTGCTTGGTGAAATGTTCGAGGCCATCTCCCGCGGCATCCCCCTGCTGACCGCGGTGTCCCATCGCTACAAGCCAAAATGGGACAGTCTTACCGATGGCGCCGGCACATTTATCGAGCCGACCGAGCAGGCCTTGTGGGCATGGTGGCGGACGATACGGTAAGAATTCCCGCCTTCTAATGCAACGAACCAGAAGGTTGAACTACAATTAAAGGCTTCTTAATATTTGGTTTGCGACACTGAATCCTGTCGGGGAGACAGGGCCTATCAAGGCGAGTCTTGGTCACCCCTGAAGGAGAGGGGTTTTGGACAGGTCCCTTCAGCAGCCGCCGACCGGATCATTACTTGAGATCCAGTCCTTCCTCCGCCGGGCCTTTGCCGAGGGCGGCCGCTCCGCCAATGCCGAACAGCATTACAATCTCGGCAACAGGATGCTTGATCAGGGGCGGGCCGTTGACGCCGTCGCCGCCTACAGAGCCGCGATCTGCCTAAAGCCATACTATTCCAGGGCATTTTCCAACATGGGCAATGCGCTGCATGATCTGGGGCGGTTCGAGGAGGCCGCCGGCACCTATGGCCAGGCCATCACACTGCAACCGGATTTCGTCGAGGCATACTGCAATCTGGCAAACGTCCTCAATGATCTCGGACGGTTCGACGAGGCCGGCACCGCCTGCCGCATCGCCGTCTGCCACCAGCCCAACTTTGCCGAAGCCTTCTACAATCTCGGCATCGCGCAGCACCAGCAGGGACAGCTGGCCGAGGCCGTCGCCGCCAGCACAATCGCCATCCATATCAGGCCGGACTTTGCCGAAGCCTACAACAATCGGGCGAATGGGCTGAAGGACCTGGGGCGCCCCCGGGACGCGCTCTCGGCCTACAAGACGGCCATCATCCTCAATCCGGATTGCCCGGAGGCTCATTGCAACGAAGCCTATGCCCGTCTCCTGCTCGGCGACACGGGCGCCGGCTGGCGCAAATACGAATGGCGGTTCAGAGGCGGTGCCGGAGACCTTGCTCCCAGGGCTTTCCGCCAACCGCTGTGGGACGGAGAGGATATTACCGGTCGCACCGTGCTCCTGCATGCAGAACAGGGATTGGGAGACACTATTCAATTTTGCCGCTATGCCGCGATGGTCAAGGCCGGCGGCGGATCGGTGGTGTTGGAGGCCCCGGCCAGCCTGCTGCGGCTTTTCTCGGGCCTCGACGGCATCGACCGCCTGATCCCCACAGGCAACCCGCTGCCGGATTTCGATCTGCACTGCCCGTTGATGAGCCTTCCCCGCCTGTTCGACACGACGCTGGAAACCATACCCGCGCCGCGTCCCTATCTGAGCGTTGAAAAGCGCCTGCAGCGAAAATGGGAGAAAAAACTGGCAAACGGAGGGCGGATGCGGGTCGGCCTGGTCTGGGCGGGAAATCCCGTCAACCGGAACGACCGTAACCGTTCCCTACCCTTCGCTGAATTAGCGCCCTTGTGGCAAATACCCGGCATCAACTGGTACAGCCTGCAGACCGAAGAGCGCCGACACGACCTAGAGGCCGCCCCGTCCGGCCTGGTCACCGACCTCTCGCCGCATCTGAAAGATTTCGCCGAAACCGCGGCAGCCCTCTCGCAGCTTGACCTTCTGGTGAGCGTGGACACCGCTGCCGCGCATCTGGCGGGAGCGACCGGCTGTCCCGCCTGGGTCATGTTGCCGTTCGCCCCGGATTGGCGCTGGCTCCTGGGGCGGGACGACAGTCCCTGGTATCCCTCTCTGAGCCTGTTCCGCCAGACCGAACGGGGCAACTGGGCCGATGTGGTGGCCCGCTTGGCCGAGGCGCTCATCGAGGAGGCGGAACGCAGGGTGCGTCTGGATCCGCCACGCAAGGTCGCGTGAGCGTTCGGTGGTATTTTCTAAGTGGAACGCGGCATGCCCCTTCCACTTAAACGACCAACTGACCGCGTTTCGCCGCAGACATGCAAAATATGCCACAGTAATATGGCATTTTTTGGCAATGTTGATTTTGAAAAAAATTGCGAAGACCTCGCACTACCCACAACCAATCAAACAATACCTTACTATTTGTGTATGGAATGCGGCTTTATATGCACATACTTCTTTGACAATTGGGAAAAAACAGATTTTATAAAAAATATATACAATGAAGACTACACTATAGTAGATCCTGATTTTTCCGAAAAACGACCGGAAAAAAGCAGAGATCTACTTATATCCTTGTTTGGAAAACACCTCGAAACTATTGATATTCTGGATTACGGGGGAGGCAACGGACAGCTTGCGGATAAAATGAACTCCGCTGGCGGAAGAGTGACTTCCTACGACCATTTCTATTTCGACAAAAAACCTTGTAATAAGTTCGATGTCATTACTTTATTTGAGGTAATGGAGCATGTTACGGATCCATCTAACCTCGTAAATTCCGTGAACTCATTTTTGAATGATGTTGGCGTCGTGGTTCTCTCGACATTACTGCAGCCGAACGACATCGCCTCTGAGGGAGTGTCGTGGTGGTATCTGAGCCCTCGGAATGGCCATTTCTCACTTTATACGTCGGAAGCATTGAAAAGACTTTGGCTACCCCTGGGGTTTGGCCTGCTGTCCGTCAATGACTGCCTTCATTTGGCCGTGCGGGGGCGCCCACACTTCCTGTCGCCGTTCATTTTCGAGGCTCTGGTTTATTAGTGTTTTGCGATCTGTTCAGATCCAGCCATCAAACCACCGACGGCAAGGTCGTGGTGGAATCGGTGATGGCGCTCCTCAATTGGACTGCGGTCACGCCGGTCGCGCTTGCCAGGTTGGCGCCGATCAGGTTCGCGTTGCTGAGGTTCGCCCCCGTCAGGATCGCTCCGGTGAAGTCGGCGTTTTGCAGATTGGCGCCGGTGAAATCAGCGTTGCTGAGATCCGAATAAGCAAAACTGATGTTGGCGAAATCCTGCCCGATATAGCTTCCGTAGACCAAGGAACTGAAGCTTAGAGAGGTGCTCTGGTTGAGATAGGCCAGGCCTGTGGGAAAAACCGTGTTCTGATCGAACTGGGCGTTGGTCAACTGATCGGTACCAAGACCGCTGGCGCCCGAAAAATTGGCGCCGTTCAATGTGGCACCGGAAAACCCGGCGCCAAGGACGAGGGCTCCGGCGAAATTGGCGTTGGTCAGATTGGCGCCGATGAAGTTGGCGTTGGTGGCATCGGCATTGGTGAAATTGGCCGCGGTGAGGTCGCTGCCGGCAAAATTGGTGCCGTTGGCATTTGCATAGGCAAAATCGGCCCTTACCAGACTTGCGCCCGACAGATCCGCGCCTGTCAGGGTCGAGTAATCGGGGGGTGCCGTATAGGCGCTGGGTGCCGCTGTCTTAACCAGCTGGAATGCCGAGGCCTGATAGGAACTGGCCGCCGACTGATAACTGTAGACAGAAGTACCGGAGAGCAGCGACACGGCCTGGGCAGCGAACAGATTCTGCGCCGACACCAGGCTGGCGTTGGAGGTCACGGAACCGCCGGTCGTTGACGACAGAATGGACGCCGCCGACGATGTCGTCGAAGTCGACTTCGTCGTCAATGACACAACATTGGTCGTCGAACTGGCGCTAATGCTGCTGATGCTGGCCATAGCCGAAAGCGATCCTAAACACTTCCGCCCGGCCCTATTTTGGCCTCTTTCGACACGTCCTGTCCAGAAGTCCATCCGCGTCGGACGGTCTTGGCTTTAGGTCCTGGTATCCGCTCCACCACATCGACAGGTCATCCGCAACAGTCATGGCGCGACGATCTTGTCGGTCAGCGCACCGATGATGCGGCACTCGGCCACCACATGACCTTCGCATTGGCTGATGCGCAGGAGTTCGTCCCTGAGCCGGGTCAGATCCTCGATCTTTTGCTGGACTCCCACCAGATGTTCAACCGCCAGGCGGTTGGCGTCCGCACAGGCCTGATCGGGATGTTCAGCAAGTTTCAGCAATACCCTGATCTCGTCGATGGTGAAGCCGAGACCACGACCGCGGCGAATGAAGGACAGGTGGCGGATGGCCTCTTTCTGATAACGGCGGTAGCCGGCATCGGTGCGTTCGGGAGGGGCCAGCAGGCCTATGCGCTCGTAGTAGCGGACAGTCTCCACCTTAACGCCGCTGACCTTCGCCAGATCGCCAATTCCCAATCCCTTTGCCGCCGTCATTTTACCCTTGACCCTGTAGTTGCTACAGGGTCCACCCTAGCATGGAACAGTCACAGTGGAGAAACCGATGTCGGCATGCTGCGGCGGGCAATGCGGCTCGCAAAACGTCGAAGCGGACGGACGCCTGCGGCGCATCCTGAGGATCGCACTGCTGATCAATGCCGCCATGTTCATCGTCGAAGTGATATCCGGTCTGGTGGCCGGCTCGGCGGCCTTGCAGGCAGACGCCCTCGATTTTCTCGGCGATGCGACCAATTTCGGCATCAGCCTGTCGGTCCTGCGATCGCAACCGCGGACCAGGGCGAAGGCGGCGCTGATCAAGGGGGCCACCATGGCCGCCTTCGGCAGCTGGGTGGTCGCCAGTACGGCATGGCATGCCTGGTTCGGCACCCTGCCGCTGGCGGAGGTCATGGGCGCGGTCGGCCTGGTGGCCCTGCTGGCCAACGGCACGATCGCCCTGCTGCTCTATGCCTACCGCGAGGGCGATGCCAATCTTCGCTCGGTATGGATCTGCGCACGCAACGACTCCATCGCCAATATCGCCGTCATGCTGGCGGCCAGCGGCGTGCTGGCCACCGGCACCCATTGGCCGGACATCGCCGTGGCGGCGGTGATCGCCACCCTCAACCTGACCGGGGCGGCGCAGGTCATCGGCCGGGCAAGAAGCGAGCTTCGCCTGGCGGCGGCCGAATAGCCGCCCGGACAGCTCAGCCGAGGAACCTGACCCTGAACGGGCGGCGGCGGCGGTCACCGGCATCCACCAGCGGCAGGCGTTGATCCGCCCCCATCGCCCTGGGCCCGCTGCGAACATGATCGGCCGCCCCCTTGATCTCGGCGAGAAAGCGAGACGGCGAGGCCGAGCGTCCGTAGCGCCGGGCGACATAGGTCAGGCCGAGGATCCGCCTGGCCCGCGTCATCGCCACATAGGCGATGCGGCGTTCCTCTTCGATATCCTGGGCATTGGCATTGGGAAGCACCCCCTCCTCCAGTCCCAGCACAAACACCGCGTCCCATTCCAGGCCCTTGGCCGAATGCACCGTCGACAGCACCACCGCATGAGGCGATACACGGCGCAGCATCGCCGATTGCTCGGCGATGCGCCGTTCGAGATCGGCCAGGGAATGGCAATCGGCGGCGACCAGGCCGACAGCGTCGATGACGCTTCGCCATTCACCGCGCTCGCGCTCCGGCGCCGACCCCGGCAGGGAGTCGGCAACCACCTTGCCGGCATGGCGCAGTGCCTCGGCGAACGGCAAGCGCAGCTTTCGCCGCACCTCGTCCAGGCGCTCGCCGATCAACCGGGCGCGGCGGCCGTTGCCGAGGCGGCTGGTGGCCGCCAGGCTGGGGCCGTCTTCGAGATAATGCAGCGCCCCCACCACCAGACGGGCGGCAACGCTTTGCCAAAGGTCGCCGCTGCCGCGCACCTCGAACGGAATGCCGCGTTCCTTGAGGATCGTCTGCAGTTCCAGGCCGATGGCGCCGGCCCGGTACAGCACCGCCACCTCGGCCGCCGGCGTCCCCTGCTTGAGCAGTCGGGCGATAGCCTCGGCGACCTGACGCGCTTCCACCTCAGGGGTCGAATAGCCGCGCACCACCACCTCGCCCAATTGCTGGCGGATCGCCCGCAGATCCTTGTCGTTTCTGGAGGCGTTGCCGCGGATCAGGGTCCGGGCCAGGCCGACGATATTGCGGTCCGACCGGTAATTGTTTTCCAGCAGATGGATTTCCGCCGTCGGATGGCGGCGGCTGAACTCAAGGATATGGCGGACATCCGAGGCACGGAAGGTAAACAGCGTCTGGTCTTCGTCGCCCACCGCCCACAGGCGCGCGCCGTCCTCGACGAACCGCGACACCAGTTGCATCTGGCCGGCATTGACGTCCTGGAACTCGTCGACCAGAAGGTGCTCGAAAGCCCCGGTGACCCGCCGCCGGTAGGCCTCGTCGGCCAGCATGGCGGCGTCGAGCCTTGGCACCATATCGGCGAAATCAATGGCCCCGGCCATCTCGAGGGCCTGTTCATAGACCCGGAAGAACTTCACCGCCTCGGCGAAATAGTCGGGAAATTTGGCCCCCGGCGCCGACAATCGTTGGGCAAGACCGGCGGCGTCCACCAGCCTCTCCTTCATGCCGTCGATGATATCGAGGATGTCGGTTTCCTCGTTCCACCACATCTGCCGGGAATGGAAGACATGGCGCTGCTGCAGCGCCCCCCACAGCGCGAAGCCCGGCTTCAGGCCGGCGGCCGCCGGATTGGCCCGCAACTGGCGAAAGGCGAAGGCATGGAAGGTCATCACCGGCAACCGCGTTTCCGGCGGCAGCCCCAGCGAGGCGCCGATGCGGCTGCGCATCTCGTCGGCGGCCTTGCGGGTAAAAGTCACCGCCAGAATGCGCCGGGGATCGATCCCCTGGCGCACCAGATGGTGGTGGCGCGCCGCCAAAGTGGTGGTCTTACCCGAACCGGGACCGGCCAGGACCAATTGCACGGCGGTGGGCGAAGCGGCGGCGGCCTGCTGCGCCGCGTCGAGAGCAAAGGGAAAGGCGGTCGACATCGGACCCCATCGGTTGGCGGGACGCCTCAACTACCACCGATGGACCGGCGAAAAAAGCAAAAACCCGGCATCCCTCGCGGGATACCGGGTTAAAGCGGCGGAAGTGATCAGGCAGCGGCCTTGAACAGGCCCGACACCGCCTGCACGCGGGCGCTGATCGGCGCCACGCTGGAGGTAAGGATCGAATTGGCCAGTTCCTGCAGCTTGCGGCCTTCGGCGACGAAGGCTTCCATATTGGCTTTCGCCAGGGTGCTGTAGATGCTCTGGAATTCGGTCGGGCTCTTGGCCGAGGTCAGGGCCTTCACGGCGCTCTGGGTCTGCTCGATCGACTGATTGGCCAGGACGGTATAGGCCTTGGTCAATTCCTCGATGCCCTTGACGGCGAGAGTGCTGCTTTTGATAACGGCTTCGACGTTTTCTTTGCCGAAACTGACGATCTGGTCGAAATTCTGATTGGTCATCGGTTTATCCTCACTGGCTTGAGATCTATGGCGCGGCGGCGACTGCGGCGGCAATTGCTGCACTGCAACAAGAGGAGAATACCCAGATCTTCTGCCGAATGGAAGAAAAAATTGTGCAGTGCACAAAAATTCTTTCGCCCGCTCAATCAGCTCGCCGCGCGCTCCAGCAAGGCGGTTTCGATGGCGGCCAAAGCCAGCGCGCCCAAGGAGGGATCCGGGCCGCCGGCCTGGGCCATGTCGGGGCGCCCGCCGCCACCCTTGCCGCCCAGAGCCTCGGAACCGACCTTGACCAGATCCACGGCCGAGACGCGGGCGACCAGATCCTCGGTCACCGCCACCACCAGCGACGCCTTGCCTTCGGCGGCGCTGATCAGGGCGATGACGCCGGATCCGATCTGCTTCTTGATCTCATCGGCCATGCCTTTCAGGTCTTTGGCCGGCACACCGTCCAGCAGGCGCCCGGCAAAGGTCACCCCGGCCACCGTCTTATTGGTCGTGGCGCCGCCGCCGGTGGCCATTTGCCGACGGACCTCCACCAGTTCACGTTCCAGCCGCCGCCGGTCCTCGAGCAGCGCATCGACCCGCGCCGGCAGGTCGGCCGGGGAGGCTTTCAGGCTCTGCGCCGCACGGGCCAGCAAGGCGGTCTGCTCGTTGAGCCAGGCCTCGGCGGCGGCGCCGACCACCGCCTCGATGCGCCGGACACCGGCGCCCACCGCGGATTCGCCGACGATCTTGAACAATCCGATATCGCCGGTTCGCCGGACATGGGTGCCGCCGCAGAGTTCCACCGAGAAGCTTTCCTGCCCCTCGCCCATCGACACCACCCGCACCTCGTCGCCGTATTTCTCGCCGAAAAGGGCCATGGCGCCGGTTTCGATAGCCGCCTCGGAACTCATCAGCCGCGTCGCCACCGGCAGATTGGCGCGGACGCGGTCATTGACCTCGTCCTCCACCCGTCGCGCCTCATCGACCGACAGCCCTTTCGGATGGCTGATGTCGAAGCGCAACCGGTCGGCGGCGACCAGGGATCCCTTCTGCGTGACATGCTCGCCGAGATGGCGGCGCAGTGCCGCATGCAACAGATGGGTGGCGGAATGATGCGCCCTGACATTGGTCCGCCGAGCGAGGTCGATCTCCAGTTCGGCAAAATCCCCCACCGTCAGGCGGCCCTCGGCGACCACACCCAAATGGACGATCAGGTCGCCCAGTTTTTTGGCGCAGTCGGTCACCGTCAGACTGCCCTTGCCGGGGACGGTGATCCGCCCGGTATCACCCATCTGACCGCCGGATTCGCCATAGAACGGGGTCTGGTTGCAGATCACCGCCACCGCCGTTCCGGCCGGGGCCGTGTCGACCGGCTTACCGTCCACCAGCAGGGCGACGATCTGGCCCTCGGCGCGATCGGCGTCATAGCCGAGGAATTCACTCGCCCCGACCCGCTCGCGGGTTTCAAACCACACTGTCTCGGTCGCCGCCTCGCCCGAACCCGCCCAGGCTTTGCGGGCTTCCGCCCGTTGGCGCTGCATCGCCTTGTTGAAGGCGCCGACATCGACGCCGATACCCCGGGCCTTCAACGCGTCTTCCGTCAGATCAAGAGGAAAGCCGAAGGTGTCATAGAGGCGAAAGGCGATTTCGCCGTCGAACATGGCGCCGCTGGTTAATTTCGCGGATTCCTCGTCCAGCAGCTTCAGGCCGCGCTCGAGGGTTTGTTTGAACCGCGACTCTTCCAGGCGCAGGGTCTCGGTGACCAGGGACTGCGCCCTCAGTAATTCGGGAAAGGCCTGGCCCATCTGGCCGACCAGGGCCGGCACCAGTTTCCACATCACCGGCTCGGCGCAGCCCATCAGCTGGGCATGGCGCATGGCCCGGCGCATGATCCGGCGCAGCACATAGCCGCGTCCCTCGTTGGAGGGCAGGACGCCGTCAGCGATCAGGAAGCAGGCCGAGCGCAGATGATCGGCCACCACCCGATGGGAGACGCGGTGCGGCCCATCGGGATCGCTACCCGACGCCTCGGCCGAGGCGAGGATCAGCGAGCGCATCAGGTCGACATCGTAATTGTCATGCTTGCCCTGCAGAACCGCCGCCAGTCGCTCCAGGCCCATGCCGGTGTCGATGGACGGCCGCGGCAGGGCGATGCGCTGGTCGGGGGCCAGTTGCTCATACTGCATGAACACCAGGTTCCAGATCTCGATGAAGCGGTCGCCATCGGCATCCGCGCTGCCCGGCGGCCCGCCGGCGATGCCGGGACCGTGGTCATAGAAGATCTCGGAACAGGGCCCGCAGGGACCGGTATCGCCCATCGCCCAGAAATTGTCGGAGGTGGGAATGCGGATGATCTTTGATTCCGGCAGGCCGGCGATCTTGCGCCACAGGTCAAAGGCCTCATCGTCATCGTGATAGACGGTAACCAGCAGCCGCTCGGCAGACAGACCATATTCCTTGGTGATCAGCCGCCACGCCAATTCGATGGCGCCTTCCTTGAAATAGTCGCCAAAGGAAAAATTTCCCAGCATCTCAAAGAAGGTGTGATGGCGGGCGGTATAGCCGACGTTGTCCAGGTCGTTGTGCTTGCCGCCGGCGCGCACACATTTCTGCGACGTCGTGGCTCGGCAATATTCTCGTTTTTCAACGCCGGTGAAGACGTTTTTGAACTGCACCATGCCGGCATTGGTGAACATCAAGGTGGGATCGTTGCGCGGCACCAACGGGCTTGACGGGACGACCTCGTGGCCGTTCCGCGCGAAAAAATCGAGAAAAGTCTTCCGGATGTCGTTGGCTGTCTGCATGGTTTTCCACGTGTTCATACTGCCGAAACGGCGGGAATCCGCCGTCGGGTAACCCGTATAACAAGTGGCAAGGTGGGAGTCCAGAAAACGCCGGAACGACCGTCGTCAGATCCGCTTAACCACCAGGTCCATCAAGCATTTTGTCTCGCTTGGTGGCCCTGGTGGTAACGGCCGTCAATCCTCAACCGGGGCGCCGTCCTGATCGCCGGGGCCACCGGACAGGGCGTCGGCCACGGCGCGGCCATTGGCACGGATCGTCGCCTCGATCTCGGCCGCCATCGCCGGATTCTCCCTGAGGAAAGTCTTGGCGTTTTCCCGGCCCTGACCAATCCGCGTCGAGTTGTAGGAAAACCATGCCCCCGATTTCTCGACGATACCGCCCTTGACCCCGAGATCGATGAGCTCGCCGGTCTTCGACACCCCTTCGCCATACATGATGTCGAACTCCACCACCTTGAACGGCGGCGCCACCTTGTTCTTCACCACCTTGACGCGGGTCTGGTTGCCGACCACCTCGTCGCGGTCCTTGATACTGCCGATACGGCGGATATCGAGACGAACCGAGGCATAGAACTTCAGCGCATTGCCGCCCGAGGTGGTTTCCGGACTGCCGAACATGACGCCGATCTTCATGCGGATCTGGTTGATGAAAATCACCATGCAATTCGACCGCGATACCGTCGCCGTCAATTTGCGCAACGCCTGGCTCATCAGACGGGCCTGCAGGCCGACATGAGAATCGCCCATTTCACCTTCGAGTTCAGCGCGCGGCACCAGGGCGGCCACCGAATCCACCACCAGCACGTCGATGGCGCCGGAGCGCACCAGGGTATCGGCAATTTCCAGCGCCTGTTCGCCGGCATCCGGCTGGGAAATCAGCAACTCATCGAGATTGACCCCCAGCTTGCGCGCGTAACCGGGGTCCAGGGCATGTTCGGCGTCGATGAAGGCACAGGTGCCGCCCTTCTTCTGCGCCTCGGCGATGACATGCAGCGCCAGGGTGGTCTTGCCCGAACTTTCCGGTCCGTAAATCTCGATGATGCGGCCGCGCGGCAGGCCTCCGATGCCAAGCGCCAGATCGAGCCCGAGCGATCCGGTGGAAATGGATTCGACCTCCACCACGTCGCGACTGCCCATGCGCATGATGGACCCCTTGCCGAAGGCCCGTTCGATCTGCGTCAGGGCGGCGTCCAGAGCTTTCGTCTTGTCCATCATATCCTTGTCCACCAGGCGCAATGCGGTCTGAGTCATGAGTGCGGTCCCTTCTTATTCCACAGGACGATCGAGTGACGCAATGCGCAACAATGTACCCTATTTGTTCCTTTCGGCAAATGGAATTTGTTCCCGCCCTGTTCTTATCACTTAATCACCCGGTTCCATCACTTCTTTGACCTTGCCGGCCAGCTGTTTCAGCGAGAACGGCTTGGGCAGGAAGTGGATGCCGCCCTCGCCGGAGATTTCGCCCAGGGCCACGTCCTCGGAATACCCGGACATCAGGATCACCTGGATGGCAGGGCGGTCCTCCTTGACCAGACGGGCCAGGGTGGCGCCGTCCATTCCCGGCATCACCACGTCGGTAATCAGAACATCAACATTCGGCTCGCCACGCAGCACGTCCAGCGCGTTCTCGCCGGAACGCGCCTCGATCACCGTGTAGCCCTTGTTGCGCAGCGCCCTGGCGCCAAACAGGCGCACGGCGTCCTCGTCCTCGACGATCAGGATGGTGCCGGTGCCGGTCAGATCGCCCGTCGCCGTCGTCTCGGCGATCGGCCGGGCCCGCTTCTGGGCCTCGGTGGCGTCGAAGCGCGGCAGGTAGATGGTGAACACGCTGCCGTCGCCGGGATGGCTGTCGACGAAGATGAAGCCGTCGGTCTGGCGGACAATGCCATAGACGGTGGACAAGCCGAGGCCGGTGCCGGCGCCCACCTCCTTGGTGGAGAAAAACGGTTCGAAAATGCGGCTGAGCACATCGCGGTTCATACCGGTGCCGGTGTCCACCACCTCGATGACCACATAGTCGCCGGTCGGCATGATGTCGGCGCCGCGCTGGTAGGGCCGTTCCACATGCACCGCCTTGGTGGTGATGGTCAGTTTGCCGCCCCCCGGCATGGCGTCCCGGGCGTTGACCGCCAAATTGATGATCACTTGGTCAAACTGGCCGGGATCAACCCTCACCAGGCCGAGGTCACGTCCATGGGCGATGGTCAGCGCAATGGTTTCGCCCAACAGGCGGCGCAGCAGGTTGGACAGATCGGCCAGAGCGTCGGTGACGTCGAACAGGCGCGGTTGCAGCGCCTGGCGCCGGGAAAAGGCCAGCAACTGGCGAACCAGGCTGGCGGCGCGGTTGGCGTTCTGCTTGATCTGCATGATGTCGGCGAAGGAGGCATCGCCGGGACCGTGCCGTTGCAGCAGCAGATCGCAAAAGCCGATCATCGCCGTCAACAGGTTGTTGAAGTCATGGGCGATGCCGCCGGCCAACTGGCCCATCGCCTGCATCTTCTGGCTTTGGGCGAATTGTATTTCCAGGTTCTTCTGCTCGGTGGCATCGATGAAATGCAGCATCAGTCCGGATACCGCCCCGTCCTCGGCGGTGGGACTGACATAGAGGGTGGCCGCGGTGTCGCGCCCATTGCTGACCAGACGCACCGGCAGATGCCCGCCGGGACCGACGCCCATCAGCACCCTGGACAGCTGGTCGGCTGAGGCCTGGCGGTATTCGGCGGCGATCAGCTCGACCACCGGGCGACCGGCGATATCCTCGGCGGCCTGGCCAACCATGGCGGCGAAGGCCGGGTTGCAGAGACTGACGGTGGTGTCCGGATCGACCAGCACGATGCCCACCGGGGCATCCTCGAACAGCCAATGAAAGCGGCGCTCGGCGGCCTTGAGCACCCGTTCCATGTGGCGCTCCGGCATCAGGTCGCGCACCAGCACCGAGCGGGTCAGGGTTTCCCCGCCTTCATCGAACACGGTATGGGTGACGAAGGCCTGGAAAACCTCGTTGTTACGCCCCTTGAGCCGCATTTCGCTGCGGTCCTCCTCGGGATCGGGGACCGCACCGAGGACCTCACGCAGATCCATGCCGACCAGGTCCTCAACCGGCCGGCCAACCCATTCGGCCAGGCGCTGATTGACGAAACGCAGGCGTCCGTCGGAATCCGCGGAATAAAAGCCGACCGGCAGGAAATCAATGAAATCGGCCAGCATTTCATGCTCGCGCCGCAATGTCTCATCGATCGCCCGGCGCGCCGAGACGTCTTCCACCGTCCACAACACGCCACCGCCTGGCAGCGGATGAACCGCCAGCGCCAGCCACTCGCGGGCGCCGTCGGGCAGCGGCAGCGACAGCTCGGCATGGTGGGAGGTGCCCTGGAAGGCCGCCGCTCTCAGGCGCGCCAGTTCCTCCACCGCGCGCTCGTCGCGTTCACTGCGCCGGGCCAGCGGCAGGAAGGGGTCATCGACCACCCCCAGCAGTTCGGCGGCAAGGCCGTTGCGGAACAGTTCCCGCCCGGATCCATCAACCACCAGACGGCCGCGCCGATCCGCCGCCAGCGCCGCCTCCAGGCGTCGACCGCGTTCGATCTGCCCCGCCAGCCGAGCCAGTCCGCCGACCAGACCGGCCACCGCGGCGAACCCGATGGCGGCCACCGCGGCCGGGATCAGCGACTGGCCGCCGAACAGACCGGGGTCCGCCGCCAGCAGAGCCAGCAGGGCGATGGCCAGCACTGCCAGCCAGGCTGAGGGCGCCCGCAGCGCCTCAATGACGGATTTTGCCTTTGAGCCGAAGGACATAGCTGATCACCTCGGCCACCGCCTTGTAGTGTTCGGGGGGAATTTCGGCGTCGATCTCCACCGCGGCGAACAGGGCGCGTGCCAGGGGCGGATTTTCGACGATCGGCACCGCGTTCTCCTCGGCAACTTCCCGGATCCGCAAGGCTATCAGGTTTTGCCCCTTGGCCACCAGGACCGGCGCCGTCATTGTCTCGGAGTCATATTTGAGGGCACAGGCGTAGTGGGTCGGGTTGGTGACCACCACATCGGCGCGCGGAATGTTGGCCATCATGTTCTGGGTAAGGATTTCCCGCATCCGCTGGCGCAGGCGGCTTTTGATCAGCGGGTCGCCGTCGTAGCTTTTGCGTTCTTCCTTGATTTCCTGAATGGTCATTT
>DUZF01000046.1 GCA_013349665.1 Rhodospirillaceae bacterium | reverse complement strand
GCCAGCTGCGCCGACCGCGCCGCCCACCCCTGCATCGGCCATGAGCGCGCCGATCTGGTGGTGGCCGGCTGCGCCATCCTCGACGCCATCTGCCGCCTGTGGCCGGTGGGCGCGCTGTCGGTCGCCGACCGCGGCGTAAGAGAAGGAATGCTGTTATCGATGATGCGGGCCGACGGACTCCTGGCCACGCCATGAGCCGCAAACCCAAACCGGCGGCGGGCAAAGGCGGCAGCGGCAGCCGCATGCTGACCGAACGGGTGAAAACCGCCGCCAAGCGCACCATCTCCTCGACCCGCTGGCTGCAGCGCCAGCTCAACGACCCCTATGTCGCCGAGGCCCGGCGCCTGGGCTTCCGCTCGCGCGCCGCCTTCAAGCTGCAGCAGCTGGACGACCGCTTCCATATCCTCCGGCGGGGCGTCCGGGTGGTCGATCTCGGCGCCGCCCCCGGCGGCTGGACCCAGGTGGCGGTGGAGCGGGTTAAGGCGCTGGAACCGGGCGGCGGCAAGGTGGTGGGCATCGACATCGCCGACTGGACCCCGGTGCCGGGGGCATTCCATCTGGTCCATGACTTTCTCGACGACGCCGCGCCGGAATTGCTGAAACGGGCCCTCGACGGCCCGGCCGACGTGGTGCTGTCGGACATGGCGGCGCCGGCCACCGGTCATTCGGCCACCGACCATATGCGGATCATCCATCTGTGCGAGACCGCGCTCGACTTCGCCCTTGAGGTGCTGGCACCCGGCGGCTGTTTCATCGCCAAGGTGTTCAAGGGAGGCACCGAGAAAAGCGTCCTCGACCAGCTGAAACGCCACTTCTCCTCGGTGCGCCACGCCAAGCCGGCGGCCAGCCGCGCCGAATCGGCGGAAACCTATGTGGTGGCCATGGGCTTCAAACCACCGCGTCGAGAAGCATCTCCCTGAACAGCCCGACCCGATGCTGGTCCAGGTGGTTCTTCATCTGGCCCGACATCAGGTTCAGCGCCTCCACCGGATCCATCGGCGGCTTATAGACCCGGCGGTCGGTCAGCGCGCTGAACACGTCGACGATCGCCGCCATCCGCGCCAGTTCATTCAGCTCGCCGTCCTTCAGGCCGTTGGGATAGCCGGAGCCGTCGATCTTCTCGTGATGCTGGGAGGCGATGATGCGCACCGAGGGATGAATGTCCTCACAGGCGTCGAGGAACTGGACGGTGTGGGTGACATGGCTCTTCATCACCGCGAACTCGGCCTCGTCGAGGCGGCCGGGCTTGTTCAGCACCTCATGCGGAATGGACATCTTGCCGGCGTCATGCAGCAGGCCGCCGCCGGCCAGAATCTCCTGCAGCTTGCCGCGGATGCCGGCGGCGCGGCCGAACAGCGACAGCAAGGTGGCGACCCGCATGCTATGCGCATAGGAATAGTTGTCGTGGTATTTGACCCCATCCATGATCGACTTGAAGTCATTGTTGTTGATGGCGTCCACCAGCGGCTTGCAGGAGTCGGTGACCACCCCGAAAGGCAGCGGCTCGCCGGTGGCGATGACGTCGGAGATGCGGTTGAAGGTCTCGACGGTTCCCTTCAGCGCCTTCTTCTGCAGCTCCGGCAGATGTTCCCAGCGTTCCTCGACTTTTTCGTTGAGGATGCCGCTGACACAGGCGACCAGCGTACTGCGCCGATAGGGCTTGACCAGGACTTTGTCGGTGCCGGCCCTTTGGGCCGCCCCGCGCGCCCGCTCCTCGGGGCCATGGGAGACGAAAACGACGGGGATCCCACGCAACACCTCATCCTGGTGCAGCAGCTTGATGAAATCCGCCCCATGGCCCGAGGTCACGCCGTCATCGACCAGCAGCACGTCGGGCAGGGTGACCTTGAAGGCCGCCAGGGCATGGGACGGATCGGCATAGGTCTGCAGCCGATACATCGACATCAGGGCCTTGCCGACCTCATCACGACGGGTCTGGCTGGGATCGACCAGGGCAACCAGGGCCAGCTTGGAGAGAGCTGTCATCGTGAGATTATATCACGAAAGAATGATCAGCAGCTAAGCCTCGCCAGGATCCTGTCATAGGCTTCGACCCGGGCCAGCGGGCCGATGGTGGCCAGGGTCGGCTTGCCGGCAAAGATCCTGGCCGCCGCGCGCCGCACCGCGGCGCCGTCCACCGCCTCGACATTGGCCACCACCTCGGCCAGCGGCACCAGCCGGCCGTAGGACAGCAGCTGGCGGGCCGCCTGCTCGCAGCGCGACGCGGTGCTCTCCAGCGACATCAGGATGCTGGATTTGAGCTGGGCGCGGGCCCGCAGAATTTCCTCGTCGGTGACGCCCAGGGTGACCTTCATGATTTCGTCGCAGAGCAGCGGAAGTACCTCCGCCACCTCGTCGGGGCCGGTGCCGGCATAGATGGTGAACAGGCCGCCGTCGGTATAGGACGAGGCGAAACTGTAGACCGAATAGGCCAGGCCGCGCTTCTCCCGCACCTCCTGGAACAGGCGCGACGACATGCCGCCGCCGAGCAGCGTCGACAGCACCGAGGCGGCGTAGAAATCCGGGTGCTGATAGGCGACGCCGTTGAACCCAAGCACCACATGCACCTGTTCGAGGTCCCGCTCCTCGCGGTATTCGCCGCCGCTGTAGCGGGCCGCCTCCTCGGCCACCGGCCGCTCGGCCGGCAAGGCGCGGAAGGCTTTCCCGGCCATCTCGACAACGGCCTCATGCTCAAGATTGCCGGCCGCCGACAGGATCATCCGGCCGGCGCCGTAGGTATCGCTGAGATAGCCGGCGATGGTCTGGCGGGACATGCCGCGCACCAGATCGGCGGTCCCCATCACCGGCCGTCCCACCGCCTGGTCGGGATAGGCGGTGGACTGGAAATGGTCGAAGACGATGTCATCCGGGGTGTCGAGGGCCTGGCTGATCTCCTGCACCACCACCGCCTGCTCGCGCGCCAGTTCCTCGGGATCGAGGGTGGAGTGCTGCAGGATGTCGCCGATCAGGTCGACCGCCAGGCCGACATCCTCTTTCAGGACCTTGGCGTAATAGGCCGTATGTTCGCGCGAGGTATAGGCGTTCAGATGGCCGCCGACGGCGTCCATCTCCTCGGCGATGGCGCGGGCCGAGCGGCGCTCGGTGCCCTTGAAGGCCATATGCTCGAGAAGATGGGAAACGCCGTTGATCTCCGGCGCCTCGTGGCGGGTGCCGGCATTGACCCAGACGCCGACCGAGGCCGTCTGTACCGACGGCATGGTATCGGTGACGACGGTCAGTCCATTGTCCAGGCGGGTAAGATGCAGCCCATCTTTCATGAGGTTTCCTTCGCGGCGCGGCGGACATAAGCCTTCACCGCCTCCAGGTCGTTGGGCAGAACGTCATAGCGTTCGGGTCTGGTGAACAGATCGGCGAGGCGGGCCGGCAAGGCCGGACGGACCCCGGTGGCCGCCTCCACCGCGTCGGGGAACTTGGCGGCATGGGCGGTGGCCAGCGCCACCATCGGCACCGCGGCACTGCGGCGGCGGGCCCGCCCGGCGGCGACGCCGATGGCCGAATGGGGATCCAGCAGAACGCCGCTTTCCTGGTGGACGCGGCGGATGGCCTCGCGGGTACTGTCGTCATCGAGGCGGAATCCGTCGAACAGCGCCCGCACCTCGGACATCCGGCCGGAGTCGATGGCGAAGCGGCCGCTCTGGCGCAGCGAGCCCATGCGGCTGGTCACCTCGGCGCAGTCGCCGTCGAAGATGTCGAACAGATAGCGTTCGAAATTGCTGGAGATCTGGATGTCCATGCTGGGGCTGAGGGTCGGCACCACGGTGCCGGTGCTCATCTCGCCGCTTTCGAAAAAGCGGGTGAGGATGTCATTGGCGTTGGAGCCGACCACCAGCTGCGCCACCGGCAGGCCCATGCGCCGCGCCGCCAGCGCCGCGTAGACATTGCCGAAATTGCCGGTCGGCACGGCGAAGGCGACTTCACGCGACGGCGCCCCCAGCGCCAGCCCGGCGGCCATGTAATAGACCGTCTGGCCGAGGATGCGCGCCCAGTTGATGGAATTGACCGCCGACAGCCGGAGCCGGTCGCGGAAGGCGTGGTCGCCGAACATCGCCTTCACCAGGTCCTGGCAGTCGTCGAAGGTTCCCTCGATGGCGATGTTGTGGACATTGGCGGCGGCCACGGTGGTCATCTGCCGGCGCTGCACCTCGGAGGTGCGGCCATGCGGATGCAGGATGATGATGTCCACCGCCTCGCGGTCGCGACAGGCCTCGATGGCCGCCGAACCGGTGTCGCCGGAGGTGGCGCCGACGATGGTCACCCGCTGGCCGCGCGCCGTCAGCACATGGTCGAACAGGCGGCCGAGCAGCTGCAGCGCATAATCCTTGAAGGCCAGGGTCGGCCCGTGGAACAGCTCGAGCAGCCAGTCATTGGCGGCCAGCTGGGTCAGCGGCGCGACGGCGCGATGGTCGAAGCCGCCATAGGCGTCGGCCACCAGGGCGGCGAAATCATCCTCGGCGATGGTGCCGTCGAGATAGGGATGCATCACCCGCACCGCCAGCTCGGCATAGGGCAGTTCGGCCATGGTGGCCAGCTCGGCGGCGGAAAACCGCGGCCATTGCCGCGGCAGATAGAGCCCGCCGTCGCGGGCCAGGCCGGCCAGCAGGACATCGTCGAAGGGCAGAACCGGCGCATGGCCCCGGGTACTGTGATAGGTCAAGACACCAGCTCCAATGAAGCGAACCCGCAAGACATTAACATGACACCAAGGTGTAACAAGCGATCAGGAAAGGTATCGCTGACTGAGATGCGTTTTGAACAGCCCGGCGTCAAGACTCCGTCCACTGGCTTCGGTCAGCAACTGGCCGGTGGACAGCAATGAGCCGCGCCCGTGCACCCGCTCGCCGAGCCAGGACAGCAGGGGCCTGAAGTCCCCGGCGGCGATGGCCGTCATCAGCCCCGGCACCGCGGCGCGGGCGGCGGCGAACAGCTGGGCGGCGGTCATCGCCCCCAGGGTATAGGTGGGGAAATAGCCGATGGCGCCGTCATACCAGTGGATGTCCTGCAGACAGCCCAGGCGGTCGTCGGGCGGCGTCAGGCCCAGTAGCTCGCGCATGCCGCGGTTCCACGCCGACGGCAGCCCGTCGACGGCCAGGTCGCCGGCCAGCAGCGCCTTCTCCAGGCGATAGCGCAGGATCACATGGGCCGGATAGGTGACTTCGTCGGCATCGACGCGGATGAAACCGGGCGCCACCCGCACATTGGCGGCGTAGAGCGTTTCGGCATCCCATCCCGGCTGCCCCTCGGCACCGAAGGCCCTGGCCATCGCCGGGGCGGCGAAGGAAAGGAATTCCGGCGACCGGCAGGCCTGCATTTCGATCAGCAGGCTCTGGCTTTCATGCAGACTCATGCCGCGGGCGCGGCCCACCGGTTGATGGCGCCAGGCCTGCGGCAGGCCGCGTTCGTACAGCGCATGGCCGGTTTCATGCAGCACGCCCATCAGCGAGCGCATGAAATCGCTCTCGTCGTAACGGGTGGTGATGCGCA
Organism: Rhodospirillaceae bacterium; assembly: GCA_013349665.1. Classification (GTDB taxonomy): domain Bacteria; phylum Pseudomonadota; class Alphaproteobacteria; order Rhodospirillales; family Magnetospirillaceae; genus DUZF01. Next base: position 12,224 of record DUZF01000046.1, on the reverse strand, counting down.
CATCGTCCGGCGTCCCGCCGCAGAACGGATGATGGCTGACGTCAAGCCGGCCATGGTCGAAATCGAAGCCCAGCACCCGCATCATCTCAAGGCCCAGGGCCTTCTGGCGGTCCACCGGGAAGGGGCCGGCCGGCGTCTTCGGCGGCGACGGCCGGCGGGCCAGCGCCTGCTCGATGAACCCGGGCAGAAAGGCGGCAAGGTCGTCGAACACCGCATCGATCTCCGCCGAGCGCGCATCGGGCTCGTATTGGTCGAGCAGCGCGTCATAGGGACAGACTCCCAGCGCCTGGCCCTTGATGGCGGCGATTTCCCGGGTCAGCCGCAGCACCTCGGCGAAAAACGGCGCCACCGCCTTGAAATCGGCGGCCTGGCGGGCGCTCCGCCACACCCTTTCGCTGGCCGAACAGGCCCGCGACAGGGCTTCCACCAGGTCGCCCGGCACCGCCGAGGCATGCAGCCAGTCGCGGCGCATCTCGCGCAGATTGGCGGCCTGCCAGGCGTCGAGGGTCAACCCCGCGGCCTCGTCGAGCCAGGCGCCGACCTCGGGCGCGGTGAGCAGCTGGTGATGCAGCGCCTTCAATGTCGCCGTCTGCTCGGCGCGGCTGGCGGCGCCGCCGGGCGGCATCATCGCCGCCGTGTCCCAGGACAGGAAACCCAGCGCCTGATCGAGGCGGATCAGCCGGGTGAACAGGGCCTCGAGCTTGTCATAGGCCGTCATGGCGTTCCTTTCCGAAATTTCGCTTGCAAGCGGACTATAGCCCCCTTGCGCGGCATTTGCGCCACGCCTAGGCTTCCCCGCAACCGAAATCTTTCGAGGGAGTGTGGCTATGCCGAAGATCGCCGTCGTCCTGTCCGGCTGCGGGGTCTATGACGGGGCGGAAATTCACGAGGCGGTGCTGACCCTGCTGGCGATCGACCGCCAGGGCGCCGCTTATCAGTGTTTCGCCCCCAATGTCGCCCAGCGCGATGTGGTCAATCATGCCACCGGGCAGCCCACCGCCGAGGCTCGCAACGTCCTGGTCGAGGCGGCGCGCATCGCCCGCGGACAGATCACCGATCTCGCCCAGTTCGACGCCGCCGGCTTCGACGCCCTGGTCTTTCCCGGCGGCTTCGGCGCCGCCAAGAACCTGTGCAGCTTCGCCGTCGACGGTCCCGACTGCGCGGTCGAGCCGTCGGTGGAAAAGGCCATCCGCGCCATGCATCAGGCCGGCAAGCCGATTGGCGCCCTGTGCATCGCCCCGGCGGTGCTGGCCAGGGTGCTGGGCAAGGTGGAGATGACCATCGGCGACGACCCCGGCACCGCCCAGGGGCTGCAGAAGATGGGCGCCAAACACCGCAACGCCGGCCGCGGCGAGGTGGTGGTCGACACCGCCCAGCGGATCGCCACCACGCCCTGCTATATGCTGGAGTCGTCGATTTCGCAGATCGCCGAGGGCGCCGACAATGTGGTCAAGGCACTGATCGGCATGATCCGATAGGATCGGGGGGCGGCGGTTGGTAATGAGCCTTCTCCCCCGGTACGGGGGAGAAGGTCGGGATGAGGGGGGCGCGCGTCCGCGCGCCGTTTGACATTTCCGAGATGCGCGGTCTGATCCTTTATGCGATCAGTTCATGGGCAAGCCGCAATGAAAATGCGCCGTGTAGCGGTCGCGCCGCCCGGCAGCGGCATGAGTTACAAGAGACCCCTCACCCAACCCTCTCCCCGCAAGCGGGGCGAGGGCTAGATCTTTGTGTTCAAAGGTCTTTTCTGGTCCGTTTTCAGGGCAGGGGGCGGTCGAGAACCGCCACCGCCTCGAGATGGGCGGTCCAGGGAAACTGATCCACCGGCGTGACGCTCAGCAGACGGTAGCCGCCGCCGGTCAGGATGGCCAGATCGCGGGCCAGGCTGGCCGGGTTGCAGGACACCATCACCAGCCGCGGCGGGCCGGTGGCCGCCAGGATCTCGGCCTGCGCCTTGCAGCCGACGCGCGGCGGGTCGACAACCACCGCCTGGAAACGCCTGAGCTCGCCCGCCGGCAGCGGGTCCGCCGACAGATCGCGCAGTTCCACGGTGAGCTTGAGGCCGGTCGCCGCCCGGCGCAAGGCCGCCACCGCCTCGCCGTCGCCTTCCACCGCATGCACCGGCGCCTTGCCGGCCAGAGCCAGGGCGAAGGTGCCGACACCGCAATAGAGATCGGCCACCGGCTGGCGGTCGGCTACCGCCTCGACCACCAACCCGGTCAGCAGCGCCTCGCCCTCCCGGCTGGGCTGCAGGAAGGCGCCCGGCGGCAGGTCCACCGCCACCCCGGCGAAACTGACCAGGGGGGAGCGGCGCCGGGCCACCGGCTCGGCCATGCCGCCGCCCGGGCGGCGCCACGACAGCCGCGCCAAATCGGCGCTTTCGGCGAAGGCGGCGAGACGCTGGCGGTCGAACAGGTCAAGGCGGGCGGGGGCGTCGACCAGCAGGTCGAGGCCGGTATCGGTGAGCGTCAGCACGGCGTCGCCGTCGCATCCATCCTCGGTGACCGCCGCCAGGACCTGCCGCAGGGCCGGCAACACCGCCGACAAGGGCGGCGCCAGCAACAGGCAGGCGCTCACATCCACCACCTCATGGCTGGCCCGGGCGTTGAACCCCAGCAACACCTGACCGCGCCGGTGGTGAAAGGCGAAGGCAGCCCGCCGGCGGCTGCCGGCGGCGACGCGGCGGATTTCCCCGATCGCCGCGCCATCGAGGCCGGCCCGCGCCAATTGGGACACCAGCAGATCGCGCTTCCAGGCGCCATAGGCCGCGTCGTCGAGATGTTGCAGCGCGCAGCCGCCGCACCGGCCGAACAGCGGACAGGGCGCCGCCACCCGCGCCGCGCCGGGGGTCAGCACCGTCAGCGGCGTCGCCAGCCAGCCGTCGCCGCGCCGGCCGTCGACCCGCGCCAGCACGCGATCGCCGGGCACCGTATAGGGCACGAACACCGGAACCCCGTCATGGGCGGCCAGGCCGTCGCCCTGCAGCCCCAGCCCGGTGATCTCCAATTCCAGATTGCGCGGCGCCGCCGCCGGACGGGCGCCGCGGGATGGCCTGCGGCTCATCGCCGGGCCGACAGATCGGCGAGGAAGCGGTTCAGCAGTTGATCCAGGCACAGCTGCAGGGCGGCCACCGCGTCGGCCGGCGAGTCGCCGGCGGCCGGGGTTTCCTGACGGTAACTGCGCAACAGCAGCAGCTCGTTGCCGCGCACCCGCACCACCCCCAGCTCGATTTCCACCGCCACCGCCGGCGCACCGCCGGCCAGTTGCTCGAACCGCTTCAGGCGGCCTTCGATGACAAAATCGGCGGGAACCCGGAGATTGGCGGTCACCACCTGCGGCGCCACTTGCGCCTCCCGCAGCACCCGTACCAGTTCGTCGCGGACCAGCAGCGGCGGCGGCTCGACCCAGAAATGAAAGGAATAGCGCCCGACCTGGTCGGGATGTTCGCGGCTGCTGTAGAGCAAAGCGCGGTCGCCGGCCAGGCCTTCGGCGCTTGGCGTCGCCACCTCCACCACCCCCGCCAGGACGGGGGCGGCCAGCGCCTTCACCGGCCGGTGGTCGAGGCGGTAAAACACGTCGGGCGGCGGCGGCGCCCCGGCGCAGGCGGCCAGGACCAGGCAGAGGGTCAGGGCAAAAGCGGTCTTCATCGCGGCTTCACCTCCTGCGAGGGTTTCGTGCCGCCCAGCAGCAGCCCTGGATTTTCGCGGATCTCGCGGCTGAACTCGCTCATGTTGCGGGCCGTCCCTTCGAGGTTGTAGGTGATCGAGTCGATATTGCGGGACACCGCCTGCAGGCTGTAGCGCAGGTCGCCCAGGCTCTGGTTGACCTTGTCGCTGTTGCCGGCCACCATTTTGTCGAGGGCGGACAGCACCCCATCGACCTTTTCCTTGCTGGATTTGAGACTGGCCGTCAGATCGGCGAGATTGGACGCCGCCTGGGCGGCGCTGCCGATGGCGTCGTCGATCTTGCGGGTGTTGTCGGGACTGAAGACGCGGGTCATCCCCGAGGTCATCTGTTCGACATTGGAGGAAATGCGCGGCGTCTTGTCGGCCAGATCGGCCGACAGCGACAGCAGGTTGTCGAACAGCTGCGGCGCCTTCTGCTCCAGCACCGGACCGAAGGACGCCACCGTGCGGTTCAGGCTTTCCACCAGCGGCCGCAGCCCGGACTGGCTGAGATTGGTCACCTCGGAGGCGATATCGGTCATCGCCGCGAACAGATTGCCGCCCGCCTGGCTGCGGATCTTCGCGCCCGGCTTCAGCAGCACCGGGCTGGTGCCGCCCTTGATGTCGATGGCCAGGGCCGACAGCAGGCCCGAGGCGGCGATGCGGGCGACGCTGTCATCGGGAATCCGCCAGTCGCTCCTGATCGCCAGGCGGACCGCAAAGCTCATTTTGCCGGCATCCAGGCTGGGCTCGATATCGGCGACCTGGCCGATGGCGAAGCCTTCATAGAGGACCTTGGTGCCGTATTTCAGGCCGGCGACATTGTCATAGGCGGCGAAATAATCGTCGGTTCCGCCGGTGCGGCCGGAAATGAAGGCGATGGATAACACCAGGGCGACGAGCATCGCCAGCACGAATGCCCCCACCAGCGCGTAATTGGTCCGGCTGTCCCGCATCCCCTTTACCCCTTTCTTCCCCTCATGCTTCCCCCACCAGGCGGCGCAGAAAGGCGTCGCGGTCGAGTGTAGCGTCCGGACTGCGCCGGTTCAGCAGGTTTTGCACGCGGGGGTTCTCGCTGGCCCGCACCTCCTCCTTGCTGCCCAGGGCGATGATCTCGCCGCCGTCGAGCACGCAGATGCGGTCGGCGATGCGAAAGGCGCTGTCGAGGTCATGGGTGACGACGATGATGGTCATCCCCATGGCCTCCCTGAGCTTGAGGATCAGTTCGTCGATGGCCGAGGACACCGCCGGATCAAGACCCGCCGAGGGCTCGTCGCAGAACAGCACCCGGGGATCCATGGCGATGGCCCGGGCCAGCGCCGCCCGCTTGATCATGCCGCCCGACAGCTCGGCCGGCATCAGGTCGCCGAAGCCGGCCAGGTTGACCACCTCGAGCTTGAGGCGGGCGATGATTTCCATGGTCCGGCGGTCGAGGTCGGTATGCTCGCGCAGCGGCAGCATGATGTTCTCCGCCACCGTCAGCGAACTCAGCAGCGCCCCGCTCTGGAAGGCGACGCCGATCTTCTGGCGCATGTCGAGCAATCCCAGCGGCGTCGCCGTGTTCATGTCGTATCCCAGCAGGCGGACGGTACCGCTGGTGGGATGCAGCAGGCCCAGCAGATGGTTGAACAGGGTGCTCTTGCCCGACCCCGATCCGCCCATGATGACCATGATCTCGCCGTCTTCGACCGACAGGTCGATGCCCTTGAGGATCATGCGGTCGCCGTAGTGGGTGACCAGTTGCCGTACCTCGACCGTCGGATTGCTCATCGGGTCACCGCGAAGGCGAAGATCATGTCGGTGATGACGATGGCCGAGATGGCATGTACCACCGAGCGGGTGGTCATCCGGCCGACTCCTTCGGCGCCGCCGGTGACCGAGGCGCCGTTGACCACGCCGACCAGGGTGATCAGGATGGCGAAGATGACGCTCTTGGCCAGGCCATGGAACAGGTCGGTCAGGCGCAGCGCCTCGATGACCTGAGAGATATAGGCGCCGAAGGTGATTTCCAGGTCATGGCTGACATAAAGTCCGGCCGCCGACAGCGCCACCAGATGCGACCACATGGTCAGCAGCGGCACCATCAGCGTCATCGCCACCAGCGGCGGCGCCACCAGATAGCGCACCGGCTCGATACCCATCACCGTCAGGGCGTCGATTTCCTGGTTGATCTTCATGGTGCCGAGGCGGGCGGCCAGGGCCGATCCCGAGCGGCCGGCCACCAGGATGCCGGTGATCAGCGAGGAAAACTCGCGCACCACCGACAGGGCGATGCCGGTGGCCACCCGCGATTCGGCGCCGAAGGCGCGCAGGCTGTAGATGCCCTGGATGGCCAGCATGACGCCGATGGTGAAGGTCAGCACGGTCAGGATGGGCAGGGCGTCGACGCCGATCTCCCGGGCCTGCTGGAAGATCGCCCATAGACGCACCGGCTGACGCCGGCGCCGCCCGGCCACCAGCCAGTACAGGCATTCCCCCAGCAGATGGGCCGAGAAGCCGATTTCGTCCAGCCAGTGGACGGTCGCCCGGCCCAGCCTTTCGCAAAACCCGATGACCGCGTCCCTGTTCATGGGGGATCCGCCGGGCTGCTCCGCACCAGGTCGAACACCTGGTCCAGGCGGGCCAGCTTGAGGACCCGCAGCACCGCGGGACTGACATCGGCGAGGGTGAAGGCCAGTCCCTGGCGGCGCGCCGTCTGATAGGCTTCGACCAGCGCGGCGATGCCCGAACTGTCGATATAGGCGACCTGCGACAGCTCCACCGCCACCGGCCGTCCCGCCGCCAGCGCCGCCAGCAGTTCCTTGCGAAGTTCGCCGCTGTTTTTCAGATCGACTTCACCGGTGACGGAAATCCCGGTGCCGGCGAGGTCACGGCGGGTCGACAGGGTCATGCTCATGGGATCGCCTTGCTCAGTCGCAGAAAATTGCCCGCCCCCGGCGGCGGCGGCAGAAAGCTTACCTCGTCCATCACCGAACGGATGAAATGGGTGCCCAGCCCGCCTGGACGCAGGTCGTCCAGAGGCCTCGGCGCCACGCGGTCGGGATCGATCGGCGGCGCGAAGTCGATCAGCTGGACCTCCAGCGCCCCGGGCGGGTCGCGACGGATCTCGAGGACGATTTCGCCGTCACCGCCATAGGCATGGCGGATCACGTTCTGGCAGGCCTCGTCCACCGCCAGCACCACCTCCTCGGCCGCCTCCGGCCGACAGCCGGCCGCCAGGGCGGCCTCGCGGACCTGAAGGCGCAGACGGCACAGGCAATCGGGGCAGGCCAGCAGGCGTTGAGCCAGCAGCGGCCTGGGGCGCTGGTCCTCGACCACCAGCAGGGTGAGGTCGTCCCTGAGCGCCGCGCCGTCTGCGCAAAGGCGGTCGAGGATGGCCCGCAGACGGTCCTCGGCCGGCAGGGCGGCGGCTTCATCGATCAGCCGGCCGACCCCCTCGGCGCCCACCATGGCGTCCGTGGCCATGGCGTCCTCGGACAAGGACTCGGTCAAACCGTCGGTGAACAGATAGAGCGCATCGCCGGCCAGTTCGATCCAGTGCTCGGCCAGCGATTCCGGCACCAGCTCGGGGGCGATGCCCAGCGGCGGCGACGCCGCCTCGAAGGCGACGAAGGCGCCGCCGCGCCTCAGCAGCGGCGGCTCATGCCCGGCATTGGCCAGCAGCACAGAGCCGGTGCGCCGATCGAGAAGGCCCGCCACCATGGTGACGAAGGTGCCGCCGCTGCCGGCGGTCTCGCACAGTTCCTGATTGATGGCGGCCAGCAGCGGCCCCGGCCGCGCATGGGTCTTGGCCAGGCAGTGAAACAGGCTGATGGTCTTGGCCATCAGCAGCGAGGCGTTGATGCCCTTGCCGGAGACGTCGCCGATGGCGAAGGCGACGCGCTCCCCCGGCAGCGGCACGATATCGAAGAAATCGCCGGACACCGCATAGGCCGGGCGGTTGATGCCCTGCACCGGAAAGCCGGCGGGCAGCCGGTTGGGCAGCATGCCGCGCTGGATCTCGGCGGCCAGTTCCACTTCGCGGCGCATCCGCTCCTGCTCGACCATCGCCGCGGTCAGCCGCGCATTGCTGATCGCCAGCGCGGCAGACGCGCCCAGCGCCCGCAGGACCTGGCGGTCGCCGGAATGGAAGACGTCGCCGCCGGCTTTGTTGAGCAGTTCGATGGCGCCCAGGCACTGGTCGCGCAGCGACAGCGGCGCGCAGAGGATGGAACGGGTGGCAAAGCCGGTCTTGGCATCCACCTTGGCGGCAAAATAGGGGTCCTTGCCGGCGTCCTTGACGAATACCGTGCGGTTCTGCGCCACTGCCTGGCCGACCACGCCCTGGCCGGCCGCCAGGCGGAGGCCGGTGATGTTCACCGGCCCGACGCAGGCCCGGCAGACCAGCTCGGAGGTCCGCTGGTCGATCAGGAACAGACTGGCCGCTTCGGCGCCGACGAAGGCGACGACCTGCTCCAGACCGTATTGCAAGGTATTGCCGAGATCCCGCGAATTGGCGAATTCGTGGCTCATTTCGGCGATCAGCTCGAGCTGTCGATGATAGGCGGCGGCGGACGGGGTGCGGGCGACATCCGGCATAGGCGAGACTATGCGCCCGCCGGCACCATTGGTAAATGCCGTCTACCGCTAATGTTGTTCGCGGGTGGCGAGGAACCGCAGGTCGGGAAAGTCCTGCTGCGCCCGGCTCAGCGTCCAGGCGTTGCGGGCCAGGAAGACCAGGGCGCCGTCGCGGTCCTCGGCCATCGCCGAGGGATTGGCGTCGGCGAACTTCCTCAGCAGGGCCTTGTCGTCGGCGTCGATCCAGCGGGCGGTCTCGTAGGGAGCCTCCTCGAATCCGGCTTTCAGGTTGTATTCCGCCTCGATGCGGTTGGCGATGACGTCGAATTGCAGCTGGCCGACCACGCCGACGATCCAGGTCGAGCCGTTCAACGGCTTGAACAGCTGGCTGACCCCCTCCTCCGCCAGATCTTCCAGGGCCTTCTTCAGCTGTTTGGCCTTCAGCGGATCGTCGAGGCGGATGCGCCGCAGCAGTTCCGGGGCGAAGCTGGGAATGCCGGTGAATTTCAGGTCCTCACCTTCCGACAGGGTGTCGCCGATGCGCAGCGCCCCGTGGTTGGGTATGCCCAGGATATCGCCGGGAAAGGCCTCTTCCGCCAGTTCGCGGTCCCGGGCCAGAAAAAAGACGGGGTTGACCACCGCCATGGTCTTGCCCGAGCGCGGATGCTTGAGCTTCATGCCGCGGCGGAAGCGTCCGGAACACAGGCGGAAAAAAGCGATGCGGTCGCGATGGTTGGGGTCCATGTTGGCCTGCACCTTGAACACGAAGCCGCTGACCGCCGGTTCCAGGGGATCGACCAGCCTGGGCGCCGCCGGCTGCGGACGCGGCGGCGGCGCCAGCCGGCCGATGCCGCCCAGCAATTCGCGAACGCCAAAATTGCGCAGCGCCGAGCCGAAGAAGACCGGCGTCAGATGGCCGGCGCGATAGGCCTCCAGTGAAAACGGCGGGCAGGCGCCGCGCACCAGTTCGGCCTCGTTGCGCAACTGCGCCGCCGCGGCTTCGCCCACCAGACCGTCCAGCCGGGGATCATCCAGCGGCATGTCCAGCCCCTCGGGGATATGGTCGCCCCGGGTCTGTTCGAACAGCAGCACCTGATCGGCCGACAGATCGTAGACGCCATTGAGATCGCGACCCATGCCGATCGGCCAGGTGACCGGCGAGACATCCAGGGCCAGGGTCTTTTCGATTTCGTCAAGCAGGTCGAAGGTGTCGCGGGCCTCGCGGTCGACCTTGTTGATGAAAGTGATGATCGGCACGTCGCGAAGGCGGCAGACCTCGAACAGTTTGCGGGTCTGGGTCTCGATACCCTTGGCGGCATCCAGCACCATCACCGCCGAATCGACCGCCGTCAGGGTGCGATAGGTGTCTTCGCTGAAGTCCTCATGGCCCGGAGTGTCGAGAAGATTGAACGACAGGCCGTCATGTTCGAAGGACATCACCGAGGCGGTCACCGAGATGCCGCGCTCACGCTCGATGGCCATCCAGTCGGAACGGGCCCGGCGCTGTTCGCCGCGGGCGCGGACGGCGCCGGCCAATTGAATGGCGCCGCCGAACAGCAGCAGCTTTTCCGTCAGGGTGGTCTTCCCGGCGTCGGGATGGGAAATGATGGCGAAGGTGCGCCGCCGGGCGATGGCATCGGAGAGATCGGTCATGGCCGGGCTTTTTCGGTCCTCGGCGGCGAAAAAGCAAGCGATGATTATATCGGGACGCCCCGACCGCAGCCCCAACTGTGGGTTGCAACCTGGCGGCAACCGGCCTAATATCGGCGGATTATTCTTTGGGAACGCCTATGACTTTCTCGCCGCGAAAAGAACGGCCGGCGTCGGACGGCAGGACTTCGAGAGCCACACGGCAGACGGCCGAACGGGATGCCGCGATCGCCGCCAACGAAGCCAAGACCCGGTTGCTGGCCACCGCCAGCCATGACCTCCGCCAGCCGTTGCAAGCCCTCGGCCTGTTCGTCGCCGCCCTGGAGAAGAAGCGCCTGCCGCGGGATGCCCGCGAGATCCTCAGGCGTATCGACAGTTGCGTCGAATCCATTGACCATCTGCTGCGCAATCTGCTGGACATCGCCCGCCTCGACGCCGGCGGCATCGAGGTGCAGCCGGTCAGCTTTCCGGTCCGGCAACTGTTTGACCGGCTGGCCATCGAATTCGAGGCGCTGGCCGCCGCCAAGGGGTTGTCGATCCGCTTTATCCCCACCGCGGCGAGGGTGTACAGCGACCCCGTCCTGCTTGAGCGCATGTTGCGCAACCTCCTCGCCAATGCCATCCGCTTTACCGAAAGGGGCGGCGTCGTGGTGGGCGCGCGTCGCCGCGGCAACAAAATCCGCATCGAGGTCTGGGATAGCGGCAGGGGAATCGACGAGGCGCAGAAATCAGAGATCTTCCGGGAGTTTCATCAGTTGGCGGAGTCCGAGGCGGGCCAGGGTCTGGGACTGGCGATCGTCGACCGCTTGGCCCGCCTGCTCGGCAGCCGCATCGATCTGCAGTCAAGACCGGGGAAAGGATCAATGTTCGCGATTGTTGTGAAGTCAGGGGCGCCTGGCTAGGGTTGCCGGAACTTTTCACCGGGCGCTATTGAATTTCAGGTAGCAATAGATATTTAGGTTATTCTAAGAAAAGATTTGTCTGGCAGGCGGAGATACAAGACAAATCGTTATCTCCGGCGAGAGTATAACTTTAGCCATAGATGTACAATATGGCTTTGGTAAAGAAATAGCGTCCTCGCCAAGAGCATATTGCATTCGCTGACAGGTCGCATATTTTCGCCATCAGGAAAACACCATCGCTCCTAAGAAAAAAATGCGATAAACTAGTTGAAGCCCGCTTCTCTTGGCGATCTAACAAAAGGATGAGCTGCCGTGCAATCAGGTGAAAAAGGTATGTACATTCTGATCGCCGACGATCACGAACTGTTTCGCGATGGTCTGCGCCATGTCCTCACCCAGCTGGACGCCAGCGTGACCGTCTTCGAGGCCAGCGACTACCCCAGCGCCATCGCCCTGGCCGATGCCGAACCCCGTATCAATACCGTGCTGCTCGACCTCGGCATGCCGGGACTGCCGTGGAACGAGGGGCTGCAGACGCTGCGGCAGAAGCTGCCGAGCGAAGTGCCGATCATTGTATTGTCGGCCTCGGACGATCGCCGTCATGTCCTGCAGGCGGTGAATCTCGGCGCCGCCGGCTTCATCCCCAAGACCTCCAGCAGCCGGGTCATGCTGAGCGCCCTGAAGCTGGTGCTGTCGGGCGGCGTCTATCTGCCGCCGGCCCTCCTCGACCAGAGCCCCGAGCATGGATATGCCGACGGCGGCGGCGGCCATGACGGGGCGGCCTCTTTCCTGACGCCGCGTCAGCGCGAGGTGCTGGTGCTGCTCGGACAGGGCAAATCCAACAAGGAAATCGCCCGCGTCCTGCAACTGGCGGAAGGCACCGTCAAGCTGCATGTCACCGCCATTCTGAAAGCGCTGAATGTCAACAACCGCACCCGGGCCGTGGTGGCCGCCTCGCAGCTGGGCCTGACCAACGGCGAACCCGCCACCGCCGGCCGTTAGAGCCAGATGCCCTTAGGCCGAACCGCTTCGCGATTGCGCGCCGATAGCTGAATCTGGCTCTCAGCCTAGCGTAGAGGGCGAATCAGACATTAGGTTGGCGCATATCAATGCGCCAACCTAATGTCATCGCGCTCTAGCACCACAGTTGCATTTGATGGCGCCGAAAGTGGGCTTTGGCGGCTTCGACTTGATGGCGTCGGCGCCACAAGAACCAGGCCAGCGCGAAGGCGATTGCCACTGGCGGTTTAAATTTGAGTGAGCCAGGAGACGGCGGCCAACTTGGCGAGGGTCGACCCCTTGGGTGCGAAGCCGAGATAATAGGCGCGCCGGTCCGGCTTCTGGCGATTTTACCGGATTAGTACTACAGTTGCATTTAAAGGCCAAACGTGATTCGATTCTCTCCCGTGGTTTTGTGGGAGGTGCCGATGTCTGTGGCGGAATGGTCCGG
>DUZF01000045.1 GCA_013349665.1 Rhodospirillaceae bacterium | reverse complement strand
GGCCAGGTGCCCTGCGACGGCGCGGTGTTCAGCCTTGGCCAGGACGGCGGGCAGCCGCAACTGGTGGCCTGGGGCTTCCGCGATCCCGCCGGGCTGGGCTTCGCCGCCGACGGCCGGCTGTTCGTGCTGGATGACCATCTGCTTTACGCGGTGGCTCCCGGGGTCTGGTATGGCTGGCCCGATCTGGCGCCCCAGCCCAATCCGCCGCCGCCGCCGCTGGCCCGGTTCCTGCCGGTCTTCGCGGCGACGGCGCTGGCGGTGGGCGGCGGCCCGCTGTTCGGCGGCGAGCGCCAGGCCTATGTCGCCCTGTCATCGCCGGAAGGCGGCAATCGGGTCCTGCGGGTCGATCTCGCCAACGGCGCCGCCGGCGACTTCGCCCGGTTCCCCGCCGGCGGACGGGTGGTGGCGATGGCCTTTGGCCGGGGTGGCGACGCCCTTTACGTCCTCGACGACCTCGGCACTCTGTGGCGCATCGCCTCCGATCGGATGAGTTAACTATTGTACCGTAACCTCAAACGGCCATATTGAAACCATGGTCACGTTGCTTTCCGTCCTGCTGGGTCTGGCGCTGGCCGCTGTTCTGGGCGTCCTGATCACCGGTGTCGTGGTGTTCGCCCGCGGCGGGCAGGCCAATCATCGCTGGTCGAACCGGCTGATGAACATGCGCGTCGCCACCCAGGCGGTGGCGGTGCTGATCCTCGGCCTGATCTTTCTGCTGCGGCATTTTTCGTCAACGCCATGAGCGACGACGGCTTCAAGAACTACGTAACGCCCCATGGGCTGCATCTGCTGCAGCGCGAACATGACGAGCTGTGGTTCACCGAGCGGCCGAAAGTGGTCGAGGTGGTGTCCTGGGCGGCCGGCAACGGCGATCGTTCGGAAAACGGCGATTATCTCTACGGCAAGAAACGCCTGCGCGAGATCGACCGGCGCATCCGCTTTCTGCGCAAACGCCTGGAAAGCGCGGTGGTGGTCGACCCGGCGCGCCAGGCCGGGCTGGAGCGGGTTTATTTCGGCGCCACCGTCCTCTACGCCAATGGCCGCGGCGAGGAAATCTCGGTGACCCTGGTCGGCGAGGATGAGGCGGATATGGCCGAAGGCAAGATCAGCTGGCGTTCGCCGGTGGCCCGCGCCCTGATGAAGGCGGAGGAGGGGGGCCGGGTGAAGGTGCTGAGTCCGGCCGGCTCCGACGTCCTTGAGGTGATCGAGATCAGTTACCTTATGAAAACGCCTTGAAGGCGATCAGGGTGAAAGTGTCCTTGACCCCCGGCAGCTTCTGCAGGATGTCGACGACGAACTGGCCGATGTCCTGGTAACTGTCGACATAGCATTTCACCAGCAGATCATGTTCGCCGGACACGGAATGCACCTCGGACACCTGTTCGAGATCCGCCGCCTCGGCCGCCACCTTGTAGGCGGTGCCCAACTCACATTTCACCATGACGAAAATGGTCTGCACGGCTGATCGCCCCTTTTGAAAAACCAGTAGATCGTTTCCAAAATAACGATCTACTGGAGTCATCAAGTCCCTCGGCGGGCGGCCCCTCCGGGGCCTTGCCCCCGGCCTCAATGGCCGGTCGTTAAGCATTCCGAATTGCTGATCAGCAATTCGGAATCGCGCCCTATGTTACCAGAGCCGAGGCCCGGGCTTCCATCACTTCAACGGTGTGATCGGCGATCATCAGCTCCTCATTGGTCGGGATCACCCAGGTCGAGACTTTGGCGCCCGCGGGCGAAATCAGGCCTTCGCCGCTCAGGTTGGCGGTCTCGTCAACGGCGAAGCCCAGCCAGGCGGCCCGCTCGACGACCCGGGCGCGGATCTCGGTCGAGCGCTCGCCGATGCCGGCGGTGAACACCAGGGCGTCGATGCCGTTCATGGCGGCGGCCAGGGAGCCGATTTCACGACCGATGCGATAGACGAAATAGTCCACCGCCTCCCTGGCATGGACGTCATCGCTGGTCATCAGCACCCGCATGTCGTTGCTGACCCCGGACATGCCGAGCAGTCCGGACTTGTGATAGAGCAGGGTCTCGATCTCCTTGGCGGTCATTTTCTTTTCCTGCAGGAGATAGAGAATCACCCCCGGGTCGAGCTGGCCGGGACGGGTGCCCATGGGCAGTCCGTCCAGTGCCGTGAAACCCATGGTGCTGGCGACGCTGCGGCCGTTGTCGATGGCGCACATGCTGGCGCCGCTGCCGAGATGACAGACGACGACGCGGCCCTTCGCCACCTCGGGGGCCAGCTGCCTGAGGCGCTTGGCGATGTATTCATAGGACAGGCCGTGGAAGCCGTAACGCTGGACCCCTTCGTCGATCAGCGCCCGGGGCAGGGCGAAGCCCGAGGCCAGGGCGTCATGGGTGCGATGGAAGGCGGTGTCGAAGCAGGCGACCTGGGCCAGTTTCGGATGCAGTTTGCGCAGGGCGTCGATGGCCGCCAGGTTGTGCGGCTGATGCAGCGGCGCCAGCGGGATCAAGCGTTCCAGTTCGCTATAGACCGTGTCGTCGATCAGCATCGGCGCCGCAAACCGCCGTCCGCCATGCACCACCCGGTGACCCGCCGCCTTCAGTTCGGCGCCGTCCAGATGGCTCTCGATCCACTCCACCAGATGGCCGAGCAGGCTCGGGCGGTCGGTGCTCTTGTCCCAATGCTGCTCGGCCAACAGGGCGCCGTCGGGCGATTTCGCCTCGAAGGACGGCGCCACCCCGATGCCTTCCACCTGGCCGCGCGACGACAGCTCGAGCGATCCTCCCCCCTGGCGAACATAAAGCGAGAATTTGATGCTGGACGAGCCGGCATTGATGACGAGGATTCCGGCGCTCACGGGGGCGTCTCCTATTGGGCTGCGAGTTGCAGGGCGGTTTTGCGGTAGCGGGCGAACAGCACCGCCACGGCGCAGGAGGCCAGGCGGGCCTTGGCGCTGTCGGCGCGGCTGGTCAGCACGATGGGGACGCGGGCCCCCAGCACGATGCCGGCGGCGTCGGCATCGGCCAGATAGGCCAGCTGCTTGGCCAGCATATTACCGGCTTCGAGATCGGGGACCAGCAGGATGTCGGCCCGACCGGCCACCGGCGAAATGATCTTCTTGATCTGCGCCGCTTCCTCGCTGATGGCGTTGTCGAAGGCCAGCGGGCCGTCCAGCAGGCCGCCGGTGATCTGGCCGCGGTCGGCCATCTTGCACAACGCCGCCGCCTCGATGGTCGAGGCGATCTTCGGATAGACCGTTTCCACCGCCGACAGGATCGCCACCTTCGGCAGGTCGATGCCCAGCACATGGGCGAGGTCGATGGCGTTCTGCAGGATGTCGGCCTTGTCCTCCAGGGTCGGGTAGATGTTGATGGCGGCGTCGGAGATCATCAGCAGGCGGGGATAGCTCGGCACATCCATCAGGAACACATGGCTGATGCGGCGGCTGGTGCGCAGGCCGGTATCGCGGGCGGCCACCTCATGCATCATTTCGTCGGTATGCAGGCTGCCCTTCATCAGGGCTTCGGTTTCGCCGCTGCGGCACAGCGCCACCGAGCGGGCGGCGGAATCATGGCTGTGTTCGACGTCGATGATGCGATAGCGGGAAATGTCCAGACCGCAGTCGGCGGCGACTTTTTCCATTTTCCAGCGCGGCCCCACCAGCACCGGGTCGATCAGTCCGCGTTCTGCCGCTTCCACCGGGCCGCGCAGCGTCACTTCGTCACAGGGATGGCAGATGGCCATGGAGACCGGCTGCAGGCCGGCGCAGCGCTCGATCAGTTCCTCGAAGGCGTGATGGCCGCGGCTGACCTTGATTTCCGGCAGGATCTTCCTGTTGAGGCGGACCTTTTCGGTGGGGGCGAAGACCTCGGCGACCCCATTGAAGACCTGCGACTGGTTCTGGTTGACCGCCTGGCAGTCGAAGCGGATGACTTTGCTGGCCTCATCCTTGGCGGTGACCGTCACCGAGACCGTCAGCGTGTCGCCCAGGGTCACCGTGGTCAGGAAATTCAGGTTCTGCGTCTTGTAGACCGTGCCTGGCCCAGGGAGTTCGTTGCCGAGCAGCGCCGAGATCAGCGAGGCGCCCCACATTCCATGGCCCACCACCCGATGCTGGCGGCCGTCGGTGTCATCATTCTCGTAATGGGTCGGATTGGCGTCGCCGGACATCACCCCGAACAGCATGATGTCGTCCTTGGTGAGGGTGCGCTGCAGGCTGACGGTTTGCCCGACGAAAATTTCGTCGAAAGTCTTGTTTTCGATAGTCACCATTGTTTCGTCCTTTGGTCTTTGTCGGATCCCGATGAAACAAGGCTGCGCTTCTGGCGAGGCAATATTAAATAATCGTGAATATTCGCCTGCAATTAACAGTGCGACTCAGAAAAGAGGCAGCTGAATCCTCCGTTCCTCGAAATCTACCGCATAGTTTGCCGCAGTGCAACAATTGCCCTCCGGCGCGCGTTCACAGGTCAGGGCCGGCCTCGCCACCATCGCCGACGGCGGCACGGCGACGCTGCCGGTAGAGACTGCGGACCGAGGCGTAAACGTCGAGAGAACTGCGCCTGATATCGGCGATCGGGTCGAGGTACTGAACCCGGGTATCCAGTCCCGACATGCCGGCATGGAGGTCGACGATCCAGGCGGTGCCGCCCCGCGTGGCAATCAGCGCGTCCACCGGGTCGGCCCAGAGGTCGGCCAGGCTGCCGGCGGCGTCGCGCGGATTGGAGGGGCCGAGGATCGGCAGCATCAGATACGGTCCTTCGCCCAGTCCCCAAGAGCCCAGAGTCAGGCCGAGATCGGCGGAATGGGCGGTTGGTCCGCCGGTGGCGGCGACCAGGTCCCAGCTGCCCAGGATGCCGAAGGTGGAATTGATGACGAAACGGCCAAGATCAACGGAGGCGGCGGTGAATTCGCCTTTCAGCAATTCATTTCCGCCGACATAGGGTTCGTTGAGATTGACCAGGAAATCATGGATCCGACCGCGGATCGCCTCCGGCATCAGGTCGCGATAGCCGCGGGCCAGCGGTTCCATCACATGCAGGTCGAGGAAATCATTGAAGGCGAAGATCGTCCGGTTCATCGGTTCGAGCGGGTCGTCGGTCCTGTCGAAATCGGCCCGGGCCTCGGGATCCTCAGGGACCTCCGCGCAGCCGGCGGTTACCAGGGCCAGTATCAGGAAACAACAGACAGCCCTCGGCGACATCGGCCCACCAACTGATGCGATTGTGTTGCGACACGACCATAAATCGGGCAGAGGTCAGTGTCGTTCCGCCATCGGGTCGGTCTGCCAAATATCCGTGCCGTTACCCCTGAATATAGTTTGGACTAGGCGGAAAGGCCTCAGGCCTCGCGGTAGAGCACCAGCAGCACGCCGATGACGATGAAGCAGGCTGGCCACAACCAACCGCAAAGGCGGGCCGCCTTTGCGTCGCCTCGGATCTCCAGCCAACGGAACCAGGCGGCCAGAATGCCCAATACGCCCATGGGAATATGGGTCATCTCGATCAGGAAGCGCTGCTTGATGTCGGTCAGGGTGTGGTTGTGGGTCAGCAGCAGGGCGCCCCCGACGGCACAGAGCAGCGGAAAGCAGTAGCGGGCCCAGCCGGCTTTCAGGCGGTCCGTGCGAACCGCCCATTCGAACAGTCCGAAAAGTGCCACCACCAGCGTGACCAGGCGATGCTGCATGACCTCCGGGTCGCGCAGCCGCTCAAAGAACGGGATCGGCCCCGACGGCCAGCTTTCCGGATCCGAGCGGACAAACAGCATGAAGGCCATCAGCAGGAAGGCCAGCGGCCAGTGGCGGGCCAGGGGGACCTTGCCGCTACGGTCGGCCAAGGCCAGCAGGCCGATGAAGGCGACGAACAGGCCAGCCCAGTTATGGTTGAATTCCGACCATTCACGGTCGGCGGCGGTGCCCTCCGCGGCCAGGGAACTGTCGGTGGGGATGGATATGTCTTCGATGGGCGGGCTGGTCAGGCGGGGAAATCGCGGCGTCTGGCGCTCGACGATTTCAGTCCAGGTGGCGACGGTGGCGCGATCGATCATCTGGTCGATGGAGGGTGGTTGGGTGGCCAGGGTGGCGGCGGCGAACAGCACGGCGATGCCGATGCCGATCTCGGCTTCGGCGAAACGGCGCAGGCGCAGCATGGAGGCATCGCCGCCGGCGCCGGCGGCGCGGATGCAAAGGTTGTTCAGCAGTCCGAACATCAGCAAGACCGACAGCAGCATCAGCTTGCCGCCCATCATGGCGCCGTAGGCGGTGCCGATGGCGGCGGCGACCGAGCCGGTATAGCCGATGCTCATCATCAGGGCGCCGACGGCCAGGCCGCCGACCGCAGCGGTGGCGATGGCGGAATAGCGGCTGCCCACCAGGACGCGGTGTGCGCGCTCGGACACCTCCAGCAACGCCATCAGCAGAAAGGGAATGCCGCCCAGCCACAGGCCGGCGCCGGTCTGGTGCAGGGCGTCGGCGATGACGAAAAAGGTCCGTTCCTCGATCCTGGCGTTGGCATGGCTGGTCATGATGGAGCCGGCGAGGATCGCCAGGATGCCCATGGCCAGCGGTGCGCGGAAGATCCGCCGGCCGGAGGACACCAGGGTTATCAGGCCGCCGGCCATGGACAGCAAGGACCAGCTGACGAACTCGGCACCGACGGATTGGTCGAAGGTCAGATCGAGACTTGTCTGCACATTGAGAATGCCGAGCAGCACATTGCCGCCGGCGACCGCCAACAATGCCGCAGAACCGGCAAACAGCCAGCGTCCGCAGCGCTCGATGATCGCCGGTCCCGCCGGTCCCAGGCGGTCGCTGCAGGGATCGGCCAGCGCCAGCAGGAACCCGGTGCCGCCGATAACGAAGGCCTCGGTGGTCAGGAACAGGCCGCGGCAGAGGACGGCGAGGAAGGCCAGGAGATCGGGAGGGACGTCCATGGCCTACGGCGTTCCGATGGAAAAGCCGAGATCGCCGCGGCTGACATGGCCGTCCACCGACAGCACCTCCCAGTGCAGAAGGTATTTGCCGGGGCCGAGATGGTCGTCATGCGCCTTCAGGCTTGCCGCGTCGGCGCCGGTCTCCACAGCCAGGCGATGCTTGCCGCCCTGGCCGTCTTTGAGCACCAGGCGAGAACGGAGGCTGTCGATACGGCTGTTGAACCGCAGCAGGACATCAACCGGTCCGGCGTTGATTGTCGTGCCGGCCTTCGGTTGCGATTCCAGCAGCAAGGCGTGGGCTTGGGCTGGGCCGGTGATCAGCCAACCCGTCAGCAGGGCGGCCAGGAGGACTGCGAGTGTAGGCATTTCCCCATCGCGGATGTGGAATACAACTTACGGCAGTCAAGCAAGCCCCAAAGGCGAAGTCAACACCCTTACGTCACCACCAAATAGATCACCGCGCCACCCCCCGCCACCCAGCAGTAATAGGCGAACGGGTCCAGGGCCT
This sequence comes from Rhodospirillaceae bacterium, assembly GCA_013349665.1. Classification (GTDB taxonomy): domain Bacteria; phylum Pseudomonadota; class Alphaproteobacteria; order Rhodospirillales; family Magnetospirillaceae; genus DUZF01. The sequence goes on along the minus strand of DUZF01000045.1, from coordinate 10,558 downwards.
CGAACTCATGCTTGCCGAAATAGCGCATCAGGAAGGCGATGCTGGCATAAGCGGTGAGCCCGGCGGCGACGCCACCGATCGCCGAGACTTCGGCCATGGAGGAGGAGGCGCCGACGCGCATCAGCTTGGGCAGTTCGAGGATGGCCGCGCCGAGAATGACCGGGGTGGCGATGAGAAACGAAAAATGCGCCGAGGCGCGATGATTGAGGCCCGACAGCAAACCGCCCACCATGGTCGCACCCGAGCGCGAAATACCGGGAAGGAAGGCGGTGCACTGCCAGAGGCCGATGGCCAGAGCGCCACGCCAGCCCAAGCGGGAAAGATCGCCGGGGGTCCGGCTTTCGCTTTGGCGACGGCGCAGGCGCTCGCCGGCGAACAACAGGAAGCCATTGACGAACAGGAAGCCGGCGGCGATCAGGGGAACGCCGAACAGATCCTTCAGCCGGTGTTCGAAGAGAAAGCCGAGAACGACGGCGGGCAGGGTGGCCACAACCACCATCAACAGGGTATGTCGGCTGGCGTCGCGTTCCGCCGAAGGGCGCGACAGCAGGCCGACGGCGATGGTCCACCAGTCGCGCCAGAAAAACGCCAGCAGCGCCACCGCCGTGCCGAGATGCAGAACCACCAGGAAGGGCAGGAATTCGGGTGCCCGCTGGTCGATGCCCCAGCCGAAGATTGCCGGCAGGATGACGGCGTGGCCAAGGCTGCTGACGGGGAACAGCTCGGTGACGCCTTGCAGGACGGCGATGAAAACGGCAAGCAACAGGCTCATCGACAGGCTCGTCGGATTAGGGGGCGGCGGATGGGCGGCACCCTACCCGAATTGATCGGCCGGGAAAAGATTGTCCTCGGGGATCCTCGCCTCAGCAGGCCCAGAGTTGGGACAGGCCTCTGTAAGCGGATATGACGCCGTTGGCATGGACCAAGGTCATATTGTCGCCGAGGGCCTGAGCCACCAGCATGCGGTCAAAGGGGTCCGCGTGTTGCCAATCGAGGGAGGCCGCCGCTTCGGCATGCTGCGGCGAAATCGGCAACGGCAGAAAACCATTGCGACCGATCGCCGCCGCCGGCGAGCCGACGATGGATAATTTGCCCTTTCTGGCCTTGATGCCGATTTCCCAGATCGACGCTGCACTTACAAAAATGCGGTTCAGCGGATTGGCTATGTTGGCCCGGGTGGTCGGTCCCAGTAGCCCGGCGCCCTGGTCCCACCAGAGCAGGACATGGGTGTCGAGCAGCAGATCCATCAATGATCGCCGTTAAAATCAGCCACGGTATCCGCATCCGTCTCGTCAAAGTCCGGCGCGATATAGGTTACGCCCATGGCGCCGGCTGGCCGACGGGGGTGCAGGGGGTTCGGCAGCGGCACCAGTTTCGCCAGCGGCAGGCCGTTCTTGGCGATAACGATTTCCTCCCCCCGGGCGACAAGGGCCACCAGACTGGATAAATGGGTCTTGGCATCGTAAATGCTGACCTGCTTCACAGCATCCTCCTTGACCAGATTGACCAATATCTAATACAAAAAGGGAACATCGGTCAATATGGGTCCTGTCGGTAAATCTGTCCAGGATTGTCTGTCGGCACCGCGAGGCGTATCCTGGCCCGCTAATGTCGGTTTCAGGCGGGGATTCCATGCTGGGGCGGTTGCTCCGAGCGCTGTTGATGGTGATGCTGGCGGTGTCGATCGCCGGCCAGCCCGCCTATGCCGGCAAAAAAAAGGCCAAGGCCAAGGCGCCGCCGGCCGCCCATGGTGAAGCCAAAGGCGGCGAGGCCAAGGGTGGCGAAGGCAAGGAGGCGCCGCCGGCCAATCCCAATGTGACGGTCGCCAATATCCCCAGCATGTCCCGCCCGGAAGCGGCGCGCGGACCGGTTACCATGCTGCAGACCAAGGCTATTTTTCCGGTGCGCCCGATCGAGAAGATGCGGATTCCGTCGATCTTCGAATAAGTTCCGCCGCCACCTCGTGGAACGGGCGCCAGTAGCAGGCCGCCAGCGTGGTGAACCGGCTTTCCTCGCCGCCCAGGCCGTAAGTTAGGCTTTCCCCGGCGAGAGGACGGCGGGCGGTGCCGAACAGGTGATCCCACAATGACAGGACGATGCCGAAATTGCGGCCGTAATGGTTGGGGTCGCTGCTGTGATGAATCTGGTGCATGGCCGGGCTGACCAGCCAGCGGTCGAGCCGCGGGCCGAAATCCACCCGGATATGGCTGTGGCGGAAATGCAGGCAAAGGGCGGCGAAGGCGACGTCGCCCGGATTGCGGCCGAGGATGGCGATGGCGTCGATGCCGCCCGGCGTCAGCCAGTCGAACAGCCCGGCGGCCAGGCCGACGCAGATCCCCGCGGTGGCGCCCACCACCAGCCAATCCACCGGATGCTGGCGCTGGGCGGTGAAGGGCATGAGAACCGTCGCCGAATGGTGCAGCTTATGAAATTCCCACAGCAGCGGCGAGCGATGGAGGAACCGGTGGCCGAGAAAGGCGCCGAAATCGGCGGCGACGAAGACTGCCAGGGTGTAGGCCCCGGCTACGGCCGGCACGGCGGCGATGGGCCAGGGCGAGGTGCCGATCACGCTCCGCAGCGCATTGGAGACGACTGTGGCGACGGCCGCCAGCGGGCTCGCCAGCAGGATCAGGTTGATTGCCCAGACCATCAGGTCGATGGCGGCCGAACGACTGCGATAGATCTCGGCGGGAAACAGGAAACGCAGATAGCCGGCGGCGGAGAAGCGCCGTTCCCGCCGCAGGTAGAGGACAAAAGCGAGGGCGGCATAGCCCAGCAGATAGAGCAGGCAGACATCCGAAGCCGGCTCGATGAGGGCCGACAGCGGCCCGGCCAGGCGGTGGATCAGGTCATCCGCCGACAGTCGTCACCTCCTGGCACGCGCAGGCCAGGCCCAGTTCACCGGCGGTGTTGGCGACGGTATTGAGGCAGGCCGTCTGACCGGCCGCCGGGATCCACACGGCGAAGCGGGTGACATAGCGGCTGCCGTCGGGATCATTGACCGTCTGGGCATCCATGCGGACGATATTGGCGTCAAACTGGTTGAACACCTCGGACAGTCGGGCGATCAGGCCGGGGCGGTCGCCGCCGCTGACGCTGACCAGATGGGTGACATTGGCCTTGGGCCCCTGGCGGGCGGCAAGGCTGAACGCACGCACCGTCACTGTCGCGTCGGCGAGGTCGGGCAGCGTTGACAGGCTGTCCTTCAGGGCTTCGGCCGAGATCTCATCGGGAATGGCGCAGACCGAGGTGAATTCGGCACCGGCCCCCAGCACCGCGAAACTGGTATCGGCGAGATTGGCGCCGATTTCGAACAGATGGCCGCTGATGGCGGCGATCAGGCCGGTGCGGTCCAGGCAGAATACGGAGACCAGGACGTTATGCATGATATGCCTTCCGATCTATTTTTTTCGGGCCATCTACGGTTGGCGCCGCCTCCCGGTAATCACCAGAATGACCAGCATTGCGGAGGGAATGGCGAGGTTTTCCCATCCCGCCGGGTTGTCGGTGAGAATGAGGTATATGGCGAAGGCGAACAGCGCAAGGTTAACCAAAAGGGCTAATTTGCGAAAGCGGACCAGGGTTTCCGGAGTCATGGCTTCCATTTAAATTGAAGTTGAGGGTGTAAAGGATTACATTTTTATTGGGGTATTAGAAGGTCGGTTCTCCAATGGCAGTTACGGCTAAGGTCACTGCCTCTCCAGGGTCAAGCGTCGCATCGGCTCCAAACCGGGTGGCGACGGGGGGGCGGTTCACCTCCGTGGATCGGATTGACGGTGTTTCCAGCGCGGTGCCCGCGGGCGTCAGTGGTGGCTGGCGCTCGACCTATGACGATAACGCCGGCCAGGGCGGATTCGGCCAATATCCCGGTCAGAAAACCCCGGAGATGGGCTATTTTGATCCGCTGGTCAACCGTTCGGCGGCGGCGTTCTCGGCCAGTGACTCCGGTTCCGATCCTCGTCTGACCACACGGTTGTTCCTCACCGATCTTCTGCATGGCGTCGGCGTTTACGAGTTCAACATGAAAGTGATCGCCGGAACGCTGAAACAGCAGGGTCAGGTCTTCAATCGCTATTCCTGACCACCACCACCCTCTTGGCGTGAGGGTGGGGCTGGGGGTATTCTGGCCGCCATGACCTAGGGAGGCTCTATGGCGGCGGCGGTCGAGTCGAGTTTCGACGTGGCGTTCTGGTTGATGGATCGGGCTTTCGGCGACAACGAGTATCTGCAGCCGCAGAAGCTGCAGCGCCTGATGTTTCTCGCCCAGGCTTATTATGCCGTTGCCTATCACGGCCGGCCGCTGATGCCGGCGGTGTTCGTTGCCGACGAATTCGGGCCGATCGAACCCAATGTCTTTCGTGCCTGCGCGGTCCAACGGCCGGCGGTCGACACCATTCCGCTGGACTCCCATGTGGTGCAGTTCCTCGACAGCATCTGGCGGCGCTTCGGGGCGCATTCGGCCGAGGCCCTTAACCGTCAGGTGGGCGGCCACGCGCCCTATCGCGAGGCTTTGGCCAAGGGGGTGAAAAGCGAGATCCCCCTGCCGGCGATGATCGAGTTCTATGGCCGCAAGGCCTCCGCCGCGCCGGAGGTGGCGACGGCGGTCGGGGCGCCGCCCATCGGGCAGGTCCTGCGTCCCAAGCTGATGCGCTCGCAGACCGGCAAGCCGGTGTCGGTGCAAAAATGGATGCCGAAAACGGTTAAGTCGCAAGATTAAATGTCCGATCCGACACCAGAACAGCGCGCCGAATATCTCGTCCTCAGGCTGGAAAGCCTGATCCGCGAGGGCAAGACCGACCGTGCCATGAGTTTCAAGACCTGGCAGGCCCTGGCGCGGGCGGAACTGATCAATGCCTTTATGGATTTCGAACGCAAGATCGCCGTCGGCAAACAGGACAGCATCGCCCGGCGACTGGTTCTGGTCGGCGCCTCGACGGTGGTGACCATCGGCTTCTGGGGCACGGTGGTGGCCGTCGATCACCATTTCGGCCTGCTTGCCGCCTGGATGTGCGCCGGCGCCGGGATCCTGGTGGCGGGGGTGGCGCTGGAGATGTTTTTGCGGCGGATGAGCGCCACCTACAAGCTGATCGCCCGCCAGAAAAGCTTTGAACGGATCCGGGAATTCGACCAACAGCTCAAACAACTGGAAAACGAGCTGTGGCTGAAGCGCAAGCGAGCCCGTGAACTACGCGAGGAAGCGGAAGGGTAGTTACTTGCCTCAGCACGATCCAATGATTTGGGATCGTGATTGATCCTGCGGTTAGCTATACTTGCGCCTGGACCCAAGTGATACGCGAGGACAGAATGGTGCTGACCCGTTTCCCGGGGTCGCGCAGCACATAGCCGTTGCCCCAGACCGTGCAGATATAGCCGGTTTCGCCCATGGCTCTGGCCAACTTCTGGCGCAATTTGCAAATGTAGACGTCGATGATCTTAATGTCAGGCTCGTCGATGCCGCCGTAAAGGTGATCAAGAAACTGCTCCTTAGTCAGGGTTTGTCCCTTTCGCAGTGATAACAGTTCGAGAATGCCATATTCCTTGCCGGTCAGGTGCAGCGGTTCGTCGTTGACTTCGACAACCCGTCTGGAGAGATTGACCGTCACGCGGCCAGTGCGGATAACCGGATCCGAATGACCTTTCGAGCGGCGGACGATGGCCTGTATCCGTGCAACTAATTCAGCGCGGTCAAAAGGCTTGGTCAGGTAGTCGTCAGCGCCGAGTTCCAGGCCTTTGACCTTTTTGTCGGTTTCCGAAAGCCCCGAAAGGATCAATACAGGCGTGTCGATGCGGGCTGCGCGCAATCGCCGCAGCACTTCGTAGCCATCCATGTCGGGCAGGACCAGGTCCAACAGAATGATGTCAAATTCATAGAGTTTGCCGATCTCCAAACCGTCCTCGCCGCGGCCGGCGGCATCCACCACCATCCCTTCGGCGCGCAACAACGCCTCCAGGCTTCTGGATGTCATCGGGTCGTCTTCGATGATAAGGACGCGCATGCTGCGGCTACATCTTTCCAACTTCCCCAGAGACTGCGGGCTATTGGCTCTCTGTTATGGGGCGGTCTGCAAACTCTCTTCACCAATTGTCATCGGGCGTTTATCCATCCGGTCACTCGTCCTTTACGGTTATAGGCGAGCTCGGGAACCCTCATGGCCGGACCCGCGGACCCTATTTCGCGACACCGCCCTCGTAGCACAGCCCGCCGGTGATCTCGATGGTGGTGCCGTCGATGGCCTCATTCTCGATGCAATGGCCGATCAGTCGGGCGATTTCCTCGGGCCGCACCAGGCGGCCGATCTGCACGTCCTTGAGGATATGCTGCAGGGCCTCCTGGTTCATGCCTTCCACCATCGGCGTTGCCGTATAGCCCGGCGCAATGCCGACGCAGCGGATGTTGTGGATATGCCGCAACTGGAATTCGCCGACGATGATCTTCGGCATCAAGGCGTCGGCCACCTTGGTCGAGGAATAATTGATCTGGCCGACCTGGCCTTCCTTGTTGACCGATGAGATCGTCACCAGAAGACCTTCCCAGCCGCCGTTGACCATCGCTTCGGCGGAATCGCGCAGGGTCAGGAAGGTGCCGGTAAGATTGATGTCAATCACCGGCTGCCATTTATCGAGGCCCATCTTGCGGTTGACCTTGCCGGTTTCCTTGTCCAGCGAAAGCATGGTGCCGTCGCGGATGATGCCGGCGCAGGCAACCGTCACGTTCAATTTGCCAAAGGCAGCCAGTGTCGCGCTGATGAATTTGGCCGTATCGGGCTCGCTGGCCACATTGGCCTGCACACCGATGGCCTCGCCGCCCATCTCCTTGATGTCCTTGACGACGCGGTCAATGTTTTTCTGAGCCACATCGACGACGGCGACTTTGGCGCCGTTGCTGATCAGATATTTGGCGACGGCTTCGCCGATACCGTTTCCGCCACCGGTGACGATGGCTACGCTGCCTTTAATTTCCATGGCTCTAGTCCTCTGTTCAAAGCGTCCTCGGGAACGAGGTGCTGTCCTTGTCCCAGTAGATCAAGTTGGGATGGCTGACATCCGGCCCGACGATCTTCATGTCGCCGATCTTTAACGGATGGTCGACATCGGGGCCGACAAGGCGAATTCCTGCGGGATAGATGGTCTTGCTCAGGGATTTCGCCCGCAGCAGCGCGTCGTCGGCGCCGGCCCCGGCAAACAACCCGGTCCCGACGATGGCCTCGCGGCCGTCAGACGAACGGCTTGCGAGGTCCCAGGCGTCTCCCGCCACCGTCAGCGAGAACTCAATGTCGTTGTAACGAAAGGTCTGCATGGTTTCCCCCTGGCGTCAAAGTTTGCGCAGAACGGTGACGCAATTGGTGACCGCGGAGCCCCCGACATTGAAGGCAACGCCGATGTCGGCCTTCTTTGCCTTGACGCCGATGGCCTCGCCGATCAGCTGCTTGTAGATCAGCGCATGCATGGAGGCGCCGGTGGCGCCTACCGGGTGCCCCTTGGACTTGAGACCGCCCGACAGGTTGACCGCGACCTTGTCGTCGCGGGTGAACCGGCCCGCCAGATAGTCGTAACCGGCCCGCCCGTCCTCGGCCAGGCCGAGGGCCTCGGTGGAAAGGATCTGGTTGATGGTGAAGCAGTCATGAACCTCCACAAGATCGATATCTCGCGGTGAAATCCCGGCCTCTTCATAAGCCTTGGCGACGGCGTTTTTGCCGGCCATCAGGTCATACATGTTCGGGCGGACATTTTCCTGCAGCCGTTCCACCGAGTGGCCGATGCCGGCGATCTCGACGGCGCGGGACTTGTCGGAGACATTGGCGGTGGGGGTGATCACCAGGGCGGCGGCGCCGTCGGTAACCAGCGAGCAGTCATGCAGTCTGAGCGGGGCGGCGATCATCATGTTCTTGCATCTGCCGCGCTCGTCCAACTGGTTGAGCTTGATGATCTCTTCCACCGTTTGCGGTCCGTTGCGGACATGGGCGAGCGGATTCTCGGCACCGTTCCTGTAACAAAGGGCGCCGGCCGTCCACAGCATGCGTTCCAGCTCTTCCATGGGGATCTTGTAATGGGCCTGGTAGCCCTTGGCGTATTCGGCGAACAGCATGGGGAAGGACATGCCCCTGGCCCCTTCCGACGGCCAATGGGAGGAACATGCCAGCACATGGGTCATCTGCGGGGTCGGCAACAGGTTCATCTTTTCGACGCCGATCACCAGGGCATGGCGGGCGCGGCCGGCCTCCACTGCGTAAAGGGCGCTGTACAACGCCACCGACGACGAGGCGCAGGCGCATTCGCTGCGGGTCATCGGCTTGAAGCGCAGCGCCGGGTCGATTTCCGCCGCGATGGGCGCCACATGCTCCTGATTGATGAACGTTCCCGGAGAGCAAGAGCCGACAAAGACGGCGTCGATATCCCCGGCCCCGATGCCGGCATCCTTGATCGCTCCACGACCGGCTTCGATCAGCAGGTCGTAATAGCTTTTGGTGTCGGTGGTCAGCCCGCTCACCTTGTCCTTTTTGACAAAGGCACCGAATTCGGTGTTGTAGGCACCGACGATACTTACCCTACTCATGATGAACTCCCTTCGGTGAACTTTCCCAATGGCCATGGCGCAGCCTCAGGCTGGGTTTTCATCCAGCCGCTGGCGCGGCCCGATGCTGCCGACCGGCACAATCAAAAAATGAATGGCAGCCAAGGATGCGTCGCTGCCGCATCCTTGGCCTGACCAGCACTGTCGAGGAGGTCTTGAGACCGGCTGATGTATTCTAGCCAGCCTGCCCTTGGTCTGGTCAGGGTCGGAAAATACCCCCCTGGCTCAGAAATGGTTGCGGGCGTCGCTGATCGCGGCACGGCCCGAGGATCAAACCGACGAGCCGTAATCTGTTAACGCTCTATGGAGCGGATGTGCGTCTTAAGCGGGTAGGCAGGGCTAATTGCTTTTGTCTTTTTCTTTTTCTTGCTTTCGCTTGAGGAAATCGGCCAGCCCGGCGCAAAGGTCGTCGTCATTGGCCCTGGGGGTGAACCAGATGGCGTCGAACGGCGGTCGCCGGCTGCCCAGCGGCTCGCCATAGGCGGCGGGATCGGTGATGTCCTCGTCGACCTCGAGGAAGGCCAGGGAAAATACCCGCCGGCCCGGCGCCAGACGGCGCAACAGCGCGGGGACGCCGCGATCGGTGCGGGTATGGCCGCCGCCGGCGATCAGCACGGCGCCGGCCGGCGCCGCCTCGGTCATCGCCAGCGCCATCGCCGCGTCGCGGGCGCGCTGCACGTCGACCATGCCGGGGATCACCTTTTCCGGCATCTGGCCGCAATGGGACTGGCGGATCTCCTCGGCCATGGCTTCGGCATCGGCGGCGTCCACCGGTGTGTCGAGGCGGTAGCGCTGCGTCACCTCGGCTGGTTGCGGCTGGCGGCGGGCCAGGCTGCGCACCAGGTCGTTGGGCAGGTTGGCCGAACGGATGACCAGGCCGGCGGCCATCGCCTCGGCGAATAGCGGGCGATACCAGGACCACTCCGGCCAGTGGCTGGCGGACCAGTCAAGGACCGTCGGCAGGGCTTCGACATCGTCGGGATGCGCCAGGCGATGCGCCGTCAGGGCGGCCTCCTGGCTGGGCAGGATCATTTCAAAGGCGACGACAGGTTGCCGGCCGGCGGCGATCACCGATGCCAGGGCCCAGGCCTGGAGCCGGTGGTGGTCGGGATTGTCGTGATGCTCGCCGAGCAATGTCAGGTCGGCTTCGGCAAGGCGACGCGTCACCTCGTCCGGGGTGAGGAAACGGGCCTCCGCCGGCGCCCAGATGCGGCCGACCAGCGGATGATCCTCATCCAGCCGGGAAAGCCAGGGCGGTCCCGGCGGATTGGCGGCGGCCGGGGCGCAAAAGGCGAGCCAGACCAGCAAGGCGGCAATGTGGGGACGCGTCAATGTTCGGGCCCACTGCCTTGGCAATCCGCGCATAATCCCTCGATCTCGACAGTTTGGGCGGTGATGCGGAAACCCGCTGCCTCGGCACCGCGGCTGAGGGCGGTGCCGATGGCGGGATCGTTCAATTCCGCCGCCCGTCCGCAATCGACGCAGATGAGGAACTGGGCGGCATGCGGGTGCGCCGGATCGGCACAGCCGATGAAGGCGTTGCGCCGCTCGAGGCGATGAATGAGGTCCTGGCGCAACAGAAAGTCCAAAGCCCGGTAAACCGTCGGCGGCGCCGCCGAATGGCCTTCGCTGCGCAGCGCCTCGAGCAGGGTGTAGGCGCCCACCGGTTCATGGCTGCCCCAGACCAGTTCCAGCACCCGCCGGCGCAGGGCGGTGAAGCGGGCCCCCTGGTCGCGGCATTTGCGCTCGGCGGTATCGAGGGCAAGGCGAACACAATCGGTATGGGGATGGAGCGGTTGGGGGAACGGCGTCATCCGGCGAAGGTAGCATCTTCGGCGGAGCGAGGCAAAGACAGGGGAGGGAAGCGCAGGGGAATCGCTTCAGGTTAACGGCGGCTGGTTCCGAATGAGACTTTCCAGATAGTCGGAGTTCAAGCAGGCCAGCTTGCGCCGGTTTTTGAGGCTGTGGCGGTCCTTGGGGTGGCGG
>DUZF01000044.1 GCA_013349665.1 Rhodospirillaceae bacterium | reverse complement strand
TCCAAGACTGATGCCGCCAAGGCGGTTGACGGTGTTTTTGCGGCGATTACCGATGCCCTGAAAAAGGGTAACGAGGTTCGCTTGGTTGGTTTCGGCACATTCAATGTTGCTGAGCGCGCCAAGTCGGAGGGCCGCAACCCCCGGACCGGCCAGAAGATTTCCATCCCGGCCTCCAAGCAGCCGAAGTTCAAGGCCGGCAAGGGGCTGAAGGACGCGGTCAACTGAGCTGCGCGTTCGGGTTCGGTAATTCCGGCAATGCCGGTCGCTTTTGCGGCCGGCATTGTTGCTTTCCATCGGCAAAATCCTTAGAAATCTAGGCTTGGGCGGTTAACTCAGTTGGTAGAGTTCCTGCTTTACACGCAGGCTGTCGGCGGTTCGAGCCCGTCACCGCCCACCAGATTACCCGCCAGTTATGGCGTCCCTCTTGATCTTTCAGCGAATTATGGGGTCTACGGGCGGGCAGTTCTAGGAGCCTGTCCCCTTAATCACGAGATGCCGCGTTATCGGCCCGCCGGCGCCCGGATGGCAGGCGCGGTGGCGACGGCGATGCTGAATGCATCGTCGAGCCAGCGCAACGAACCAGACGGTCCGGCGGGCCATAACCCCTTGGGGATGCGCGAAAAACAGCCATGGATCGGCGTTGATGCTCGCTCGTGATGCGTCCAGCATCACGTCGCTCGCATCGCCTGGCCCATGGCTATTTTGTCGCAGCATCGCGGCCCTCGGCATTAAGGGGACAGGCTCCTAGAGCGGTTCGTTGGTTGCCAAGTCAAGGTTTGCCGTCCAGGCAATGCCGGACGGCTTGGAAATGGATGGCGTGGAAATGGATGGCGGTGGTAAACTCTCGCCTGTTGGTAAGGGAAAATCGCGATGGCTGAAGAACCTGACAATCTGATGCTGCGATATCTTCGGAAGCTGGACGAGAAGCTTGATCAAGTGATTGAGACGCAACGCGACCATGGCCGCCGCCTCACCGCTTTAGAGGTCGGAGTCGGTAATATGGCCGCCACCGAGATGAGCCATTACGCAAACAGCGCGATGCGGGCAGATCGCACCGATGACCGCTTGGACCGGATCGAACGACGCCTCGAGATCAAAGAAGCGTGATTGGGGACAGTTGGACCGCTCAGCCTGCTATTTCCTGCACCCTTAGCTCTAGTTGAAATGTAAGCGCCTTCGGCTACCGGCCGCAGGCCTCCCAGGCTGATTTTCCGCTTTACACGCAGGCTGTCGGCGGTTCGAGCCCGTCACCGCCCACCAGATTTCCATCGGTAAACTGCAGGGCTGCCAGCCTGGCATAGAGCCCTCCCTCCTGAATCAGCGACTGATGCGTGCCCTGGGCGACAATCCGTCCGGCGTCGATGACGACGATGCGGTCGGCCTTCAGCACCGTGGCCAGGCGATGGGCGATGACCAGGGTGGTGCGGTCCGCCGCCAGCCGTTCCAGCGCCGTCTGCACGGCGCGTTCCGATTCGGCATCCAGCGCCGAGGTGGCTTCGTCCAACAATAGGATCGGCGGATTGCGCAGGATGGCCCGGGCGATGGCGATGCGCTGGCGCTGGCCGCCGGACAGGCGGACGCCTTTTTCGCCCAGATAGGTGTGGTAACCCTCAGGCAGGCGTTCGAGGAACTCGTCGGCTGCCGCGGCGCGGGCGGCGGCGATGACTTCGTCGTCGGTGGCCTCGGGGCGGCCGTAACGGATATTTTCGGCCGCCGAGGCGCCGAAGATCACCGGGTCCTGGGACACCAGGCCGACGCGGTGGCGCACCGCCGCCGGATCGGCGTCGCGGATCGCCACCCCGTCGATGGACAGGCTGCCGGCCGAGGGGTCATAGAACCGCAGAAGGAGCTGGAAGACCGTGCTTTTCCCCGCCCCCGAGGGCCCCACTAGGGCCACCGTCTCGCCCGGTGCGACGGTCAGCGAGAAGTCATGCAGCGAGGCCTGGTTGGGGCGCGCCGGGTAATGAAAGGTCACCTGGTCAAAACGGACCTCGCCCCGCGGCGGTTCGGGCAGGTCGATCGTCCGTTCGGGAGCGGCGACATCGGCGCGGGTGGCCAGAAGCTCGCTCAGTCTTTCGGCAGCGCCGGCGGCCCGCTGCACATCCCCCACCACCTCCGACACGGTGCCCGCCGACACGGCGGTCAGGATGGCGTAGAAGACGAAGGCCGACAGGGCGCCGCCGGTCATCCGCCCGGCGATGACGTCGTAGCCGCCGACCCACAGCACCACCGCCACCGCCCCGAAGGCCAGGCCGATGACCGAGGCCATCAGCATGGCGCGCACCGCGATGCGGGCCTTGGCGGCGAGGAAGGTTTCGTCGACCCGCCCGGCGAAGCGGCGGCGGTCGAGGCCCTCATGGGTGAAGGCCTGGACGGTGCGGATGGCGTTGATGGTTTCCTCGGCGAAGGCGCCGATATCGGCGACGCGGTCGAGGCTCTGGCGGGACAGGCGGCGGACCCGGCGGCCGAAGAACAGGATCGGCACCACCACCAGCGGCACCACCACCAGGACGATGGCGGTCAGCTTTGGGCTGGTGACCAGCAGCATCGCCAGGGCGCCGATCAGGGTCAGCGTATTGCGCAGCGCCAGGGACAGGCTGGAGCCGATCACCGTCTGCAGTAATTCGGTGTCGGTGGTCAGGCGGGACAGCACCTCGCCGGTGCGGGTGGTTTCGAACCAGGCCGGGCTCATGGCAATGACGCGGTCGAACACCGCCACCCGCAGATCCGCCACCACCCGTTCGCCGAGCCAGGATACCAGGTAGAACCTGGCCCCGGTGGATGCCGCCAGCAATACCACCACCGCCAGAAAGGCGCCGACGGTGCTGTCCAGCAGGTCCGAGTCGCCGGTCCGCAGTCCCTGGTCGACGATATGGCGCAGGCCGTAGCCGACCGCCAAGACCAGGACCGAGGACAGCACCAGGGCGATGCCGGCGCCGGTCAGCCGCCAGCGATAGGGGCGAAGGAAACGGAACAGCGGACGAAGCTGGGTCAGGCTGCCGCGCATTGGGGAGGTGTTCATCGGCCGAGGGTACTCAAGGCCAACGCTAAAAGCGCTCTAAATTCCGCCCAGGCAGAGATATTTGACTTCCATGAAGTCATCGAGCCCGTATTTCGATCCTTCGCGGCCGATGCCCGATTCCTTGATCCCGCCGAAGGGGGCCGACTCGGTGGAGATGATCCCTTCGTTAATGCCGACGATGCCGTATTCCAGAGCTTCGGCGACCCGCCAGACGCGGCCGAGATCGCGGCTGTAGAAATAGGAGGCAAGGCCGAATTCGGTGTCGTTGGCCATGGCGATGGCTTCGTCCTCGGTCTTGAAGCGGAACAGCGGCGCCACCGGTCCGAAGGTCTCCTCCCGCGCTACCGCCATGTCCGAGGTCACCTCGGCGAGGATGGTGGGTTCGAAAAAATTGCCGCCCAGGGCATGGCGCCGGCCGCCGGTGACGATCCTGGCTCCCTTGGCCAGCGCGTCGCGGATATGGTCTTCGACCTTCCTGACGGCGGCGGCGTCGATCAGCGGACCTTGCTGGGCGCCCGCGGTGAAGCCGTCGGCCACCTTGAGGGTCGATACCGCCGCGGTCAGGCGGTGGGCGAAGTCGTCATAGACGCTGTCCTGGATCAGCAGGCGGTTGGCGCAGACGCAGGTCTGGCCGGTATTGCGGTATTTCGAGGCGATGGCGCCGGCCACCGCGGCATCCAGATCGGCGTCGTCGAAGACGATGAAGGGGGCATTGCCGCCCAGTTCCAGCGACACCTTCTTCACCGTATCGGCGCATTGGCGCATCAGCAGCTTGCCGATTTCGGTGGAGCCGGTGAAGGACAGCTTGCGGACGATGGGATTGGCGGTCAATTCGCCGCCGATGGCCGCCGCCCCGCCGGTGACGACGTTGAACACGCCCCTGGGCAGTCCGGCGCGGTCGGCCAGTTCGGCCAGGGCCAGGGCGGAGAAGGGAGTCTGGCTGGCCGGTTTGACCACCACCGGGCAGCCGGCGGCCAGTGCCGGCGCGCATTTGCGGGTGATCATGGCATTGGGGAAATTCCACGGTGTGATGGCGGCGACGACACCGATGGGTTCCTTCAGTACGACAATACGCTTGCCGGGTGCGGTGGTGGGAATGACATCGCCATAGGCGCGCTTGCCTTCCTCGGCGAACCATTGGACGAAGGAGGCCCCATAGGCGACCTCGCCCCGGGATTCGGCCAGCGGCTTGCCCTGCTCGGCGGTCATCAGCCGGGCCAGATCCTCCTGGCTGGCCAGGATCAGGTCGTGCCAGCGGCCGAGGATGGCGGCGCGCTCCTTGGCGGTCCTGGCCCGCCAAGGCCCCCAGGCGCGGTTGGCCGCCTCGATGGCGCGCCGGGTCTCGGCGGCGCCCAGTTTCGGCACCGTTCCGAGGACCTTGCCGGTGGCCGGATTGGCGACGGCGATGGTCTCGCGGTCGTCGGCGTCAATCCAGTCGCCGCCCAGATAGGCATGCCGGCGCAACAGGTTGCGGTCGTCGAGAATCATGTCCGGACTCGTTTGGCGTGGATGAGCGATCGTGCGAAAACTGTGAACGGTTGCTGCTGATGAATGTCGTTGTGGGTATCAACGTTTCAAGTCTGGCCCGACATTTCTATGCTGACACGAAGACAAAGGCCAATAAAATTCACTTATTGGTAGCGGCGGCGATGGCGGCGGGAAGGTCTTCCAGCGCGACGCGGGTGATCTCCGCATCGACCCGGCCTTTCGCCATCAGGTCGAGCAACAGCTCCCTGACCTTTTCGGTCGGCAGGCTCTGCCGATAGGGCCGGTTCTGCGCCAGGGCCTGGATGATGTCGGCAACCCGCATGATGCGGGCCTCGGGATCCAGGGTTTCCGACCGCACATGAAAAGGATAGCCGCTGCCGTCCGGTTCCTCGTGGTGATAGGCGGCCCAGACGGCAATCCTCTCGAAGCCGGAAATGCGCCGCAGGATCTGGAATGTCTCGAAGCTGTGGGTGTTCATGATCAGGCGCTCGCGATCATCCAGGCGGCCCGGTTTTTCCAGAACCTCGTCAGGCACCCGCAATTTGCCGATGTCGTGCAGTAAGCCGGCGATTTCAATCCTGTCGCAGTTGTCGGCGGAGATACCCATTTTCTGGGCGATATGACGGGCCAGGGCGGCGACACCCAGGGAGTGTTCGGCGGTGAAATGGCTTTTGGCGTCGACGATGCGCGAGAAGATGATGGCCAGTTGCCTGAGTTCCGGGATCGTGGCGGCGTAAGGCTCGTCCCGGGCCAGCATTTCCTGGAGATAGGTCTGGATGGAGCGCGTCTCCAGCAGCAGCCAGAAGACCTCGGACGCCGAGGCGGCAAGGAACAGATCCACCAGATGCGGCGCGAAATAGGTGCCGGCGCGCTCCCTGATCTGGCCGCGGATGCGTTCGGTGTTCGAAAACAAGGTGCCGTCGGCGTAATGCGAGGCGGCCAGCGCATCCACCCGGTCGACCAGAAAAACCAGATTGGCGGCCTCGGCGACGGTTTTGCCGATACCGCATTTTACCAGTTGTTCCCAGTGCGTGTGGTGATAGCGGATGGGCTCGGCCAGTCTTGCCAGGGGGGCGAAGTCTTTCAGCAGATCGGCCCCCGCCAGGCAGTGTTGCTGCGAACTTTCCCAGTCGAATTCCCGCACCAGGGACTGATGAATGCTGGTGGAGGAAACGCCGATGTCGTGCAGCATGCCGAGATCGAACAGCATGCTGATTTCCGCCGGCGACATGCCGCCGGCCTTGGCGCATTCCGCGGCCATGATGGCGACCCGTTTGCCATGGGCGACATCGTCGACCCCTACCAGGTCGAGTGCCTCGGACAATGCATAGATGACCTGGCGAAGATCGGCGCCGGTGGAAGTCAATCTGTTCCTCGCGATGGTGACCCCAAGCAATCCACCCTAATCCGAAATTGCAGTGGTTTGCGATCAATTTGCACCGCTCACTGCAGCAGACGTTGTTGAATTTCAGCCAATAAAATATGTTCTTGCCGGAACCCCCTGTTGGTGTCTTCGGCTGACAGGCGCCGGCCGACTATGTCATTTTGCCGTCGGTAAAGGGGGGGACTGGTTGATTGCAGGAAATTGTCAAACGAGGTGCGCGCTAATGCCTTCATCGGTCCGGGATATTTTGTATGTTCGTCTGCCTTGCTGGAAGATCTATCCTGGTGGTCTGCTGTATGTTGCCGACTATATCCACAAATGCTACCCGGAAATACGCCAGCACATCCTTGATTTCGCCGTCATCGACAAGCAAGACCGCCGCCGCCGCCTGATCGAGGAAATCCAGGCCCGGCAGCCGGACATCGTGGCTTTTTCCTGGCGCAACATGCAGTCATTCGGCCCGAACCCGGACGACGACGCCCTCGACGTGGTGATGGATTTCCTGCATTCGCGAAATCCCTTTCGCCGCCTCAGGGCGGCCTTCGAAGGATTGAGCATCCTTTACGAGTACATGGCCAACCGCATCAACAATTTCCGCTACATGCGGCTGGTGCGGCGGATGCTGCCGCAGTCGCGGATCGTGGTGGGCGGGACGGCGGTTTCCGTCTTCGGGCCCTATGTCGCCAAACACTGTCCGGCCGACAGCTTCGTGGTGGTCGGCGAGGGCCAGGATGCCATGCTGTCGGTGGTGGAAGGGTGCGCGGAACCGCTGGGCGAGGTCTATCACAAGGATCGGTCTGGCAATATTCATCACTACAAACGCAAAGAAGAATTCGATCTGCGGCAGGAAACCTCGGTGGATTTCCCCTATATCGAATCCATCTTTCCCGATTTTCACAAACATCTGGACAGTTTCGTCGGCGTCCACACCAAACGGGGCTGTCCCTACAATTGCCATTTCTGCCTCTACAACAAGATTGAAGGGGCCAGACAACGCTACCGCGAACCTGTCGAAGTGGTCGACGAGGTCGAGGTCTTGAACAAGCGCTATGGCGTAAAAAAGATTTGGTTTACCGACGCCCAGTTCTGCTCGACCAAGGCGTCAACGGAACATATGGAGCAGATCCTCGATCTGCTGCTGGAGCGCCAGATCGATATTCAATGGACCGGATATATTCGTCTGACCTACATTACGCCTTACCTGGCCAAGAAAATGATCGACAGCGGGCTGGCCAGCCTCGATCTTTCCTTCACCGGCTCGCAAGAGATGGTCGACGCCCTGGTCCTGGCCTACCGGATCGACGAGCAGATGGAAACCTTGCGGATGTTCCGCGACGGCGGCTATGCCTGGCGGCAGATCAAGCTGTATCTCCCCCTGAACGCCCCGGGCGAGACAGCCGAGACGCTGCGCCAGACCATCCTCAAGATCAAGGAACTGTACGACTGGTTCGGCCGCGACAACGTGCTGCCGTTCATTTTCTTCATCGGCATTCAGCCGGGCACGCCGATCGAAGCCGATTTGAAGGAAGAGGGCTATCTGGCGAAAAATTACAACCCGCTGACCTATAATCCGTTCACCATCATGCGGTTGCTCTACAACCCCAATCCGCTGGGCGAAATCATCGCCAGGGCCTATCTGGAAGCGAGGGAAACGCTGGATCCGAGCAGTGAATACATCGGACGGGCGACGCTGGACATCCTGGAACGGGAGCTGTTCAAACCGGCAATTGCCTAGGTTGATCAGCCGGCGGGAGGGCGGTGACGTCACCCACGGCGGGTCAAAAATCCAGCCTCCACAGGTTGCAAAGTGCCAATGGACGAAAAATAAAAAAATAAGTCAGCGCAGTCGTTGCAATAATTCGTCGGGGCGGCGGTCCCTCCCAAATTTGCGCCCGAGGTCGCTTGACAGTCCTTGTGCCCTGCGATACATCACCCCAACCCGCGCGGGTTCCGAGTGGGGGTGTAGCTCAGTCGGTCAGAGCGCCGGCCTGTCACGCCGGAGGTCGCGGGTTCGAGCCCCGTCACTCCCGCCAGGTCGTTCGTGGTTGGAACGGATGCGCGGTTAGAGGTCTGATGGCGAAGGAGTTCTTTCTCTTTCGTCCAAGTACAAAGGGCAGAATAATGGATGCCATGCTCCTTGAGTACCTGCCGATTCTCATCTTTCTCGGGATCGCCATTATCATTTCCCTGATCTGCGTGGTCGGGAATTGGCTGGTCGCCAAGCAAAAGCCCGATGCGCAGAAACTGACGGCTTTCGAAAGCGGTTTCGATCCCTTCGAGGACGCGAGGGTGAAATTCGATGTCCGCTATTACCTCGTGGCCATTCTCTTCATCATCTTCGATCTGGAAGTGGCGTTCCTCTTCCCCTGGGCGGTTTCGCTGGGGAAGATCGGCATGTTCGGCTTCTGGTCGATGCTGGCCTTCCTGGCCGTGTTGACGGTCGGCTTCATCTACGAATGGAGAAAGGGAGCGTTGGAATGGGAGTGAACAGCGAACAGAAGGCGGTCCCGACCGTCGCGCCGATCGGCCCCGGTCCCAGCCAGGACCTGGTCATCAAGGCTGTCGCCGACCAGCTGCAGGAGAAGGGCTTCGTGCTGTCCAGCGTCGATCTGCTGGTCAATTGGGCGCGGACCGGATCGCTGTGGCCGGCCACCTTCGGTCTGGCCTGCTGCGCCATCGAGATGATGCATACCGCCTGTTCCCGTTATGACATCGATCGGTTCGGCATCATTTTCCGGCCCAGCCCGCGCGCCTCGGACCTGATGATCGTCGCCGGCACGGTGACGAACAAGATGGCGCCGGCGCTGCGCCGGGTCTACGACCAGATCGCCGAGCCGCGCTACGTGCTGTCGATGGGGTCCTGCGCCAATGGCGGGGGCTATTATTACCATTCCTACTCGGTGGTGCGCGGTGTCGACCGCATCGTACCCGTCGACATCTATGTGCCTGGCTGCCCACCCACGGCGGAAGCGCTGCTATACGGACTCCTTCAACTGAAAAAGAAGATCCGGCGTACCGGTACCATTGCGCGGTAATCTTCGGCCTGATCTGCGAGAGACCATGATGCAAGCTCTGACTGACCTTGGGGAATACATTTCCTCCACACTGTCCCAGGACGTGCTCGCAGCCGAAGTGCTGAAGGGCGAGTTGATGATCACGGTCCGCCTGGCTGCGGTCCAGAAGGTGATGACGTTTTTGCGCGACGATGCCCAATGCCTGTTCAAACAGTGCATGGATGTCTGCGGCGTCGACTATCCCGAGCGCGAACAGCGTTTCCAGGTGGTCTACAACCTGTTGTCGCTGAAGCATAATCAGCGCATCCGCGTCAAAGTGGACACCGACGCCGAAACCGCGGTTCCCACCGTCACCGGTGTTTATTCCTCCGCCGGCTGGTTCGAGCGCGAGGCCTGGGACATGTACGGCATCAGGTTCGCCGACCATCCCGATCTGCGGCGCATCCTCACCGATTACGGCTTCGAAGGTCATCCGCTGCGGAAGGATTTCCCGGTCTCGGGGTATCTCGAAGTTCGCTATGACGACGAACAGAAGAGGGTGGTTTACGACCCGGTGAAACTCACCCAGGATTTCCGCAACTTCGACTCGCTGAGTCCGTGGGAAGGCATCCTGCCGGGCGACGAGAAGGCGGAGAGGAAGGTCTGATCATGGCTGAAACGCAGCTCAAGGCTTTCAACGTCAACTTCGGTCCGATGCATCCTTCCGCCCATGGCGTGTTGCGCCTGGTGCTGGAGATGAGCGGCGAGGTGGTGGAACGGTGCGACCCGCATATCGGCCTGCTGCATCGCGGCACCGAGAAGCTGATCGAGCAGAAGACCTATATGCAGGCCGTCCCTTATCTCGACCGGATGGACTACACCTCGTCGATCAACAACGAACACCCGTTCGTCATGGCGGTCGAAAAGCTGCTCGGCATCGAGGTGCCGCCGCGCGCCCAGTACATGCGCGTGCTGTGGGACGAACTCGGCCGCATCAACCATCATCTGCTCAACACCGGCGCCAATGCCATGGACGTCGGCGCCATGACACCGATCCTCTACCTGTTCGAACAGCGCGAAAGAATCTGGGAATTCGCCGAACGCGTCTCGGGGTCGCGGATGCATACCGCGTTCTACCGCGTCGGCGGCGTCGCCTTCGATATGCCGGCCGGTCTGGCCGAGGATATCGTCGCCTGGACCCATACCTTCGAGAAAGTCGTCGAGGACATCGAGGGGCTGCTGCTCAACAATCGCATCTGGAAGCAGCGGATGGTCGATATCGGCGTGATCACCGCCGAGCAGGCGCTCGACTGGGGGTTGGCCGGCCCGCAATTGCGCGCCTCCGGCGTCGCATGGGACCTGCGCAAGTCTCAGCCTTACGCCGCCTATGCGGATATGGATTTCGACATCCCGGTGGGCAAGAACGGCGACTGCTACGACCGCTACCTGATCCATCTGGTGGAAATGCACGAATCCTGCAAGATCATCCGCCAGGCCATCGCCAAGATGCCCGGCGGCCCGGTGCGGGTCGACAACCGCAAGGTGTCGCCGCCGCCGAGGGCCGAAATGAAGAATTCGATGGAAGCGTTGATCCATCATTTCAAGTTGTTCAGCGAAGGCTATCGGGTGCCGGCCGGCGAATCCTATTCGGCGATCGAAGGTCCGAAGGGCGAGCTGGCGGTCTATCTGGTTTCCGACGGCACCAACAAGCCATACCGTTGCAAGATCAGGCCCCCGGCTTTCGTCAACCTGCAGGCGCTCGACATGATGTCGAAGGGTCACATGCTGGCGGACATCGTGGCGAACATTGGCACCATTGACTTGGTTTTCGGCGAGGTGGACCGATGAGCGGCAGTGCTTCCGACAACACGGTTCAGCCGGCGTCCTTCGCCTTCACGGCGGAGAATCTGGCCAAGGCCAAGGCGGCCATCGCCAAATATCCGCCCGGCCGCCAGCGCAGCGCCGTCATGCCGATCCTCGACATCGCCCAGCGCCAGGAAGGCTGGTTGCCGCTGGCGGCGATGAACGCGGTGGCCGAGATGCTGGATCTGGCGCCGATCCGCGTCTACGAGGTGGCGACCTTCTACACCATGTTCCAGCTCAAGCCGGTGGGTAAGGTCCATATGCAGGTCTGTACCAACCTGCCCTGCATGCTGCGCGGCTCGGACGAGATCGTCGAGACCTGCAAGCGCGAACTGGGGGTCGGCCTCGGCGAAACCACCGCCGACGGCAAGTTCACCCTGTCCGAGGTGGAATGCCTGGGCGCCTGTGTCAATGCGCCGGTGATCTGGATCGGCGACGACTATTACGAGGACCTGGACGCCGACTCGACCAGGAAGATCATCGCCCAGCTGAAGGCCGGCGAGATGCCCAATGCCGGCTCGCAGACCGGCCGCAAGGGGGCGGCGCCCATCGGTGGGCCGACGACGCTCAAGACGATCGCCGGGGGGGAAGCCTGAAATGCTCAGCGACAAGGATCGGATTTTCACCAACCTCTACGGCCTGCATGACTTCCGCCTCAAGGGCGCCCAGGCCCGCGGCGATTGGAGCGGCACCAAGGAGTTGCTGGCCAAGGGCCGCGACTGGATCATCGAGGAGATGAAGACCTCGGGGCTGCGCGGCCGCGGCGGCGCCGGCTTCCCCACCGGTCTCAAATGGTCCTTCATGCCCAAGGAAGTGGGGACCCGCCCGCATTACCTGGTGGTCAACGCCGACGAAGGCGAACCGGGCACCTGTAAAGACCGCGACATCATGCGCTATGACCCGCACAAGCTGGTCGAGGGATGTCTGCTGGCCGGCTTCGCCATGTCGGCCCATGCCGCCTACATCTATATCCGCGGCGAATTCATCCGCGAGGCCGAGAATCTCCAGGTGGCCATCGACGAGGCGCGCGCCGCCGGCCTGATCGGCAAGGATGCCTGCGGTTCCGGCTGGGAATTCGAGGTCTATGTGCATCGTGGCGGCGGCGCCTATATCTGCGGCGAGGAAACCGCCCTCATCCAGTCGCTCGAGGGCAAGAAGGGCCAGCCGCGCCTGAAGCCGCCGTTCCCCGCCGGTGTCGGGTTGTACGGCTGCCCGACCACCGTCAACAATGTCGAATCCATCGCCGTCGCGCCGACCATTCTGCGCCGCGGCGGCGCCTGGTTCAGCGGACTGGGCCGGCCGAAGAACTCCGGGACCAAGGTGTTCTGCATCTCCGGCCATGTCGAGCAGCCCTGCAATGTCGAAGAGGAAATGGGCATTCCGCTGAAGGAGCTGATCGAAAAGCATGCCGGCGGCGTGCGCGGCGGCTGGGACAATCTGCTGGGGATCATTCCCGGCGGCTCCTCGGTGCCGGTGCTGACCAAGGATATCTGCGACACCGTGCTGATGGATTTCGACAGTTTGCGCGACGTCCGCTCGGGGTTGGGCACGGCGGCGGTGATCGTCATGGACAAGTCCACCGACATCGTCCGCGCCATCACCCGGCTGTCGAAATTCTACAAGCATGAGAGTTGCGGCCAGTGCACGCCCTGCCGCGAAGGCACCGGCTGGATGTGGCGGGTGATGGAGCGGATGTGCACCGGCAAGGCCAGCATCGAGGAAATCGACCAGTTGGACGATGTCACCCGGCAGGTCGAGGGCCATACCATCTGCGCCCTCGGCGACGCCGCCGCCTGGCCGATCCAAGGTCTGATCAGGAGCTTCCGCCCGGAACTGGAACGGCGCATCCGTGAAGCCCGTGCCAACGCCCGTGCGGCCTGAGGAGCTTAAGACATGCCCAAGCTGACCATCGATGGACGCGAAGTGGAGGTCGCCGCGGGAACCACCATCCTGCAGGCGGCCGATTACCTTGGCATCGAAATTCCGCGTTTCTGCTATCACGAGCGCCTGGCGATCGCCGGCAATTGCCGCATGTGTCTGGTGGATGTGGAGAAATCACCCAAGCCGGTGGCGTCCTGCGCCATGCCGGTGGCCGAGGGCATGGTGGTGCATACCGACACCCCGCAGATCAAGAAGGCCCGCGGCGGTGTCCTGGAATTCCTGTTGATCAACCATCCGCTGGACTGCCCGATCTGCGACCAGGGCGGCGAATGCGACCTGCAGGACGAGGTGATGGCCTATGGTTTCGACCGTGGCCGCTATCACGAGAACAAGCGGGCGGTGAAGGACAAGGACTTCGGTCCTCTGGTCAAGACCACCATGACGCGCTGCATCCACTGCACCCGCTGCGTGCGTTTCATCACCGAGGTGGCGGGGGTTCCCGAACTGGGAGCGACCGGCCGCGGCGAGAATCTCGAGATCGGCACCTATGTGGAAAAGGCGCTGTCGTCGGAACTGTCGGGCAATATCGTCGATCTCTGCCCGGTCGGCGCGCTGACCAGCAAGCCCTACGCATTCATGGCCCGTCCGTGGGAGTTGAAGAAGACCGAAAGCATCGACGTGTTCGACGCGCTGGGCGCCAATATCCGGGTCGATACCCGCGGCAACGCGGTGATGCGGGTGTTGCCGCGCCTCAACGACGACGTCAACGAGGAATGGCTGGGCGACAAGAGCCGCTTCGCCGTTGACGGGTTGTTGCGCCAACGCCTCGACCGCCCCTATCTGCGCAAGGACGGCAAGCTGCAGCCGATCAGCTGGTCGGAAGCGTTGGCGGCCATCGCCGCCAAGGTCAAGGGCCTGGGTGGCGCCAAGCTGGCGGCCATCGCCGGCGACATGGCCGATTGCGAGGCGATGACGGCGCTGAAGGACCTGTTCGGCAAACTGGACAGCCCCAATCTCGACTGCCGCCAGGACGGCGCCAAGCTGGGCGGCAGCCCGCGCGCCTCCTATCTGTTCAACTCTACCGTCGCCGGCATCGAAGACGCCGACGTGCTGCTGCTGATCGGCACCAATCCGCGGGTCGAGGCGCCGGTGCTCAACGCCCGCATCCGCAAGCGCTACCTCAAGGGCGGGTTCTCCGTCGCGGCGGTCGGGCCGAAAGCCAATTTGACCTACAAGCACGAGTATTTGGGCGACCAGACCGCCATCCTGTCGGCCATCGCCGACGGCAGCCATCCCTTCGCGGCGGTGCTGAAGGCGGCCAAGAAGCCGATGCTGATCCTCGGCCAGGGGGCGCTGGCCCGCGTCGACGGCGACATCCTGCTGGGCCTGGCCCGCAAGATCGCCGAGACCACCGGCATGGTGGCGGACGGCTGGAACGGCTTCAATGTCCTGCATCTGGCGGCGGCCCGCGTCGGCGGCCTCGATCTCGGCTTCCTGCCGGGCGCCGGCGGGCGCGACGTCGAGGGCATCCTGGCCGGGGCGGAGAAGGGCGAAATCTCGGTGGTCTATCTGCTGGGCGCCGACGAGATCGACATGAGCCGCCTGGGCAAAGCCTTCGTCATCTACCAGGGCCATCACGGCGACGCCGGGGCGCACCGCGCCGATGTGGTGCTGCCGGGGGCGGCCTATACCGAGAAGGACGCCACCTACGTCAACACCGAGGGCCGCGTCCAGCGCACCAATCTGGCGGTCTTCCCGCCGGGCGAAGCGAAGGAGGACTGGAAGATCCTCCGGGCGCTGTCCGAAGCGATGAACAAGGTTCTGCCCTACGACACGCTGGGCAAGCTGCGCGCCCGCATGGCCGAGGTCAATCCGCTGTTCGCCGGGATCAACGCCATCGCGCCGGCGTCCTGGGGCAGCTTCGGGGCCGACGGCGTGCCGGCCGCCGATCCGTTGGCCTCGCCGGTGGACAACTACTACATGACCGACCCCATCAGCCGGGCCTCCCGGACGATGGCTGAATGCACGGCGCGGTTCGTCGGCTGCGCTCACAAGAGGACCGGGACCAATGGCTGAACTTTGGACAGGATATGTCTGGCCGGTGGTGATCATCATCGCCGAGATCATCGCCATCGTGCTGCCGCTGCTGATCGGCGTCGCCTATCTCACCTATGCCGAGCGCAAGGTGATCGGCGCCATCCAGTTGCGCAAGGGTCCCAACACCGTCGGGCCGTTCGGGCTACTGCAGCCGATGGCCGACGGCGCCAAGCTGTTCTTCAAGGAAATCATCATCCCGCAAGGGGCCAGCAAGGGGGTTTTCCTGCTGGCGCCGATGATGACCTTCACCCTGGCGCTGATCGCCTGGGCGGTGATCCCGGTCAATGCCGGTTGGGTGCTGTCGAATATCAATGTCGGCGTGCTTTACCTGTTCGCCATTTCCAGCCTGGGTGTCTACGGCATCATCATGGCCGGTTGGGCGTCCAATTCGAAATACGCCTTCCTCGGCGGCCTGCGCTCGGCGGCGCAGATGGTGTCCTACGAGGTGTCCATCGGCTTCGTGATGATCTCCATATTGCTCTGTGTCGGTTCGCTGAACCTGAGCGACGTGGTGCATGCCCAGGAAAAGGGCGTGTGGTTCATCATTCCGCATTTTCCCATGTTCATCGTCTTCTACATTTCGGGGCTGGCGGAAACCAACCGTTCGCCCTTCGATTTGCCGGAAGGCGAGTCGGAACTGGTGGCCGGTTACATGGTGGAATACAGCGGCATGCCCTTCGCCCTGTTCTTCCTCGGTGAATACGCCAACATGTTCCTGATGAGCGGCACCATCACCACGCTGTTCCTCGGCGGCTGGTTGCCGCCGATCGCGGTGGCGCCGTTCACCTGGGTGCCGGGGATCATCTGGTTCGCCCTCAAGGTCTGCGTCCTGCTGTTCGGCTTCCTGTGGATCCGCGCCACCATGCCGCGCTATCGCTACGACCAGCTGATGCGTCTCGGCTGGAAGGTCTTCCTGCCGCTGTCGCTGGTGTGGCTGGTCCTCACCGCCGGCGTTCTGGAAGTTTTCGGCCTGGTTCCGAATTAAGGAGTGACGGGAATGTCTTTTTTCGATCGCTTCGCCCGCGACTGGCTGTTGACCGAGATCTGGTCCGGCATGGCGATCACCTTCCGCTACTTTCTGCAGCCGAAGGTGACCATCAACTATCCGTTTGAGAAGGGCCTGCTGAGTCCGCGCTTCCGCGGCGAGCACGCGCTGCGCCGCTATCCCAACGGCGAGGAGCGCTGCATCGCCTGCAAGCTGTGCGAGGCGATCTGTCCGGCCCAGGCCATCACCATCGAAGCCGAACCCCGGGACGACGGCAGCCGCCGCACCCGGCGCTACGACATCGATATGACCAAATGCATTTATTGCGGCTTCTGCCAGGAATCCTGCCCGGTGGACGCCATCGTCGAGGGGCCGAATTTCGAATATGCCACCGAGACGCGGGCCGAGTTGATGTATGACAAGGCCAAGCTTCTGTCCAATGGCGAGCGCTGGGAGGCGGAATTGGCCGCCCGTATCGCCGCCGATGCTCCGTATCGCTGAGGGGAAGGTCTAGGATGACGCGCGATCGCAATAGGGGGAGCCAATGATCCAGGCCCTCATCTTCTACATGTTCGCAGGCATCACTGTGGCCAGCGCCGTTATGGTGATCTCGGCCCGCAACCCGGTGCACGCGGTGCTGTTCCTCATCCTCGCCTTCTTCAACGCCGCCGGACTGTTCCTGCTGCTCGGCGCCGAATTCCTGGCCATGGTCCTGGTGGTGGTCTATGTCGGCGCGGTGGCGGTGCTGTTCCTTTTCGTCGTCATGCTGCTCGACATCAACTTCCTGAAACTCAGGGAAGGCTTCCTCACCTATCTGCCGACCGGAGCGCTGATCGGGGCGATCCTGCTGGTCGAACTGGTGCTGATGGGCGGCAGCTGGAAATTCGCCGCCGACGCCCCGCTGTCGGTGTCGACGCGGACGCCGGACATGGCGATGATCACCAACACCGACGCCCTCGGGCGGCTGATCTACACCGACTATATCTATCTGTTCCAGGCCTCCGGGTTGATCCTGCTGGTGGCGATGATCGGCACCATCCTGCTGACTCTGCGCACCCGTCCCGGTGTCCGGAAGCAGAATATCGCCCGTCAGAACGCCCGTACCAGGGAGACCTCGGTCGAGATCCGCAAGGTACCGAGCGGGGGAGGCATCTGATGCTGCAGATCGGTCTCGGACATTTTCTGACGGTCGGCGCGATCCTCTTCACCCTGGGGGTGTTGGGCATCTTCCTCAACCGCAAGAACGTCATCATCATCATGATGGCGATCGAACTGATGTTGCTTGCCATCAACATCAATTTCGTCGCCTTCTCGCATTTCCTCAACGATCTGGTTGGCCAGATCTTTTCCATGTTCGTCCTGACCGTGGCCGCCGCCGAGGCGGCCATCGGGCTGGCGATCGTCGTGGTGTTCTTCCGCAATCGCGGCACCATCGCCGTCGAAGACATCAACGAGATGAAAGGGTAGGCGGGGCATGTATTTTTCCGTCGTCTTCCTGCCCCTGCTGGCCGCTTTCCTCGCCGGCTTCGGCAACCGCCGCCTGGGTGACCGCGGCGCACAGATCATCACCTGCATGGGTGTCGGCGCCTCGGCGCTGCTGTCGGTGCTGATCTTCATCGAGGTGGTCGGGAATGGCCATCCGATCACCGTGCCCCTGTTCACCTTCATCGCCTCCGGTGACATCAATGTCGGCTGGGCGCTGCGTTTCGACTCGCTGACCGCGGTAATGCTGATCGTCGTCAACTGGGTGTCGTTCATGGTGCATGTCTATTCGATCGGATACATGCATCACGACCATTCGATCCCGCGCTTTCAGAGCTATCTGTCGCTGTTCACCTTCTTCATGCTGATGCTGGTCACCGCCGACAATCTGGTGCAGCTGTTCTTCGGCTGGGAAGGGGTGGGTCTGGCGTCCTATCTGCTGATCGGTTTCTGGTACGAGAAGCCGTCGGCCTGCGCCGCCGCCATCAAGGCCTTCGTCGTCAACCGGGTCGGCGATTTCGGTTTCGCGCTGGGCATTTTCGGCGTCTATATGCTGTTCGGCAATATCAACTTCGACCCCATCTTTGCCGCCGCGCCGTCCAAGGCCGGGGCGACGCTGCATCTGTTCGGCGCCGACTTCCATGCGCTGACCATCTGCTGCCTGCTGCTGTTCGTCGGCGCCATGGGCAAATCGGCGCAGCTCGGCCTGCATACCTGGCTGCCTGACGCCATGGAGGGTCCGACCCCGGTGTCGGCCCTGATCCATGCCGCCACCATGGTCAACGCCGGCGTCTTCATGGTCGCCCGCATGTCGCCTCTGTTCGAATATTCCGACACCGCGCTGACCGTGGTCACGGTGA
>DUZF01000043.1 GCA_013349665.1 Rhodospirillaceae bacterium | reverse complement strand
CTTGTCGGTCTTGGACACCGGCAAATGGTGATAATCGATGCCGTTCCACTCGACCTGCGAACGCATGTCGTCATGGTTGGAAATAACCGCCGGCACGTCGATGGCGAGCGAACCGCTGTGGTAGCGATGCAGCAGATCGTTCAGGCAATGCCCGAATTTCGACACCAGGATGACCACCCGCGATCGCTTGGCGCCGTCATGCATATGCCAGATCATCTGGAATCTCTGGGCGATCATGGAAAAACGCTTCTCCAGATCCGCCTTCGGCGGCGACAGGGCACCGGGGATGAACTGGCAACGCATGAAGAAGCGTCGGGAAAACGGATCGCCATATTGCGCCGCTTCGGTGATGAATGCGTCGTGTTCGCTTAAGAAGCCGGATACGGCGGCGACGATCCCGACCGTGTCCGGACAGGTGATGGTCAACGTAATGGTCGGTTTGTCAGCCATGATTTCCTCTCCAGTCGCGTCTTTGGTAACGCAGGGCCGGGGCATTGGCCAAGAGATTTGACTGAGGAGCCTGTCCCCATCATGCCGCGGCCTCTCGGGATTACGGGGACAGGCTCCTAGCGGCTTGCAATTTCCGTCCAAATTCACGATGGTCTGCAGCGCAAGCGGACCCTAAAGCAGACGGTCCTGTTTGTTCCCTGAACCGGTGCCCCCGTCCCTACATTTTGGCAGGAAGACCCCCATGAAGACCGTCTATTTCAAGTCCGGCGACGCTGAATGGAAATACGAGATCGATGACGAAGAGCATGACCAGATCATCCAGGGCATCATCGATGATGGCACCGATTTCGAAGAAATGCTGGAAGAATCCCTGGAAATCCTGCGTGACATCTCCGCCCTCGAGGAGGACGAGATGGATGAGGACGACCAGATCGATCAGACGGTATCAGTTTCTTTCATCTGGCATTACTTCAACAGTCTGCCGATTGAAAAGGGCCGGATCGACGGGGACGTGGTCTTGGTGGAGGACGAGGACGGTGCCGGGGTTTCCGTCCTCGCCGCCCGCGACGTCATCGAGGACTGAGTTTCCCATAGATCGCCGCCAGACGTTCGTCCTCGGCGGCGTCGACGAAGGCGGAGATGGCCGCCAACAGCCCCATCTCCTCCTTCTGGATGTGGAAGACCTCGCCTTCGCACAGATCCATGGCCTGACCATGGAAATCAGACCAATCCCCGGCGGTGAACTGACCGGCGGCGACAGCCGCTTCGACCATGGCGGCGAGACCTTTGGCCAACGGCAGAAGCGCCCGGTGCTCGCTGGTCAGCAGATGGACCATGCCGGCCTGGCCGGCATTCGCCAGCAGGGGAAACAAATGCCCCTCCTCGAAGCCGTAATGAATCTCGACCTCGGGGGCCAGTTCCTTTGACAGGCTTTCCAGCACCGCCTTGACCTCCGGACGCCCGAGGTCCGGAAGTTTCCGCGAGGTCTGCGAGCCGAGGAATTCCTCGAGGCGCTGCAAGGTGGCGATGGTGTGAAGATGTTCCTCGTGCAACAGGGCGCCGATGGTGGTTGAGCCGTGCATTATCTGTTCTCCTGTGGTGAGTTGAATTTGCGGTAGCGAAGGCGGATTCCCCAGGCGAACCACAGCAGCGCCAGGGCGCCGGCCAGGCCGCAGGCGGCGCCGAGACGGACCAGGAGCGGCTGGGCGGCGGCGATTCCCACCGCCACCAGCGCCAGCCCGGCGCAATGCCCCGGAAGATGGATCCTGACCGCCCGCCCGTCGGTCAAGGCGGACGGCAGCAGCGGGCGGCAACCGGCCGCCACCGCATGCATGGAGGCGAGAAACGGCATGATCCGCTGCAGCACCCCGGTAAGCAGGCTGAGCAGCCAGCCGAAGACGGCGATGAAGCCGAACAGCGGGCCGGTGATATCCACCGCCAGGCCGTCCGCCGCCGCCAGCCCGAGCAGCAGGCTGACCGGCATCAGCCCCCAGGACAGCCGCACCAGGACGAAGGACTCGCCCAGGCGTTTGCGCATGCGGCTTTTCATCAGCCGCGCCATCAGCCAAAGGTGAATGGCCGCCGCCGCCAGACCGAGAGCGCCGCCCAGCAGGATCAGTGCTTCCCAGTCGCCAAGCAGTCCGGCCAGCGCCACCGCCAGCGCCGCCGCCGACAACCAGGCGGCGTACCGGCACCAGCGGCGATCGGGCGACTGGCCCAAAGTGAACATCGGCATCAACAGCGGCGAAAAGCCGAAGACCAGCATGCCCATGAAACCGTAGATCGCCAGCGCCCCATGCGCCGCGGCGAACTGCCGGTGGTCGGCGAGAAAGCCGCCACGACCGTCGGCCACCAGCGTCGCCGCCAGCCCCAGGACGCCCAACAGGCTGGCCATGGACACCCATAGCGGATCCGTCACCTCCGGCATGCCGGCAATGCGGCGAAGCAGATCGATGATCAGCAGGGCGAAGACTGCCAAGGCGCCGATGACCAGCGCCGCCCCCGCCTCCATGGCCCATTGGCTGGCGCTGCCCATGCCGTGAAACAGGCACAGCAGTCCGATGACGATGGTCCAGAAGGCCGGTTTGATGACCGGGGTGAAGGCCAGCGAGACCTGCCCCGCCACCGGCAGCAACTGGATGGCGGCGCCGAAGACGGTGCAGGCGGCGACCCCCAGAGTGATCATGTGCAAAGCGGCGAGCATCGGGCCGGGTCCGCCGAGGAAGCCGGGCAGATCGCTGCCGCTGAGCAACAAAAGCCCCCAGGCCCCGGCATGGAAGATCAGGGCCGCCGCGAAGAAGCGGAACGGCAGCGAGGCCGGCAGAAGGCGGTCGCCCGGAACCATGGCGCCGATCATCGGGCGCCTCCGTCCCTGCATAGGCGCAGGGTCACCGATGACGGCTCGTCCGTCCGCTGTTCCACCGTCCAGCCGATTTCGGCCAATTCCGGGTACAGATAGACGGGGTCGCGGTCGAATCGAGCCACCACCCCGGCATCGCCCTCGAGGCTGCTCAGCAGCCGCAGGACCGCCACCAGCGGCTTCGGCGGTGCCATTCCGCGCAAATCGATATGCAGGCCGTCGGCGCGCCGCTCGACGGGACCATCGAGGTCGCCAGGGCCAGGACAGGCCTCGCCGGCCGGCGGCGGATCCCCGGCCAACTGTCCCTTGCCGTCGCGCCGGCAGGTCACCTGCCAATGGCCGTCGCCCAGCCGCCGGGCCTCGGACGAAAAGCCCTTGCCGGCCAGCAGCCGCCGCAAGGGCAACGGATCAAAGGGGGCGTCGAGCACCAGGACGCCACCGGCGGCCAGCGAGGCGGTGCGCTCGAGCACGGTCTGCAGGGGGTCGGTTCCTTGGGCCAGCAATGGCCGAACGTCGATGGCGATGGCGTCTGTCATGGTGCCCCCAATGTGGTCTCGGAAAAAAAACCCGGCCTTGATTTCGGGCAAGCGGGTCAATCAGACCGGCAAAACTGCCTCAGCGCCGCGACATCGTCGATGACGACGGTGCGGCCATGGGTGGCCACCCCCGCCCCGGCCAGGCGCTTCAGGGCCCTGGACAGGCTTTCCGGGGTAATGCCCAGCCGGCTGGCCAATTCGCTCTTCGACAGCGGCAGGTCGAACGCCGCGCCGCCGCCCTCGCCGGGGGCCGCCCGCGCCAGCAGATAGGCGCCCAGGCGCTGGACCGGGCTGCGGCTCTTGAGGTCGGCGATTTCGGCGGTCAGGTGGCGTTCCCAGCGGGCCAGCGAGGCCAGCAGCTGAGCCGCCAGGCCCTGATGCGCGGCAAGACGGCGCAGGAACGGCTGGGCCGGAATTTCCAGCAGCCTGGAAACCACCGCCGCCTCGGCGTTGAGGGGATACTGGGCACCGGCGAAAATGGCGCCCTCGGCAAAGCTTTGACCGGATTCGATGACTTCGATGATCGACTGGTCACCTTTTTCGGTGAGGGCGAAGAGATTGACCCGACCTTCCATCACGATGAAAAAGCGGTCCGCCGCGTCGCCCCGCCCGAACACCAGCCCGCCGTCGGGATAGGACCGGATAAAGGCGCTGTCCAACAGTTCCTCGAGAGCCGCCCCGTCGATTTCGCTGAACAGCGGTGCGCGGCGCACCAGAGAAAGATCGCCCTCGGACAGCGCCGCCATCAGTCGGCCCCCTCTTCCATGACGAATTCCGTCAACGCCCGAAGATCGGCGAGAAACACCACATTGTCGGGCCGGCTTTCCACACCCAGCGAGGCCAGCCTGGCCAGCGCCCGGGACAGGCTCTCGGCGGTCATTCCCAGGGTTTCGGCAGCCAGGCGTTTGTCATACGGAAACCGCACCGAGACGCTGCCGGCGGTTTCACCGCTGAGACCAAGAAGAAAGCCGGCCAGCCGCTGGGCTGTGGTTTTCAGTTTCAGACGGCTGATCTGTTCGACCAGGCGGCGCAGGCGGATGGATTGCGAGCCCAGCATCCTGAGCGCCAGGTCGAACCGCTGGTCCAGAACCGCCAGGAACGGCGGCGCCGGAACCGCCAGCACCTTGGCATGGCCGACACTGCGCGCCGAATGGGGATGGCGTCCGTCGGCGAACAGCGCCGCCTCACCGAGGACCGCCGGGCGCTGGACGATTTCGACGACGCTGCGCCGCCGTCCCTCGACGACGAAGATCTCGATATGGCCGTCCAGCATGACGAAAAAGCGGTCTGCGAGGTCACCGGCGCTGAACAGGGCCAGGCCGTCGGCATAGATTTCGATTCGCGCCTCGCCAAGCAGATAGCGCAACTCGTCCTCGCCGAGGCCGAGAAACAGAGGCGTCATCGTCAGTTCAAAGAGGGCGGAGCGATCGAAGGCGACGATATGGGTGGGCGTCATGGCCAGGACAGTAAACCCTGGGCAGGACGCCCGGTCAACATCAGCAACAGATCAGCTTCGCAAGGCCTCCGAGGCCCGTTGCATGGTCTGCGCCGCGCCTTCGCCCACCGCCGCCGCGGCATGGCGGATTGCCTTGCCGGTTGTGCGCAGCACCTGCTCGCCGCCGCCGGCGGCGGCATCCACCAAATCGTAGCCCCGCCGACTGCGCGGCACGGCCAGGCCCAGCGCCAGGCCGGCCGCCATCGCCAGCAGGCCGACCGCCACCGGATGATCCTGGAAGACGTCGGTGCCGCGGGTGGCGATGTCGCCGGCCCGATGGCGCAGGGTTTCGCCCAGTCGCCCGATCTTACGGCCCAGATGTCCCGCGCCGTTGCCGCTGTCGAGAGCCCCCTCCTCGTCCTCGGCCGAAGACAGTTCGCTGCCGGAGCCATTGCCGCCGCCGCCGGCAGCCGCACCGTATCCCGCCCAGCCGCCGGGCGGCTCGGCAACGCCCCGCGGCCCGCCGGCAGCAGCCTGTTGCCTGCCGCTGCCGAGGGCGGCCAGCGCCAGCCAGCCCAATCCGAGACCGGTCAGTGCCACAGGCAGGGGATGGTCGCGGATCACATCAAGGACCCGGGAATTGCTGATATCGATGTTTCGCATGGTTTGCATCGCCTCGTCGACTAAGCGGTTTGGAGAAAGCTTGCGCTCGATGGCCTGCAGGGTGTCCGACATCGCCCCGCGGGTCTGCTCGATTTCCGTTTCGATCCGTTCCGACGTTTTCATCGCCATTGCTCCCTGGCCCAACGACCGCTGTTGCGCAACGAACTCAAGGTGCGCCGCGGCGCCAGTCCTTCGACCCGCAGCTTGGCGAGGCCGAGGATGAGGACCAGCGCCGCCGCCAGAAGAACCGCCCCCCCCACCACCACGGCGGCCTGCCACCAGCCGGTGACGGCGGCCAGCGCGATGATCGCCGCCGCCTCCAGGGCGGCCAGGGCGATCATCAGGACCAGCGCGCCGGCCACCAGCTGCATCGCCCCGGTGGCCACCCGCCGGGCGTTTTCCTGCAACTCCGCTTTGGCCAGGGTTATCTCCTGGCGGAACAGCGCCGTGCTCTCACGGGTCAGTTCGCCGATCAGCTCGGCCACCGACCGTTGCGTGTCGCCCGGCCCGTTCATAGCGCTTGCCCCGTCAGATGGCGCAGGGCGTCCTCGGCGACGGCCGGCATCGGCTCGCCGGCATCGGCCGTCCCGGCAACCTGCCCGTCACCTCCCCCGTCACCCCGCAGAACCCTTGCCAGCATGAAACCCGCCGCCACCGCCGCGCCGACAAACAATCCCGGTTGCCGGCGCGCAAAGTCCTCGGTGACCGATACCAGCTGCCCGGCACTGCGGACCTTGACGGTTTCCGCCACCCCTTCGACCCGCGCCGCCCAGGTCTGGGCATAGCGGGCGGCCGTTGCGTTATGCTGGACCAGGGTGCGGCCGGTATCCTTCATCGCCTCGGCGACGGCGGACAAACGCTCGGCCATTCTGTCTTTCTGCTGGTTCACCGCCTGGTCGACGGCCGATTTGACCTGATCCACCAGATCGCCCTTATCCGTATCCGTGTTCTCGCCCATGGTGCCCTCTTATCCGCCTATCGCCTCTCGCCGGCCACGGGTGCCGCCGCCGGCACCGTCGCCCAACCGAAATAGGCGGCAATGACGGCCGCCAGGCCATGCAGCCAGATGTCGTGGGAATAGAACGGCACCAATCCGAACAGCGTGCTCAGGCCGGGTATCAGTCCGAACACCGCGATCACCCCGCAGAGTATCGTCATTCCCCGCGCATAGCCGCGCGCCGCGCCAAACATGCGCCAGGCGGCGAGCCCCCACAGTCCCAGAGCGATATGGATCAGATTGTGCAGGACATTGACCGGAAACAGACCGAACAGATTGCCGTAATAGGAGGCGACGGCCATCGGCGGTGCGCCGGGAACCGGAGGGGTCAGTAAATTCGGCACAAAGCCGAGGATGCCGAGCAGCAGAAAGCCCAGTCCGTAGATCAGGGCGAAATAGCGCGTTCTCATGGATGTCCTCGCTGTCTTGGGATCGACGCCAAATGCAAACCGCCAACAGCGCCGCCATCCCCATGGTTCCCGGGGTATAAGCAACGTTCTTTGGGGGTGGACGGCCTGAATCCCATCTCCAACGCCCTACATGCATTTTCATGTCCATTGCCAGGGAAGGCCATAATTGCTGGCGCCGCACCACCGCCCGACGGCTGGCCTTCCTTGTGGACGGTGCGGCGTATTTTCATGCCTTGGGTCAGGCGCTGGAAAATGCCGAACGATCGGTCCTGATCCTCGGCTGGGAGTTCGACGGCCGCACCAGGCTCGGACGCCGCGATGAGGCCGGCGACCGGTCCGTCGGCGAGCTGTTTCAGGGCCTTCTGGGACAGCGGCCGGATCTGCATATTCATGTGCTGATCTGGAAGTCCGCCCTCATATACTCCCTCGACCGGGAGTTACTGCCGGTACTCAAACATGACTGGCTGAGCCATCGGCGTTTGCATTTCCGCCTCGACAGCTGTCACCCCATCGGCGCGTCCCATCACCAGAAAGTGGTGGTGATCGACGATCGCCTGGCTTTCGTCGGCGGCTTCGACATTGCCGCCAAACGCTGGGACACCAGCCGGCACCAGCCCTTCGACCCCCGGCGCAGCGATCCCGGCTTTCCCAACTATGGCCCGTTCCACGATGTGCAGGTCGCCGTCTCCGGCCCCGCCGCCGCCGTCCTCGGCGACCTCGCCCGCAGGCGCTGGCTGACCGCCACCGGCCAGTCGCTGAGCCCGCCACCGCCGACCGCCGCCGAACCTTGGCCCGACGGGCTTGCCCCCGACGTGACCGACACCGCGGTCGCCATCGCCCGCACCGGACCGTCCTGGCGCGGCGGCGGGGCGGTCACCGAGATCAGGTCCCTGCTGGTCGATCTGCTGAATGCCGCGCGCTCGACCGTCTACATCGAAAACCAGTATTTCGCCTCGCGTCAGGTGAGCCGGGCACTGTTCGGTCGCCTGAGCAAGCCGGGCTGTCCGGAGGTCGCGGTGGTCACCTCGGGCTGCTCCGGCGGCTGGCTGGAGGAAAGGAGCATGGGGCTGTCGCGTTGCCTCATCCAGGCACGGCTGCATGACATCGACCGCAACCGCCGCCTCCGTTTCTATTGCCCTGAGGTCGGCGGTCAGTGGCTGAAGGTTCATTCAAAACTGATGATCATCGACGACCGGTTCCTCTGCGTCGGCTCCAGCAATCTCAACAACCGCTCCCTCGGCCTGGACAGCGAATGCAATCTGTTGCTGGAAGCTGCCGCACGTCCCGACATCGCCGCCGCCATCGCCGGACTGCGCGACCGCCTTCTGGGCGAACATCTGGATGCCGCTCCGGCGGTGGTGGCCGAGGCCATGGCGCAAAGCGGCATGCATGACACCATCCGGGGCCTCGCCAAACCCGGGCGGCATCTGGCGCCGTTGACGATCGGCGAAATTCCGACGGCGGGACCGCTGGATGTGCGTTCTCTCGATCCCGAGGGGCCGCTGGAGACCGCCCTGCTGGCGGCCGGGCCGGCGGGGCTCCGCCTGGCCGGCGGCGTCCTGCTGCTGGCCGGACTGATCATCCCGGCAACCCTGGAACCGGTCCTGCCGGCGGCGGTCATGGCGGAAATACGCGGCGATCCGCTGTCGCCGCTGCTGCTCTGCGGGTTGTTCCTGATGTTCGGCATGACGGGATTGCCGATCTTCCTGCCTATGGTGGCCGCCGGCTCGCTGTTCGGTGCCGCCACCGGCAGCCTTTACGCGCTGCTCGGCGCCCTGGCCAGCGCCGCATTTTCCTATTCCCTGGGACGCAGCCTGGGACGCCCGGTGCTCCGCCGTCTGGCCGGCCGGCGGATGCAGTGGCTGGGCCGGGCGCTTCTTCGGCATGGCGTCATTGCCTTGGCGGCACTGCGCCTGTTGCCGGTGGCCTCTTTCGCCTCGGTTAGTCTGGCGGCCGGCGCCCAGCGCCTGCCCGCCAAGACCTATTTTGCCGGTACCGCCATCGGTTCGCTGCCGGTGGTGGTCACCTTCAGCCTGTTCGGCGACCGCTTTGCCGCCCAACTGCAAAGCCCGGCCCCGCTCAATATGCTGTGGCTGGCGATGCTGGCGATGGTTCCGGCGCTGGCCGGGGCCGGCCTGGTCTATCGGATGCTGCGGGCGCTGGAACGGAAAGGATCCCGACGGTGACCCCGGTGCCCGGGAAGGGATCGTCGCTCGCCCTGGCCAGCTACAATATCCATCGTTGTTTCGGCACCGACCGCAAATATCTGCCGGAACGGATCGCCGAGGTGATCCAGGCCTTGGCCTGTGATGTCGTCGCCTTGCAGGAAGTCGATATGCGCCTCCTGGTCGACGGCCGCCCGCAATTGGAATTTCTCGCCGATACGCTGAACATGACGGCGGTCGCCGGAGCCAGCATCGAGGACCATCGCGGCCATTTCGGCAATGCCCTGCTGTCCAGGCTGCCGGTACAGGCAATACGACGGATCGACCTGTCGGTGCGGCAATTCGAACCCCGCGGGGCCATCGATGCCGACCTCGACGGCGTAAAACTGCGGATGGTGGCCACCCATCTCGGCCTCAATGGCGCCGAACGGCGTTTGCAGGTGCGCCGCCTGCTGCAGGCGCTGCATCCGCCGGCGGCCGACCGGATCTGCGTCATCCTCGGCGATTTCAACGAGTGGCGCCCGGTGGGCGGCAGTCTCAGGGAACTCGAACGCCGGTTCACCGGTTCGACGCCGTTGCGCAGCTTTCCCTCGCGCTTTCCACTGTTTCCTTTGGACCGTATGTGGGTATGGCCGCTCTCGGTGGCATTCAGCCTTCGGGTCTATGCGGCGCCGCTGGCCCGTCTCGCTTCCGACCATTTACCGATTCGCGCTGAAATGGCCTGCGATGACCGACGGCTCAGTCAAAAAACCGGGATAGCCCCAATTGGTCCGAACACCTGCGATTTGGAGGTACAGGCATAGACCACCGTCAAAATAAAACTATTTCACTTTGGAGTTTTCTCACCTTTTCGCGCTCGCCGTAACTTTTTTGTATTGGCTATATCAGAAGGGTTGTTCTCCCAAAGAGGGGTTAAACTATGTCTGTATTTTACGCTATACCGAGATTTCGGCAATTTAATGAGAGGTCGCCGACGTGGTAGTATTAATCGCTGATGACCATGCGCTATTTCGCTATGGCATTTCCCTGGCCCTGGAGAGCCTTTACAAGGATGTCACCATCCTTCAGGCCGCCAGCGCCGAGGAAGCCCATCGCCTGGCGCACAGCACCCCGGGGATCGACCTGATCCTACTTGACCTGATGATGCCGGGTCTGAGCGGCATCGCCGACCTCAAGACCTATATCGACAGCCTGCCGGACATTCCGGTGGTGGTGGTATCCGGTTCGCGCCAGCGTGCCACCATCCGCGCCGCCATCGAAGCCGGGGCCCGCGGCTACATCCTGAAATCCGCCAATGGGGAAATCCTCCGCCACGTCCTGCCGCTGGTCCTGTCTGGCGAGTTATATGTCCCGGCGCAGGCGGTGGCGGCCGAAGACCTGGGCCAGGCCAATGACTTCGAAACCTCGCCGCTGGAAGAGAGCAACGACTTCAATCCCGACTTCAAGTCCCTGACCCCGCGCGAAACCCAGGTCCTTAAATTGCTGACCCTCGGTTACTCCAACAAGGAGATCGCCCGCTCCCTCGGCATGCTCGAGGGAACCGTCAAGGTCCATGTCAAATCGATCATGAAAAAGCTCGGCGTCAACAACCGGACCCAGGCGGCGATCGCCGCCAACCGCACCTTCAGGGGTGCTTCAAACCCCATCGGATGAACGGCGAAGCGCCATCGCCTCGACCAGAATGGCCCGAAGACGCAGGGGATTGACCGGCTTGCGCAGGATGGCGCAGCGGTGGACGTCCACATCGGCGGGAGCCTCCGCCAGTTCCGCGTCGCCGGTCAGCAGGAAGGCTGGAATTTCCGACCGCAAGGCCGATTGCAGATCACGGATCACCCTCACTCCGCCCCCCGGCTCGGGCAGGCGCAGATCGGCGAGGATGACGTCCGGCCGGAGGCCTTCGCCATGGAGCCTGGCCAGGGCCTCACTGCCGCTGGCGGCGGCGGTCACCAGGCAGCCCCATTCCTTCAGCAGCACCGACAGCCCTTCACGCACCGCCTGGTCGTCATCGACGATCATCACCCTGCCCGCCGGCATTTCGCCGGCCGACGGCGCCGGATCCTCGGCCGGCAGCCGATCGATCGGTGGCCCCTCGGCCAACGGCACGACAACCGAGAACAGCGACCCGCGCCCCGGAACCGACCGCAATTGCAGCCCATGGCCGAGAAGATCGGCCAACCGCCGGACGATGGCCAGACCTAGGCCCATTCCCGCGGCCGCCCGGCGCTGGCGACCCTGAAAATATTCCTCGAAGATGGCCTGGCGCTGATCCTCGGCGATCCCCGAGCCGGAGTCGCCGACGCAGATCGCCAGCTTCGGCCCACGGCGCAGGCAACCGAAGATGATCTTTCCGCGATCCGTGTAACGCACCGCATTGGACAGGAAATTTCGCAGGATACGGGCCAGCAGCGCCGGATCGGTATGGATCGCGGCACTGGACCGCACCACCTTCAGGCGCAGCCCCTTGTCGGTAGCCTGGGGCAGAAACTCGACCTCGAGCCGTTCCAGCAGGTCATTGACGATGAAAATCCGCGGCTCCGCCCTGAGGACCCCGGCCTCGATGCGCGACATATCGAGCATGGATTCAAACATCTGGTCCATGGTCGCCAGCGACTGCTTCACGGCGCCGAGAATGGTCCGCCCCTGGGTCGACGTCACATGGGTATCGAGCGCCGAGGTAAATAGGGCCAGCGCCTGCAGCGGTTGCCGCAGATCATGGCTGGCCGAGGCGAAAAAGCGTGACTTGGCGAGGCTGGTCCGCTCGGCCTCTTCGCTTCGGCGGGTCATCTCGGCAACGATGCGCCGCAACTCCCTGGCTTCGGAAAGAACGCCGAGACGGCGCAGCAGCTTTCCACCGGTGTCGCGGACCGGAAAGATATCCATCTCGCCACCCGGCAGAGCCCCGAGCGGCATACCGATGACCTGCTTCGCATTGACGCCGGCGACCTCGGCGAAACGGGGGTTGACGTAAACCACCGGATCGCCGACCGCGGTGGCGTCGGCGAGAGCGACACCGATCGGCAGGGCATCCATAGCCAGTTGCATCTCGTCGATGATGCCCTCTCCTCGCGAGCGCCGCTCGCCGCCCCACAGATCGTTCAGAAAGGACAACATTCCACCCTTTCGGAGCTTCCTTTTGCGCGATGCCGGTGATTGTCCCGTCGCCGTTCTTTCAGATTTCCGATTCAATCAATCGTGTAACAAACACAATAATCAGTAAAACATGGAAAGTCTCATGCATTTTTCATCTCTCATGACATATACATATTTATATACACTACACATTGTCGCGCAATAACTTACACAATTGTAATTGAGCACAAATCTTAAACAGTTTTTTGAAAAAAATTTATTATTCTTATTATTATTTCAATGAAAAAAATAAGGACAAAACATCGCCTACTCAAAATATTTATATACAATTTTCTCCAATATAATAGAGGCTTATCCAAAGTGGATATCCCATAATGGCCGTTCTTTATATATATAAAACGGTGTATATATTCAATTAACCGGCCATTTACCGACGCTTTAGCAGAGTCAATACTAACAACAATTCTATCGTCGTTCTCATGAATAATTTAGGGTGGAGGGCGGAAATGTTGAGAAATAAACAATCATCACAGCCGACTGAATACCCCAAACCAGTTGGCACCGGGGACGATATCCGGCAATCCGCACTGGAATATCATCTGCTGAATTTCTTGGATAATTTTGACGTCTATCTTTTTATCGTCGACCCCGGCTATCGCCAGCGCCTGAACAATTTACTCGAGCTGTTCACCGACGAAGAGTTCGATGAATTCGAGCGCTCCCATGTCAACCGTTTCGTGATGAACTAGGGATAAGGCGATGACAGAACTGTCAGCCCAGGAACAGCCGCGCCGTCCGCTCGCCGCTCTGGCCGTCGACGACTCGCGATTGGCCGATGACATACTTTCACGCTTCGATGCCGACGAACGACGCGATGTGACCCTCTTCGCCGACCCCGGCAATCTGGTGCTGGGGCCGTCGGAAACCAACGCCGAGGTAGTGGTCCTGTCGTTCTCGGTCATGCGCATGCTGGCCAAGCTCCATGCGGAAAATCTCGCGGAATTCTGCCGGCGCCACAAGGTGGTGCTGCTGATCCGCTCGCAGGAGTTCCTCGACAGCACGGGGCTGCTCGAACTGGTCTGCGGCGTCGTCTTCAGCGATGCCAACATGCACCGCCTGAAAGACATCCTGGCCCTGTCGAAGGCGGGTTACTCGATTTTGCCCTCGGCCGCCGTCATGGATATCGTCACCGACCGACTGCGCTGCGACAGCATTGAAAAACTCTCGCCGATTGAACTGGCGATCCTCGACCAGGTCCGCCTGGCCAAAACCAACCGCGCCATCGCCCGCGGCCTGTCATTGACCGAGGCCAACGTCAAGACCAAGGTACGGGCCATACTGAAATCCCTGAAGTTTCAGAACCGTACCGAGGCGGCGGTCTTCGCGGCGCGCCAGTACGAAACCATCAAGGCCGCTATTCTTCAGTTGGGCAGCGGCGTCGCGGACGACCTGACGGATCGCGAAACCGATCCCCCGGCTCCGACCGCTCATTAGCAGGACGAGGCATGCCGCCGAAGGCCATGCCTCGTCCGCAAAAGGCCGGCGTCATACGCTGTGCGGCACTTCGGCACTGCTGCCCGCTGTCGGCCGGCGTGTCCGCGTCGGCAACGGCGTATCGCTGGACAACCCGTTGTTCAACGCCCAAATGGCGGCCTGGGTCCGGTTGGCGGCATTGATCTTCTTCAACACGCCCTTGAGATGAACCTTCACTGTCGCCTCGGTGATGTTCAGTTTCTTGGCGATCACCTTGTTGGGATGTCCGTTCAGCAGACAGCGCAGGATCTGCAATTCGCGCTCGGACAAACCCTCGAGATCGGCCGAGGCGGTGACCGGCCGATGGGCCTCCACCTGCCCGCTGACCAGCAGAGCGGCAAGGCGGGTGGGAAACACCTTTTCACCCAGCAGCACCAGTTTCAACGACTGCTGGAGGGCATCGGGCGAAATATTCTTCAGCAGATAGGCGTCGGCACCCGCCTCGAAGCATCGGGCCAGGTGATGGACGTTGCGGGTGGTGGCGGCCAGTACCACCAATTTGAGGTCCGGCCATTTCTCGCGCAGAAGATGCAGTTGCTGGACATCGTCGTTGCCGGCATCGAACTCGACCAAAGCAATCTTGGTATGCAGCCCGGCGGTCAATTTCTCCAGTCCTTCGGTCAGAGTATCAGCCTCGGCCGAGATCAGGAATGGAGAGTTATCTAAAAGCCTTTTCAAACCCTCCCTAAAAAGTTTATTTGAATCAATAAGAAGAATCTCAATATCCTGCATGATCAGCCCCCGTCATTAAGATAAGACAGCTGCGGTATACAATTGCGACGCACGGTTGATGCTAGGATTGGCATTCCGCCTGACGCTCGTCTTCTGATGCAATTGTTATCCGATCGGGGCTTTGGATCATACCTTCTGTAGGAGGTAGCGCGACGTTCTTTTTCGGTATCTTTGCCAACCGGGAGACTGCCAACGCCATCCGCAAGGATGTCGCCGAAAAAGCCGGCGCCACCTTTTGCCGGCGCCGCTCATACTTAAGATTTTTTTCGCCTCCTCACCCCCGACGGCCGATCGCCAGAACGGTGATGTCGTCCGATTGCGGGGCACCGGCGACAAAGCCCTCCACCGCGGTGAAGATGCCGTCCACCAGCCCGGCGGCACCGCTGCCGTCGGCGGCGTTCAGGCAGCCGATCAGCCTTTCCTCGCCGAAAATCGTCGAATCATGGGTTTCCGCCTCGGTGACGCCGTCGGTATAGAGGATCAGGCGCCCACCCGGCGGCAGTTCGATGGTGCCGGAACGATAGGTCAGTCCCTCGAGCATGCCGACAATGGGGTTGATGGGCTCGTTGAAAAAGCTGAAGCCGCCGCCGTTCGGGGCTATCGCCGGGGCATTGTGTCCGGCATTGATGTATCTGATCACCCCGCTGTCGAGGTTGAGGATACCGCAAAAGGCGGTCAGGAACTGGCTCTTGTCGTTGTAGTCGCAAAGCTGGTTGTTGAGGCGCGTGACGATGTCGGCGACATAGTCCTGATCGAAATGATCGCGACCCGAATGGGCCCTCAGCGCCGAAATGGCGCGGACCATGAACAGCGCCGCCGGCAAGCCTTTGCCACAGACGTCGCCGATGACGAAAAACAGATTTTCCGGGTCGAGGAAGAAGACATCGTAAAAATCGCCGCCCACCTCCTTGGCTGTCGCCATCCGCCCCCGGCAATCCAGCCGGTTGTCGCCGGCAAATAAGGGTTCGGTGGGCAGAAGGCTTTCCTGGATTTCCTTGGCGACGGCGAGTTCCCGCTGCATCTGCTTCATTTCCGCCTCGACGCGGACCCGCTGAGCGATCAGCGCGTTGCTGTGACGCATCCTGGCGGCCAGGGCCGAGAGCAGATTTCGCGCCACTTTCGGCATCACCAGCAGCTCGTCGATGAACGACGGCCCGTCGATCAGCAGCAGTTCGGTGCCGGGCGGGGCGATCACATAGGCCGACACCGGCTGGTTGTCGATGATCGACATCTCGCCGGCACATCCCCCCAACTTGATAAAGATGAACTGCTCGTCGCCGGGCTTGCCGACGTTGATCTTGAGACAGCCGCCAAGGACGATATGCACGAACTCGTTCTTTTTACCCGGCTCCAGAACCACCGTGTCGGCGGCGAACTGCTGGATGGGGAAACGGTCGATCACCTGGTCCAGCACGGCATAGGGCACGCCATGGAAGACCTCGGAACGGGACAAGACCGCGTTGCCGCGGCGATCCTGGGTCTGCCGGCGGTCTTCGGTGACGACGGCGCCGTCGGCATAAGTGATCGGCAGCTTGATCTCGGCGAAATGGTTGCGCCGGTCGACATCGCGGGGCACGTGACGCGAACGGTCGGTCACCCGGGTTGCCCCGGTCAGGTTGAAGAGCAGTTCAAAATGATTGCGGCCGTCGACGCGCTGGTAGCGGCGGCCCTTCGCCGGCAGATCGCGGGCCGGGCCGCAATCGCTGGCCAGCAGGACGATGCGATGGGTCGAAACCGTCGCCCGCAGATCGATCCTGGTGCCGAGGTCGTCCTCGCTTGCATGGCCGAGAATGTCGGCAAGCAGGGTTTCCAGGCAGGATGCCATGCGCCCGGCATCCTTGGCACCGACACTGAATTCCT
Source organism: Rhodospirillaceae bacterium (assembly GCA_013349665.1). GTDB lineage: Bacteria > Pseudomonadota > Alphaproteobacteria > Rhodospirillales > Magnetospirillaceae > DUZF01. The sequence continues at coordinate 1,871 of DUZF01000043.1, read as the reverse complement.
CGCCCAGCCCCTGCAGCCAGGTGGCGGCCGCGGCGGTGAACGAGGGCTCCAGGACCCCCGTCAGGATGCGTATCTGGGTCTTCACGGTAGGTTACGCGGCCTGGACGTCGATGAATGTCGTCAGGCCGGAAATGGTCAGCACTTCAAGCACATTGGCCGGAACCGAGAGGATGGACAGCTTCTGTCCGCGGGTCTTCAGCGCCTTCGAGGCCATCACGATCACCCGGAGGCCGGCGCTCGAGAGAAAAGCCACGTCCGAGAAATCCAGCCTGATGTCGATAGCGCCGTCCTTCGCCAGGGGCATGAAGGCCTCCTCGAAATCAGGCGCGGTATTGCTGTCGATCCGCCCCCTCGGGCTGGCCACGGTAACGCCGCCCTCGGTCGTCACATCGACTTTCAGTTTGGACATGGATATCACCCCCTATTCTTCCCCGGTCGGCGCAGCATACTCCGCTAGATAGGCATCATCAACCGGTGGTATGGTGCCCGGCATGGGGATGCATTGGCTTGGGTGGTGCCCCGGGCCGACAGATCATTGGGGGAATTCACATGCGGGCATTGCGGGCGCTGTTTCAGCCGGACTCCGTCGCCGTCATCGGCGCCTCGGCCAAGGCCGGTTCATTGGGCAGCGTCGTCCTCGAGAGCCTGCATGCCGGCGGTTTCAAGGGCGCCGTCCTGCCGGTTCATCCCAGCTACCGGGCCTGTCACCGGCTGCTCTGCTACAAGACCGCCGAGGCGCTGCCGCTGGCTCCCGACCTCGCGGTTCTCTGCCTCCCGGCCGCCAAGGTGGCGGAGGAACTGGTCCGCCTGGCGGATCGCGGCACCAAGGTCGGCGTGGTGATGGCCAATGATCCGGACGGCCATGCCCCGGACACCCCGTTCAAGGCAGCCCTTGGCGAGGTCGCCCGCAGCCGGGGCATCCGCATCCTCGGACCGGGATCGTCGGGCATCCAGGTGGCGCTGCAGGGGCTCGACGCCAGCGGCCTCGGCGCCAGAACCGCCCCCGGCAAACTGGCCCTGGTGTCGCAATCCAATTCCATCGCCGCGGCGGTGGTGGATTGGGCGGCCGGACGCGGCATCGGCTTTTCCACCGTGGTCACCACCGGTGACGGGGTCGATCTCGACCTTCCCGAGCTTCTCGATTACCTGGCGGCGGACATCAGGACCCGGGCGGTCTTGCTGTATGTCCGCGGCATCGCCGACGGCCGCGCCTTTCTTTCGGCGGCGCGCGCGCTGTCGAGGATCAAGCCGATCCTCGTCCTCAGGCCGCATGACCTGGCCAACCCCTTGAGCAACCAGATCCATGATGCCGCCTTCCGACGGGCCGGCATGCTGCCGGTGGCCGACGCCGCCGAATGGTTCGACGCCGTGGAAAGCCTGGGATACGGCAAATATCCGGCGGTCGACAAACTTGCCATCCTGGGCAATGGCGGCGGTCCCGGCCAGTTGGCGGCGGCCATCGTCGGCGCCGAGAACCGTCTTGCCTGTCCCGACGAAGCGAGCCTGAAAGGCTTCGCCGGCGCCGCCCGCGGACCGGCCAACCCGCTCGATCTCGGCCGCGACGCCGATCCGGCGCGTTACCAGGCCGCCATGCAGGCGATGCTCGACGATCCCGGCGTCGGCTCCCTCCTGGTGACCTATACCCCCTCCCCCCTGGCGCCGTCCGAGGCGGTGGCCCGGGCCGTCGCCGAAGCGGCGAAAAAGACCCAGCGGCAGGTGATCGCCTGCTGGCTGGGGCGCGGCATCGACGGGACCATCCACCAGATCTTCACCGAGGCGGCGGTGCCGGTCTTCGACACGCCGGAGAAGGCGGTCAGGGCCTTTCTTCACCTCGTCCGCTACCGCGATGGCCAGGGCGCGCTGATGCAAAT
>DUZF01000042.1 GCA_013349665.1 Rhodospirillaceae bacterium | reverse complement strand
GGTCCTGGCGCTGTCCAGCGCCGTGGTCTGTCTGTTGATCCTGCGCCTGCTCGGCCATCTGGCCAGGCATCGGGCCGACCAGGTCCAGCTGCTGCGGCTGTCGCGCCTGATGCGCACGCAAAGCGCCGGCAACCAGGCGGTGGTGCGGGCCGCCGACGAGCAGCAGCTGTTCCAGCGCATCTGCGACGTCGCCGTCGACAGCGGCGGCTTCCGCATGGCGTGGATCGGTCTGGCGGAAAGCGATGCCGAGCGGACGGTCAAGCCGGTGGCCCTGGCCGGGCATGAGGACGGGTATCTGGCGGTGGTCAGCATATCCTGGGGCGACAATGCCGCCGGACAGGGCATCTCGGGGATGGCGATCCGCAGCGGCGAGCCGCAGGTCAATCATGATTTCGACGGCGATCCGCGCATGGCGCCTTGGCGCGCCGAGGCAGCGCGTCGCGGCTTCCGTTCCAGCATCGCCCTGCCGCTGACCGTCGACGGCGGCTGCCTCGGCGCCCTGACCATCTATTCCGGCGAGGCCGGGGCGTTCGGTGCCGAGGAGGTCCGGCTGCTGGCCGATCTGGCCGAGGACGTGTCGTTCGGGGTTGCCGCGCTGCGGGCCAGGCGCCGGCATCGGGAGGTCGAACAGGCGCTGGTGCAGTTGCAGAAGCTGGATGCCCTGGGGCAGCTGACCGGCGGTATCGCCCATGATTTCAACAATCTTCTGCAGGTCATCCTGTCCAATCTCGATCTCGCCATCAGGGCCATGGGCCCTGGCGCCGCCGGTGCCGAGTTCCTCGCCAACGCCGTCGGCGGCGCGCAGCAGGGAGCCAAGCTGACCGGTCAATTGCTGGCTTTCGCCCGGCTGCAGCCGCTGAACCCCTGCCCCCTGGCCTGTGACCGCCTGCTGGGCGAAATGGCTAGCATGCTGCGCCGCACGATCGGCGAGCAGATCGCCATCGAACTGGCGGTCGACGGTGGATTATGGCCGGCACTGGCGGATTCGTCGCAACTGCAGAATGCCATTCTCAACCTTGCCCTCAATGCCCGCGACGCCATGCCGGCGGGCGGAAAATTGACCATCGGTCTGAGCAACAGGGTCCTGGACGCCGCCTATGCGGCCGAGCATCTGGCGGCCAGGCCGGGGGAGTATGTGATGCTGGCGGTGACCGATACCGGCAGCGGCATGGCGCCGGAGGTCCTCGACCAGGCCTTGCAGCCGTTTTTCACCACCAAGCGGGAAGGTGCCGGGACCGGCCTCGGCCTGTCCATGGTTTACGGCTTCGTCCGCCAGTCGGGCGGCCATATTCAGATCGACAGCCTGCGCGGGCGGGGCACCACGGTGCGGCTTTACCTGCCGCGTAGCCTGGAGCCGGAGACGGTGGCACCGGAGGCGGCGGAGGAAAGGCCGATCGCCCAGGGGCGGGGGGAGGTCATCCTGGTGGCGGAGGACGATGACGTGGTGCGGGCGGCAACCGTCGCCCAGCTGACGGCGCTAGGATATCAGGCGATCGGTGCGGAAAACGGCGAGACGGCGCTGAAGATCGTGGAAAGCGGGCAGCGGATCGATCTGCTGTTTACCGATATCGTGATGACCGGCGAACCCAACGGCCGGGTCCTTGCCGATCGCGCCCGCGCCTTCGAGCCGGGCCTGCCGGTCCTGTTCACCTCGGGCTATTCCGACGATGCCGCCAGTCCAGGCGGGCTTGCGGATGACAGCGTGGTCCTGCTCAGCAAGCCCTATCGCCTGGCGCAGCTGGCGGAGTCGGTAAAAGCGGCGCTGGCCGGGCGGGCGGGGCCGGCCGCGCCGGGGTCTCCGGCCGGACTGCTGCTGGTTGAGGATGAGGAGATCGTCCGCACCATCATGAGCGAAAACCTGGAGAATGCCGGGTTCCAGGTGCGCGCGGTGGGCCGGCCGGGGGAGGCGCTGCGGCTGCTCGAGGAAAATCCCGCGATCAAGGTGCTGATCACCGACTACGGCCTGCCGGACATGGACGGCCTGTCGCTGGCCGCCCGGGCCCTGGCGCTGAGCCCCGGATTGTCGGTGATCGTTGCCAGCGGCCGGTTCATCGATCCGGCCGAACTGCCCGATCCGGCCATTGTCCTGCTGCCCAAGCCGTTCAAGCTGGCCCAACTGTTCGCCGCCATCGACAGGGTGACCGAGCCGGCCTAGTCGGCTAACATCAGCGGATGGAATGGCGAGACGAGGCGATCCTGCTGTCGCTGACCCGGCATGGCGAAACCTCGGCGGTGGCCCAGCTGATGACCGCCGGGCATGGCCGTCATGCCGGTCTGGTCAGGGGCGGCGCCGGCAAGGCGGCGCGCGGGTCGCTGCAGCCCGGCAACCGGTTGCAGGTGACCTGGCGTGGACGCCTGCCCGAACAGCTCGGCAACGTCACCTGGGAATTGCTGGCCGCCGGCGGCACCGCCTGGCTGCATGACGCCCGCCGGCTGGCGGCGGTGACCGCCGCCTGCGCGCTGGCCGCCTCGGCGCTGCCGGACCGCGAACCGCATCCGCGGGTGTTTGCCGGCATGACCGCCCTGCTGGCCGGCCTGGCCGAGGAGGCCTGGCCGGCGATTTTCGTCCGCTGGGAGCTGTATCTGCTGGAGGATCTGGGCTTCGGCCTCGACTTCACCGCTTGCGCCGCCACCGGCGTCACCGAGGGGCTGGTCTATGTGTCGCCGAAAAGCGGCCAGGCGGTCAGCGCCGCCGGCGGCGCGGCCTATCGCGACCGCCTGCTGCCGCTGCCGGGCTTTCTGCTCGACGGCGGACCGGGCAGCCCGCAACAATGGTTGGACGGCCTCAGACTGACCGGCTATTTTCTCGAGCGTCATGTGCTGGGCCCGCATGGCAAGCGATTGCCGCCGGCCCGCGCACGCCTTGTTGACCGCCTCAAGTGAGGGAAAATATGACCGGGACCGCCATTGCCGGCGATGTCAGGGATACCCCGTTGGCCGAAGCCCTGGGTGAGCGTTATCTCGCCTATGCCATGTCGACCATCGTCTCGCGTTCGTTGCCCGATGTCCGCGACGGGCTGAAGCCGGTTCACCGCCGGTTGCTCTACGCCATGCAGCAGTTGAAGCTGGATCCCGACGGCGGGTTCAAGAAATGCGCCCGCGTGGTCGGCGACGTCATCGGCAAATACCATCCGCATGGCGACACCTCGGTCTATGACGCCATGGTCAGGCTGGCCCAGGACTTCGCCCAGCGCTACCCACTGGTGGAGGGACAGGGCAATTTCGGCAATATCGACGGCGATAACGCCGCGGCCATGCGATACACCGAGGCCAAGCTGACCGAGGTCGCCGCCGCCCTGATGACCGGCCTCGACGAGGACACGGTGGATCTGCGCCCCACCTATGACGGTACCGAGGAGGAGCCGGTGGTGATGCCGGCGGCTTTCCCCAATCTTCTGGCCAATGGCGCCGCCGGCATCGCCGTGGGCATGGCGACCAGCATCCCGCCGCATAATGCCGGGGAGATCTGCGGGGCGCTGCTGCATCTGATCGCCCAACCCGAATGTTCGATCGACTCCCTGGTGGCCCATATGCCGGGACCGGATTTCCCCACCGGCGGGCTGCTGGTGGAAAGCCGCGAGGCGATCCTCGAGGCCTATCGCAGCGGACGCGGCAGTTTCCGCCTGAGGGCCCGCTGGGAGGTCGAAAAGCTGTCCCATGGGCTCTACCAGATCATTATCACCGAGATTCCCTACCAGGTGCAGAAATCGCGCCTGATCGAAAAGATCGCCGAACTGCTGGAAGCCAAGAAACTGCCGCTGCTGGCCGATGTCCGCGACGAATCGACGGATGTCGTGCGCATGGTCCTGGAACCGAGGAACCGCACCGTCGAGGCGGAAACCCTGATGGAACAGCTGTTCCGCCAGACCGACCTGGAGACCCGCTTTCCGCTGAACATGAATGTGCTGGACGCCGAGTCGGTGCCCCGCGTGATGTCGTTGAAGGAGGTGCTGCGGGCCTTCCTCGACCATCGCCATGTGGTGCTGCTGCGCCGTTCGCGGTATCGCCTGGGCAAGATCGACCGGCGCCTCGAGGTGCTGGAAGGCTATCTCAAGGCCTATCTCGACCTCGACAAGGTGATCCGCATCATCCGCAACGAGGACGAGCCGAAGCCGAAATTGATGAAGGCCTTCGACCTTACCGATGTGCAGGCGGAGGCCATCCTCAATATGCGGCTGCGCAGCCTGCGCAAGCTGGAAGAGATGGAAATCAGGGGCGAACACGCCAAGCTGTCTTCGGAAAAGGCCGGACTGCAGGCCTTGCTGGCCGACGAGGGATTGCGCTGGCAGGCCATCGGCGGGGAAATCGAGGCCATCCGCGGCAAGTTCGGCAAGAATGACGCCCTTGGCCGGCGGCGGACGGAACTGGGCGACGCGCCGTCCGGCGTGGTGGTGCCCATCGAAGCCTTCATCGAGCGCGAGGACATCACCGTCATCCTGTCCGAGAAGGGCTGGGTGCGGGCGGTCAAGGGCCATTCCGAAACCGCCGAGGACCTGAAGTTCAAGGAAGGCGACCAGCTCAAATACGTCCTGCACGCCGCCACCACCGACAAGCTGCTGCTGTTCGTCAGCAACGGCCGCTTCTACACCCTGGGCGGCGACAAGCTGCCGCGCGGGCGCGGCCATGGCGAACCGCTGCGGCTGATGATCGACCTGCCCAACGACGCCGTCGTTTCGGTGCTGATGCCTTATCGGCCGGCGACGCGACTGCTGGTGGCATCCTCGGGCGGGCGGGGCTTCATCGTCAAGACCGATGAAGTGCTGGCGCAGACCCGCGCCGGCAAGCAGATCGTCACCCTCGGCGACGGCGAAACCGCCGATTTCTGCCTGCCGCTGGACGGCGACGCGGTGGCCATCGTCGGGCGCAACCGCAAATTGCTGGTGTTCAAAGCCGAGGAGATCCCCGAGATGACCCGCGGCCGCGGCGTCATCCTGCAGAAATATCGCGATGGCGGCATCTCTGACATCAAGGTCTTCAACTTGGCAGATGGGTTGTCGTGGAAAATGGGCGAGAAGACCCGCACCGAGACCAATCTGCAGTCCTGGCTGGGCAAGCGGGCCACCGTCGGCCGTTTGCCGCCGGTCGGTTTCCCCAGGAACAACAAATTTTAGCGCCTCACACCGCGAACAGCCAGTCGCCGCCGGTGCGGGCGATGTTCTCGGTGCTTTCGGCAAATCCCACCAGCACCATTTCGCGGCTGTAGGAGCCGTTGTTCATCACCGACAGCCAGGCCGACAGGCCGCCGGCATCGGCCGGACGGGAAAACACGTTGTTGTAGAGCTGGTTGAGGAAGCCGGTATTGTCCAGACCGGCGTATTTGGCGGTGAATTCGGCTGACCCGGTAAATCCCTGGGCCACCGAGATGCCTCCCGTCGACAGCGGCGTCAGGGCCAGCGAGGTGACCGCCCCTTGCGTCTTCACCGAGGCCGAAATATTGGCGGCATAGACATCCTCCCAGGCGTTCAGCCCGCCGATATCGGGGGCGCGGTTGAACGCCGCCTGGTAGAGGCGGGCGAGATTGGCCTGGTCGGCGGTGGCCACCACCACCGTCTTGTCGCTGAAGGTCAGGTAGTTGACACCTGAGGCGTTGACGGTGCCGTCGCGGCTCGCGCTCGAATCCACCACCGACACCCCGCCGCTGCCGATGGCGGCGAGGCTGTAGGCGGATCTGGGTCCCTGCAGGGTGACGGTGTCATGGCCGCCGCCGCCGGTGATGGTGACGACACCGGCATGGGCGATGAAAGTGTCGTTGCCGCTGTTGCCCTGTTCGGCCAGGTTGATGCTGCCGGTGATGCTGCGCAGGGCGCCGAGGTCCTTGGCGATGGTGGCCGGGGTCAGCGACAGGGTGGCGCTGGCGGCGTCGGTGAGTTGCACCCCGCCGAGCAGGTTCTTGGCATAGAGGCTCTGCAGATTGTCGAAGGCCGACTGCACATTGGCGGCGCTGTCGGCAACGGTGACGGCGCCGGTCAGATATCCTTGCGCGTCACCGCTCAACGCATTGGAAATATTGTATGTGGAGGGGGTGACCATGGTCAGGCCGAGATCCGACAGGATGGCGCGATCGAGCGGTGAAATGGCGTAACTCTTGCCCGAATAAAAATATTGGCCGTTCATCAGGTCCTGGCCGTTCTTACCGGTGGCGCTTTGCGCAAGATGGTAATAATTCTCGCCATAGGAGCTGTTGGTGGTCAGTTGCACCTGGCCGCCGTTGGCCGCCACCGCCGCCGCGCCGGTGAAATAGGCGGTGCCGTCGGCACTCTTGCTGATCATGGTGTCGAAATTGGTCAGATAGCCGCCATTGAAACTGAGCGCGCCGTTCTGACCGTAATAGCCCCAGATGCCGAAGCCATGGGCCAATTCATGGCGCAGCACCGAAACCGCGTCGATGCCGCTGCCGGACGGCATGCCGCCGGCGCCGGGGTTGGGGTTCAGATACAGCTGCGAAAGATAGGCCGGGTCGATGGTGATGGTCATGTCGCTGGTGGTCCCGGCGGCATGTTGCCCGGTGGCCAGCTCATATTGGCTCGACCCCTCCATCACCTGGGCTCCAGAGGCGCTGGTGCCGATGCTGACGACGCTGGAAGAGCCGCCGCTGGCGCGGCCGGTGCTGGTGGTGGCGGCGACGATGGAAACCGCCAGCGTGCCGTTGCCGCTGATGAACTGCGACCAGTCGGTGAGCGCCTGGGTAAGATCGGCCTTCAATAACGCCAGATTGGAACCAAAGGAGTTGCGTGGATCGGAGACGCTGATGCTGTAGGAGAAAGCCAAGGGTAACCTCAGTCGAAGATGTCTCGTGCCGGGCCTATCTCGAATTCACGAAATACGCCATGCCGGTTTTCCAGTTCAATCAGGGTTTCGATGACCTTGTAGGTGCGATCGATGGTGGTCCTGAGCTCGTCGGGTATGTTTTCCATGCCGCCCAGCGAATCGACGCTGGTGCGCAAGCCCGCCACCGATTCCGCCAGGGCCAGGGAAATCCCCACCGGAAAACCGTCGGCGCCGGAGGCGGCGTGTTCGCCGCGACGCAGGATCCGCCTGGCCCGCTGGCCGATCAGGCGGACCCCGACGGGAAGCGCCTTGTCGCGCAGGACGGCGATGCCGGTGGCCAGATCGTCGTGCAACCCCGGTCCGACCACTTCGAGCCAAGAGCTCAACAGGTCCAGCAGGTTGAACAATCGTTCGGTGGTTTCCAGGGCCTTGCCGGACAACGCTGACGGCGAGGCGGCGGCGTGTCGTGCCGACTTGAGGGTCTGGTCGAGGGAAAAGGCCACGTCGCGTGCCGCCTGCAACGTAATTTTGGCCTGTAAATCCGATGAAATCCGGCCTTCGGCCATAAAAAAAATTCCGGCGTCGCCAAATCCGAGCGCCGCTGATCTTAGTCGAATTCGTCAGGCCGATAAAGATCAACCGTCGGCGGTGATCTTGGCGATCAATTCGGCCAAAACTTTGTCAGCCTGATTATTTTCGACCTGGCAAGTACCCGCTTTGGCATGGCCACCGCCGCCATAGGCCAGACAAAGTTCACCGACATTGGTCTTGGATGACCGGTTGACGATGGACCGGCCGATGGCGAAGACCGTATTGACCTTTTTCACCCCCCACATTTCATGGATCGAAATATTGCACTTGGGGAACATGGCATAAATCATGAACCGGTTGCCGGCGTGAATGGTCTCCTCGTTGCGCAGGTCCAGCACCACCAGATTTTCGTGCAGGGCGGCGCAACGGGTGACCTGATCTTCAAATTTTTCCTGCTGCGCGAAGTAAAGGTCGGTGCGTTCGCGCACATCGGGGAGGGCGAGGATCTCGTCGATGCTGTGGGTTCCGCAGTAATCGATCAACTGCATCATCAGGTCGTAATTGGAAATCCTGAAATCCCGGAAACGGCCCAGGCCGGTGCGCGCATCCATGATGAAATTGAGCAGCGTCCAGTCCTTCGGTTCCAGGATGTCCTGGATCGCGTACTGCGCCGAGTCGCCCTGGTCGACGGCGTCCATCATCGGCTTCCAGGCGGCGGGAAAGCGCTCCGGCCCGCCGAAATAATGAAACACCACATGCGCCGCCGAGGGCGCATCGGGATCGATAATGTGGTGCGGGTCCTTGGCGACGCGAATGGTTTCCGACAGGTGATGGTCGAAGGCCAGACGTACTCCGGGGACGAAGGGCAGATTGGTGGTGATATCCCCGGCGCCCACCTGGATCTTGCCGTCCTGCATGTCCTTGGGATGAACGAATTTGACCTCCGAGACCATTCCCAGATGCTTCAACAGCACGGCGCAAACAAGTCCATCAAAGTCACTGCGTGTGACCAACCGGTATTGCTGCATTGTCTCATTCCTCAAAAGAAAATTTACCAGGCGGCGCCTTTGGCCAGGCGCTTGGTCATGACGGATATAATCTTGTCCTTGAGGTCGTTGGCGGAAACCGGTTTCACCATATACCCGCTGACATCCTCCTTGATCGCTTCCTCGACGGTGTTGCGGTCGGAGGCGCTGGTCAGGAAAATCACCGGGACGGCGGCATCGGCGACGCTTTTGCCGTTGCGCACTTCTCGCAGAAACTGCAGGCCGTCCATCGGCTTCATGCGGATGTCGCAAAAGATCAGATCGGGTTTGATATCCCGCATTGTTTCCAGCGCCGAAGGCCCGCCGTCGCATTCATGCACCTTGCCGACGCCGAGGCGGCGCAGCAGCTGGACGATGATGGACCGGACATAATCCTGATCATCGATGACGAATACGGTCAATCGGGGCAGATCAATGGTAATCTTCGGCATCGCCCGGCCTACTTCACCGCTTATTTTGCACGGTATTTATTGGATACGTCGTGCATCGCCCGCACCACCTGGGAGGCGAAGGTCTGACGCAGGATTTTGACCTTGGCGACGAACATCTTGTCGTCGATCTTGTTTTCCTCCAGCACATGTTCGGCCCGCATGAGGGCGCTGGTGCAGCGCTCATGGATGGCTTTTTGCCATTCCTCGGCGGTGAAGCGGGCGCGGGCCGCCATCGGCACGTTCAGCCAGATGTTTTCCGCCAGGGTGGTCAGTTTCTCCTGGTTGACGATATCCGTACCCAGGGTTTCCTCGATGTCGCGACGCACCTCGGAACTCTTGCTGAGGTTCTTAATGCGGTCAGCCTCATTCAAGTTGCTGGCAATTTTGCGCATACGGTTGGTGTCGTCTGCCATGACTTCCTTCATCTTTCGAATTTGCTCGGTGATCATTCTGCCATTTGTTGCCGGTCGGTACAATGGGGCGCCATTCCCTCATGGCCGCTGATCGCTAAAAGCGCTATTGGCGGACGCCGGTTATGGTAAACTGTGGCCTGCGGTTCCAATGAATGCCGCCTGAAAAAGAAGGGGCGAGACCATGACAAGCCCGATGGATTTTTTCCTGAAGACTCAAACGGCAATGGGCGAGGGAATGATCAAGTTCGTCATTCAGAACATGCGCAGCTACGAGCATTGCCTGGCGCTTTATTCGCAATGGCTGAACCATCCCAATTTTGTCCGGTTGCAGGATTTCATCCCCAATGGGGCCGACTGGCTCGACCATTACGGCAAGCGTCATCACGACGTCGATGTCGAAAAGGTTTGAGTTTTAAAGCTCTTCCAGCAGGCGGTCGAGGAAGGCTTCCCCCATCGCCAGCTGCTCGCGTGAGATGAACTCGTCGGGTTTGTGCGCCTGCTCGATGAAGCCCGGGCCACAGACCACCGTCGGAACGCCGGCTTTGTTGAACAGTCCGGCTTCGGTGCCGAAGCTGACCCGTTGTGTGCGGTTGTCGCCGGTCAACCGGCTGAAGAATACCACCGCCGGATCGTCGTCAGGCAGGTCAAAGCCGGCGGTGTCGTCGATGACGGCGATGTCGAAACCGGCGCTGGGGGACCGCGCCTTCATCTCCGGTTCCAACTGGTCACGGGCATGGCAGCGGATTTCCGCTTCCAGGACGTCGGGATTCTGCCGTGGCAGGGCGCGGATCTCGAACTGGAACCGGCAGTCCGCCGGCACGATGTTGAGGGCGCGACCGCCCTCGATCAGTCCGGTATGCAGGGTCGTATAGGGCGGATCATAGGCATGATCGAAGGGGCCGTCCTGTTTCAGGCGCCGCTGAATGGCGCCGATATGGGTCACCAGCTGCGCCGCCGCCTCCACCGCGTTGACGCCTTCGGCCAGCGCCGAGTGACATTCCCGCCCATGGACCTGACAGGCGAAACCGCGCCGGGTCTTGTGGCCGGCCACCACCTTCATGCCGGTGGGCTCGCCGACCAGGCACAGCCTGGGACGGACCGGCAGGGTGACGAGGTCGGCGATCAACCGGCGAACCCCGATGCACCCCAGTTCCTCGTCGAAGGAAAAGGCGAAATGCAGCGGGTCGGCAGCCCGGAGGCTGCCGTAGCGGCCGGCGGCATGCAGGCAAAGCGCAATAAATCCCTTCATGTCGGCGCTGCCGCGGCCATACAGCCGGCCGTCGCGCTCGGTCAGGCGGAAGGGATCGCTCGACCAGGCCTGGCCGTCCACCGGCACGACGTCGGTGTGACCCGACAGCATCACCCCGGGGCGGTCGGTGGGGCCCAGCGTGGCGAACAGATTGGCCTTGGCGCCGGCATCGTCATGGGTCAGCCGGCAGACGGCGCCCAGCCCTTCCAGGCTGTCCCGGATGAAGGCAATGATGTCGAGATTCGAGCGCCGGCTGGTGCTGTCGAAGGCGATCAGGCGCTCCAGCAGATCGATCGGCGCCGTCATGCCGGCGCTCCGCCGAGTTCGGCCAGGCGCTTGCCGGCGGTGGCGACGACGCGGCGCACGGCCTCGGTCGCTCCATAGTCGTCAAGCTGTCCGGGCTCGACCCAGGCCACCGCCATGGCGTCGTCACCGGCGACGGCGTCGCCGGAAAGCCAGACGGCGAGGACATCGATCACCGTGTAGTGGTAGAGGATGTCGTCGCCGTCGCGGTCAATGAGGTCGACCACCCCGGCGATATCGAGGACCCGGATGGCGACGCCGGTTTCCTCGCGGATTTCCCTGACGGCCGTCTGAAATACTGTTTCGCCCAATTCCTGGCGTCCGCCGGGAAGGCTCCAGCTGCCCTGGCGTGGCGGCCGGCCCCGACGGATCAGCAGAAACCTGCCGTCTTTCCAGACGACGGCGCCGACGCCGACGACAGGTGCGGTGGGTGAGGGGACACTCATCGTCAAAGGCTAACCTGCCGGCGGAGGTTCCGCCATGACCATATTTTGCTGGGGTACATTGACAGGGGGTGAACCTCCGCGAGACAATTGGTTAACCCAAACCCGAGGTCCCCATTTTGGACGACAGCCGCGAGACGGACGACCCCATCCCGCCAGCAGAAGACCTCGGCACCCATCTGACGCTGGGCGGGCGCCTGCGCGCCTATTTCCTGACCGGCATCCTGGTTACCGCGCCGCTGTCCATCACCATCTACATCGCCTGGATGTTCATCGACATGATGGACCGCCAGATCATGCCGATGATTCCCGCCCCCTTCAACCCCCGGCAATGGGGAATTCCGGGAGTCGGCCTGTTATTGACGGTGGTTTCGCTGACCCTCATCGGCGCCCTGGCGGCCGGTGTTCTGGGAAGGATCTGGCTGCGCTTCTCGGAAGCGGTGATGGCCAGGACACCGGTGCTGCGCAGTATCTATTCCGCCGTCAAGCAGCTGTTCGAGACCTTCCTGGCGCAGAAGTCGCAGGCCTTCCGCGAGGTGGCGTTGATCGAATATCCGCGTCGAGACATCTGGACCCTGGCCTTCATCACCGGGCCGACGATCCGTCAGGTTGGTTGTCATGTGGATCATGACCTGATCAATGTATTCGTTCCCACCACGCCCAATCCGACCTCCGGGTTCCTGCTGTTCCTGCCGCGAAAGGACGTCAGGATTCTCGACATGACCGTCGAGGAAGGGCTCAAGCTGGTGATTTCCGGCGGCATCGTCGCCCCGCCCGAACAGGCCGCCGGAGCGAAGGCCGATGATGACGCCAAGGCCCCCTGAGGCGATGCCGCCGGCTCCTGGCTTTCCTAAGTCACTTGCGGTTGACGGCGCCGGTCTGGACGACTTTCCCCAGCCGGTGGCAATGATCGATGGAGCAGGGCGGATCATCGCCGCCAACCGGCTTTTTTCCCTTTCCGCGACGGTCCTGGCGGAGGCCCTCGGGCGCCTCGAGGGCGCCGCCGGCGGTCTGTGCCCGGCGGTGATGGCGCCGGTCGACCAGGTGTCACGATGGTATGACCTGCAGGTGGTGCCGCTCGCCGAGGGGGGGCGCCGCCTGGTGTTCGCCACCGACCGCACGGTGGAAACCCATATGCGTAATGCGCTTATCGAGTCGCGGGCCCGGTTCAAGGACATCGTGGCAATTTCCAGCGATTATTCCTGGGAGACCGGGGCGGACGGCAGCTTCACCGCCATCAGTCCCAAGGGATTGGCCGGTCGCGGGGCCGATCAGTTGATCGGCAGCCATCCCGCGCTTCTGTTGGACGCGGACAAGCCGGCGCCGGCGGTGCTGCCCTTCGCCGCCCCGGCACCCCTGGACGGGGTGGAACTGTGGTTGCGCCATGTCGACGGGCGCTCATTGTGCTTCGAGGTGGCGGCGGTGCCGCTCTACGACCAGCGCGGACATTGGGTTGGAGCCCGCGGCATCTGCCGCGATGTCACCGAGGACCGCCGCCAGCGGGCCACCCTGGCCGCCCAGCGCAATGCCGAGCGCCTGTTCGCGCGGATCACCACGGTGTTCCACAGCCAGGCCAACCCCGACGACACGCTAAAAATGGCGGCCAGTGCCTGCACCCACGGCTTTGGCGCCAATGGTTGCCTGATCCTGGCCACCACCACGCCGCTGGTCAAGGGAGTCACCAAAGTGATCCTGGAGGCGGCGGCCTCCTTCGGTGCCGTCGGCACGGAGGCAGAGATCAATACCGTGGTGGCCCGCCTGATGGCCGAACCGACCGTCGCGTCACCGCGTCTGCTGGGGACAGGCAGCTGGTCGGTGCTGGCCGCGCCGACCGTTTATGCCGGCAATCTGATGGGGGCGGTGCTGCTGTGGCGCGATGTCGAGCGCCCGGCCTGGGTCGACCAGGACTCCCGACTGCTGCAGAATGTCGCCGGCCAACTGGCCGTCGCCATCCAGCAGCGCAGCGATTACCATGTCCTGCTGGATGTTTCGCGCACCGATCCGTTGACCGGGCTGTTGAACCGGCGCGCCTTCTACGAGGAGGTCTGCCGTCGTTTCAACCGCCTGACGCGGTCCGGCCAGACGGCGGCGCTGGTCTATGCCGACCTCGACAATTTCAAGCTGGTCAATGACGTTCATGGCCATGAACGGGGGGATGTGGCGTTGCACCACATGGCCGACATCCTGCGCGGCAACACCCGTTCGGTCGATCTGGTGGCAAGGCTTGGCGGCGACGAATTCGCCGTCTGGCTGGACAATGCCGACAGGACCGTGGCGGTCAATCGCGCCAAAGTCTTCCTGGCCGCCGCCAAACCCTTGATCCGCTATTCCGGGTCGCCGCAAAAACCGCTGAAAGTGTCTTTTGGCATAGCGGTTTATGATTCGTCCTTAAACGAAGATATCAATGAGTTCATATCGCGCGCCGACCGTGCCATGTACAGCGTCAAACGCGCCGGCAATGGTAATTTCGGTCTTCCCGCAACGCCGCGGCGACGATGAGCGGTCCGTCCTCCTATGAGCAGGCCAGGGACCTGGCCGCCGACCCCCGCCCGGAGATCCGCGCCGAGCTGGCGGCCCGGGACGACGTGGCGCCGGAGATCCTTTATTTCCTTGCCGGCGACACCGTGGCAGGGGTGCGCTGTGCCGTTGCCGCCAACCCGCGGACACCGCCCAAGGGAAATCTGCTGCTGGCCGACGATCCCGAAGACGAGGTCCGCCGCCTGCTGGCGGGAAAAATCACCCTGGTGCAAGCCGCCTCGCCGCGCGACCGCAGCCTGGCCGGGCGGGTTCTGGATCTCCTGGCCCGCGACCGGGTGACGCGGGTGCGGGCGGTCATCGCCGAGGCCCTGAAGGATGTCGCCGACGCCGATGCCGAACTGATCGGCCGGCTTGCCCGCGACGCCGAGATCCTGGTCGCCGCTCCGGTGCTTGAACATTCGCCGTTGCTGACCGACGGCGACCTGCTGGACGTCATCCGTTCCAACCCCGAGGATGGCGCCTTGTCGGCCATTTCGCGGCGCGCCTATGTCGGCGAGGAGGTGACCAGGGCCATCGTCGCCTCCGGCAATGTCTCCGCCATCACCCATATGCTGGAAAATTCCAATGCGCAGTTGCAGGAAAGCACCCTGGACGCGCTGATCGAGCGGGCGGCCGAGGAGCCCAATTGGCAGGAGCCGCTGGTCTACCGGCCCGAACTGAGCGAGCGCCACTCGCTGCGCCTGGCCCAGGCGGTGGCGACCCAACTGCTTGACCGCATCCTGGCCCGCCACGACCTGCCGCCGGGGACGGTGCGGGCGATTGCCCGGGTGGTCAAGCAACGTCTCGAGACTGAGGTGGCGGCAGGCGCTTCGTCCGCCGCACCGATCAGCGGCGAGATCCAGGACGGCTTCGCGCGTCTGCTTAGCCAGGCCCGGGACCTGCTGCATCGCGGTTTGCTGGACGAAGCCAAGCTGATGGTTGCCCTGCTGTCCGATGAGGCCGATGAGGTGGTGGCCGGGCTGTCGGTGCTGACCGGCATGTCGGTGCCGGTGATTCTGCAGATCATCGCCGCCCAGTCGCCGCGGGCGCTGTGCGCCTTGGCCTGGGAGGGCGGATTGTCGGCGCTGTTCGCCGCCGAACTGCAGATCCGCCTGGGCCGGATCGCCGGCAGCGCCGCTATCCAACCGGCCGCCGACGGCGCCTACCGGCTGGACGAGGAGGAAATGCGCTGGCAGATCGACATGTTCGCCAGCCTGGATGGGGGCCGCTGAACCGATGCAAGATCCCGTCAGCCCGCTGATCCAGACCAAGCTTGCCCCACCGCGCACCAACGCCAAGCTGGTGCGGCGGCGGCGACTGCTGTCGGTTCTCGACAATGGGCGGGACCGCAGCCTGACCCTGATGGTCGGACCGGCCGGATGCGGCAAGACCCTGCTGGCCACCA
Source organism: Rhodospirillaceae bacterium (assembly GCA_013349665.1). Classification (GTDB taxonomy): domain Bacteria; phylum Pseudomonadota; class Alphaproteobacteria; order Rhodospirillales; family Magnetospirillaceae; genus DUZF01. The sequence continues at coordinate 3,246 of DUZF01000042.1, read as the reverse complement.
CCTGGCGGCGCGACCTGATCGCCGGCGGCTGCGACGTGGTGTGGTTCGCCGCCGACCGGGAGGACGACGCCGTCCTGCTGTCCCGATATCTGATCGAGGCCCTGAACACGCTCGGCATGGCCATGCCGAGAGAACTGTCCAATGCCATCTCGCTGGAAAACGAGGCCTTGATTGACCGGTTCATCTCGTCCCTGGTCAATACGCTGCTCAAGCATCCGCGCGATGTCTACATCTTCATTGACGATTTCCACTTGCTGGAATCGCCGGTCATCGTGGCGATGTTCGGCAAGATTCTTGACCTGGCCCCCGACAATCTGAAGATCGTGCTGATGGCCCGTTCGCTGCCGGGGCTCAATGTCGCCGATCTGTGGGTCCGTGGCGAGGTGACGGCGATCAACTTTGCCGATCTTCGCTTTGACCTCGAGGAATCTCAGGAATTCCTGTCGAGACAGGACCTTCCACCGATGAGTTCGCAGGAGATGCGAAATATCCTGGCCCTCACCGACGGTTGGGCGGCCGGACTGCAGGTGGTCGCCTACACCTTGCGCCGCTCCAGGCATTGCGGCAATCTCGACAAGGTCATTCTGCCGACCCAGTCCAATCTGTTGATTGACTATCTCGAGGAATGCCTGGTTCAGGACCTCGATGAGGAGGAACTGAGCCTGCTGGTGCGCACCGCCGCCTGTCGCCGGTTCAATGCCCAGCTGTGCGAGGTGATCACCGGAAACCACCGGGCCAGGGAGCTGTTTCGCAAGCTGTCGGACGACGGCCTGTTCCTGCTGCCCATCGAATCCGACGATGCCGAACCCTGGTACCGGTTTCACCGCCTGTTCTCGAAATTCCTGCTGCGCCGGCTGGTGGCCCTGCCGGAAGAGGATCTCAGGGACCTCAATCGCAAGGCCAGTGATTGGTTCGCCGCCCAGGGGCATTGCGTCGAGGCGGTGCATCACGCGCAATATGCCGACGACGCCGATCGCCGCGTCGAACTGGTCGAGGGTTATGCGCGGGGCATGATCGAGAACGGCGAATTCCTGCTGGTTCTCAAATGGGTGACGTCGCTGCCCAAGGCGCAGGTGGAAAAGCGCCTGGAACTGATGCTTTGCGCCTGCTGGGCGGATATGGCGGCGGGGCGATTCGAGGATTTCGTCGCCACCATGAAAGCCATCGAAAGCCATGCCGACGCCGCCGGCGCCTCGGTCCGCCTGGAAATCGCCCTGTTGAAGGCCTGGCACTACATCCGCACCGACGATTCCGCCGCCATTCTCGAGCTGATGACCCCGGAAGTGCTGGCGCTGCCGCGCGACAAGGTCTTCCTCGCCGATGTCGTGCACAATGTGCAGGCCTGGGCGAATATTCATGCCGGACAGTTCACTGCCGCCCGCGACCTGCTGATCGGTGGCGACGGCTATCCCGGCTGCGAAAGCTCGCTCAACGCCGGGTCCTGCGCCGGGCGGGCCTGGTTCGCCATGAGCTTCCTCAAGGAAGGCGATCTGCGCCAGGCCAAGGCGGCGTTGTTGAAGGCGATGTCGGCGGCCCGGGGCCTGGCCGTGCATGGCCTGGAATTGCTGGGCCTGAGTTCAGGCCTGCTGGCCGGGGCGCTCTACGGCCTCGATGAGATCGATGCGGCGCGGGAATTGATCCGGGATTACGTGGATCTGGTGGAGATGATCGCCGCCGCCGACGACCTGATCGCCATCTTTCTGGCCAAGGCGCGACTGGCCGCCGCCGACGGCGACATCGCCGGCGCCCTGGAGACGCTGGACCAGTTGGAAAAATCCGGAGCCCGTCTCGGCCTGGACCGGCCGGTGGCGTGGAGCCTGGCCGAACGGGTGACCATCGAGGTGCGCCGCCATAATCTGCCGGCGGCGCGGGAAGCCATGCGCCGGCTGCGCAACCTGGCCGCCAGGCATCCGGGGCGGTGGCGGTCGGCCCGCGGCGAGATCCCCCTGGCGGCGAAACTGGCCGAGGTGGAATTGGCGCTGGGCACCGGCGACAATCATCAGGTTCTCGACCTGGTGGCGCCGATCCAAAAAAATTGCGAGGAATTAGGTCGCCTGGGCGAATTGATCCGGCTGCGGCTGTGCGAAGCCTCGGCCCTGTTCGCCCTCGGCCAGGCCGAGGCTGCCCGGACGGCGTTCAAGCCGGCGCTGTCCTTGGCCGCCGGTTTGGGGCAGATCCGCGTCTTCCTCGATCATGGGCGGGATATCAGGCCGCTCCTGGCCTTGCTGGCGGACAGCGGCGCATTGACCGTCAAGGAACGGGAACTGGCCGACTATCTCTTGCTCAGAAGCGAAACGGAAACCACTGCCGGCGAAGCGCCGCCGGTCAAGCGCCAGCCATCACCGGCAACCGTCCTGTCGGCACGGGAACGGGAAATCATGGAAATGATTTCCGGCGCCTATTCCAATAAAAGCGTCGCCCGCGCGCTCAACTGCTCGTCCAATACCGTCAAATGGCATCTGAAGAACATCTTCGGCAAATTGGGGGCGGTGTCGCGCGAAGACGCGGTGATCAAGGCGCGACGATTGAACCTGGTCGGCAACAAGGATGATGCCGCGGGTTAAACCCGCTTTTCACCATCGGCGATCGATTTGAGGGCCGGAATATTCCGGGCAAAAGTATTGGTAGCGATTTCAGTGATAAGACGGCGTTTCTTGAAGTCTGAAATCATCCGGCAGGCGGTTTCCGTGGTGACTCCCAACAGGGCTCCGACATCCTCCCGATTGAACAGCCGGCATTGGTCCGCCGAAGGGGGCGCCAGCAACAGGAACAGCCGCGCCGTTCTCTGGCGGGCGCTTCCGGTGGACAGTTCGCGGACGCATTGATGGGATGACTGGACCATGCCGTGCCATTTGGCGATCAGTTGCCGGTTGAGCTTAGGCGTCAGGGTCTTCACCACATCGCGGGGCAGACGGCAGATTTGCGTCGGCAGCAGCGTGATCGCGGTATGTTCATAGCAAGGCGAAATGGTCGCCTCCAGCCCGGCGACATCGCCCTGGGCCAGTAGGCTGACGATCCGGAAATTGCCGTCCGGCAGATATTGTTCCAGCTTGACCAGGCCCTCACGGATGGTGAATAAATCCGCGGCCTGCTGGTCCTGTCGGTAGAGGATGGATCCCGGCGGCAGCCACAGATCCTCGATGGGGGAATGAACCGCGCCGAAGTCCTCGCCGGTCAGGTCGGCGAACAGAACCAGATGGCGGATGGCGCATTTCTCACAGCTTTTCAGCCCGTGCCACGCCGCCT
>DUZF01000041.1 GCA_013349665.1 Rhodospirillaceae bacterium | reverse complement strand
GCCTCGAAAGACAGCGCCCCAGTGCCGCAACCGGCGTCCAGCAGGCGCAGGCCGCCGAGGTCGTCGGGCAGCCAGGCCAGCAATTCCGAGCGCATCCGCTCGCGCCCGGCGCGCACGGTGGCGCGGATCCGGCTGACCGGCGCGTCCGAGGTCAGCTGCCGCCAGGCCTCCAGGGCGGTGCGGTCGAAATAGGCTTCGATGCGGCCGCGGCGCTCGGCGAAGGTCAGCGTCGTCATCAGTCGAACCCCAGGAAGTCGAAGAGTTGGCGTTCCTTCATCGGCGTGGCGTCGTAATGCGGCCCTCCCGCCAGCAGCGATGCCGCCAGCCGGAGATATTCCTCGAGGACCCGGTCGAGTTCAGGCGAAGGCTCCATCTCGAACAAGGTCGATTTCTTCAGTCTCGACCGGCGGATGACGTCGAGGGAGGGGAAATGGGCGACCCGGCCGACGCCCACCGCCTCGCCGAAGCGGTCGATCTCGTCGGTGCCGTCGCTGCGATTGGCGATGATGCCGCCCAACCTGACCTCGTAGTCCTTGGCCTTGGCCTTGATCGCCGCGACGATCCGGTTGGTGGCGAAAATCGAGTCGAAATCATTGGCGGTAACGATCAGCGCCCGTTCGGCATGCTGCATCGGGGCGGCGAAACCGCCACAGACGACGTCACCGAGAACATCGAAGACGACGACGTCGGTGTCCTCGAGGAGATGATGTTCCTTCAGCAGTTTCACCGTCTGGCCGACGACATAGCCGCCGCATCCGGTCCCCGCCGGCGGACCTCCCGCCTCGACGCACATGACGCCGTTGTAACCCTCGAAAACGAAATCTTCGGGCCGCAGTTCCTCGGGGTGGAAATTCGCCTGTTCCAGGGCGTCGATGACCGTCGGGATGAGTTTCTTGGTCAGGGTGAAGGTGGAATCATGCTTCGGATCGCAGCCGATCTGAAGAACACGTTTGCCGAGCTTCGAAAAGGCAACGGAAAGATTGGACGACGTGGTGGATTTGCCGATGCCGCCCTTGCCGTAAATGGCGAAGACCTTCGCGCCATTGATCTTCATGCGCGGGTCGAGGCGGACCTGGGCGCTGCCCTCCCCGTCCACATCGCCGATGCCGCGTGCCGCAAGATCAAGCACAGTCATGTTATTCCGCCACCATGGTGATGCCTTCCAGGCGGTCCTCCATCTCGTCGCCGGCCTGACGCAAGGCCTTCAGCGTCGCCTCATCCGGTGTCCAATAATTGCGCTCATAGGCCTCGAGCAGGCGATTGACCATGCGGTTGGAGGCCTTCGGATTGAGATCGACGAGACGGGCCCGCATGGCGTCGTCGAGGACGAAGGTCTCGCTGATCCTTTGATATACCCAGGGCGCCACCTGCCGGGTGGTGGCCGACCAGCCCATGGTATTGGTCACCTGGGCTTCGATCTGCCGCACGCCCTCATAGCCGTGGCTGAGCAGGCCGTCATACCAGCGCGGATTGAGGGTGCGGGTGCGGGTCTCCAGGGTGACCTGTTCGGCCAGCGTCCGCACCTTGCATTTGTTTTGCGAGCGGTCGCCGACATAGACGGCGATATCCTGGCCTTTGGCCCGCCTCACCGCCCGGCTGATGCCGCCCAGGGTATCGACATAGTGGTCGATGGTGGTCACCCCGAGTTCCACCGATTCGAGGTTCTGATAGGCCATGTCCACCGATTGCAACGCCCGACCCAGCAGCTGGTTCTGCTTCGTCGGCTTGCCCGAGCGGCCATAGGCGAAGCATTTGCGGCTCTCATAGGCGTCCGCCAGCTGGTTCTCGTCGGTCCAGCAGCCGGAATCGATCAGGTGATTGACGTTTGATCCGTAAGCGCCGTCGGCATTGGAGAACACCCTGAGGGCGGCGGTTTCCAGATCGCAGCCAAGATCGGCCTGATAGGCCAGCGCATGCTTGCGGACGAAATTCAATTCCACGGGCTCGTCGGCGCTGGCGGCGAGAAAGGCGGCGTCCGCCAGCATCTTGGTCTGCAGGGGCAGCAGATCGCGAAAGATTCCCGACAGGGTGGTGACCACGTCGATGCGCGGGCGCCCCAGTTCACTCAAGGGGACGAGTTCGGCGCCGCACAGGCGGCCGTAGGAGTCGAAGCGGGCCCTGGTCCCCATCAGGGCCAGCACCTGCCCGATCGGCACGCCTTCGCTTTTCAGATTGTCGGTGCCCCACAGCACGAAGGCCACCGTCTCCGGCAGGGGAGCCCCTTCCGACAGATGCTTGGACAGCAGGCACTGGGCCTGCATGGCACCGTCGCGCATGGCGAAGGCGCTGGGGATCCTGAACGGATCGAAACCGTGCAGATTGCGTCCGGTGGGTAGGATCGCCGGCGTCCGCAACAGGTCGCCGCCGGCGACCGGCGGCACGAAACCGGCATCGAGCGCATGGATCAGACCGGACAGTTCCGCGTTGCCGATCAGATGTCCGTTGACCACCTCGAGTTCCTGGAACAGCGCCAGGGCGGCGGCGGCATTGGCCAGACCGCTCAATGCGGCGGCACGCTGGGCCCCCTGACCGGCAATCAACGCATCGATGGCGGCCCGTTCGGGGCGGACGGAATAATGCGAGTCGGCCATCGCCAGCAGCAGATCGGCGCGGGCCTCGGCCGAGGGGGGCTCGCCGACCACATGCAGGCCCTCGGGGATCAGGGTCTGCTCGTATTCGTACAGCCGGGTCGACAGCGATACGATCGCCGCCGAGCAATCTTTTTCCCAAAGCCCCGGGTCGACCTCGAGATCCAGGCTGTCCGCCTGTTCGCGGATCATCAGCGCCAGGTCCTCGCGCTCGCCGGTCGAATCCGACAGGCTGGTCCGCCAGCTGTCGATGGAGGCTTTCAGATCGGCCAGGCCCTTGTAAAGTCCCGCCTGCGCCACCGGCGGCGTCATATAGCTGATCAGGGTTGCCGAGGCGCGGCGTTTGGCGATCGCCCCTTCCGAGGGATTGTTGGCGGCATACAGATAGAAGTTCGGCAGATCGCGGATCAGGCGCTCGGGCCAGCAGGACGACGACAGGCCGACCTGTTTTCCCGGCATGAATTCCAAGGCGCCATGGGTGCCGAAATGCAGCACGGCGTCGGCGCAGAAATGGTCGCGGAGGAACGCATAGAAGGCGGAGAAAGCATGCGTCGGGGTGAAACCGCCCTCGAACAGAAGACGCATGGGGTCGCCTTCATAACCGAAACCGGGCTGCAGTCCGACAAACACATTGCCGAAGCGCTCGCCCAGCACGAACAGGGATCTGCCGTTGGTCAGCTGGCGCCCGGGCGCCGGACCCCATTGACGTTCGATGGCCTCCAGATGCGGCTCGTTGCGGACATAATCGTCGACGGCGATGAAGGCATGGACATTGGCGTCGGTGCCCAGGGTCGCGGCGTTACCGCCCAGCAGACGCTGGCGCAGCGCGTCGACGCTGTCGGGAACCTCGACCTCGTAGCCGGCCGCCTTCAGGGCTTTGAAACTGTTGAACAGGGAGGCGAAAACCGACAGATAGGCGGCCGTACCGGAGGCGCCGGAATTGGGCGGGAAATTGAACAGCACGATGGCCAGCTTGCGGTGCCGTCGTTCGGTCCGCCGCAGCTCGACCAGCTTCAGGGTCTTGGCGGCCAAGGCGTCGGCGCGCTCGAGCCAGGGCTCCATTTTCTGCACCCCGAGGGCGACCTCGGAACGGCCGCCGAACACGGTCGGCGCGATGGCCCCATCCAGCTCGGGAAGGGCGACCATGATGGTCGCCTCGACCGGCGTCAGGCCGATCCCCGAGGAACTCCAGGATTCCAGTGACTGGAACTCGATGGGCTGGGCGGCGATATAGGGGACATCCATGCGGCTGAGGTTTTCCTGCGCCGCCGCCGAATCGTTATAGGCCGGACCGCCGACCAGCGAGAAACCGGTCAGCGAAACGATGGCGTCGACCGCCGGCCGGCCATCCTTGACGAAGAACTTCTCGATCGCGGGCCTGGCATCGAGACCGCTGGCGAAAGCCGGGATGGTCCGCAAGCCCTTGGCTTCCATCGCGCTGATGACGCCGTCGTAATGCGCCGTGTCGTCCGCCAGGACATAGGAGCGCAGGACCAGGATGCCGACGGTGCCGACACAGTTTTTGCCGGCGGGCGGCAACATTTCGGCACGCTCGGCATAGCCGCCTTTGATCCGCGGGTGATACAGGCCCAACTCCGGATATTCCACCGGCAAAGGCGCATTGAGGGCGCCGCGCAGCGACCGCCGGGGCCCGTCCGCATATTGATTGACCAGGAAGCGAACCATATTGGCCAAATTGGCCTCGGACCCCGCCAGCCAATATTGCATGGTCAGGAAATAGGCCCGCAGATCCTGGGCCTTGCCGGGAATCAGGCGCAGGATTTTCGGCAGGCGGCGCAGCATCGCCATCTGTCCGGCGCCCGAACTGCTGCCGGCGGCGCCGCCTTTCTTCGATCCCCTGAGTTTTTTCAGAAACGCCAGAGGCCCCCGCTGCGGCGCGTCCATCCGCAACCCGCCCATTTTCGTCAGCTTGACCACCTCGCCCGCCGACATGGCGACAACCATGGCGTCGCATTGCTCGCGGCGGGCTTCCAGGGCCGGCAGGATGGCCCGGATATGGTCATCCATGAACAGCATGGTGGCGACGACGATATCGGCCTTGGCGATGTCGGCGCGGCATCGCTCCAGCGACGCCGGGTTGTTCTCCCATTCGACCGCCGCGTGAAGGTTCAGCGTCATCAGCGGAATGTCGCGCGACAACGCCGCCGAGACCTGTCCCATCACCCGCGCCAGATGCATGTCCAACGAGACGATGGCCACCCGCACGGGCGGCTGATCAGCGGGAATAGTGGGATTTCGCATCATACAGCGTGCCTATGGTTATGACGGCGACGCCCCGCTCGGCGGCAAAGCGTTCGGTGTTGCGGCGCGCCTTGCCGCGCACGAAAAACGGCACCTTGCCCAATTCCCGCTCGGCATCGACGGCCCAGACCAGGTCGCCGCCAACCGGTTCCGCGGGCGCCGCCACGGGTTCGGGGCGGACGGGCAGATGCGAGGCTCCCTTGGCGTCGTTGAATTCGAAATCTTCTCGGAACATGGTCAGAAGATGTTCTTCCAGGCCCAGCACCAGGGGATGGACCCAGCTGTCGAAGAGGACATTGGCGCCTTCAAAACCCATTTGCGGCGAATAGCGCGCCGGAAAGTCCTGCACATGAACCGGCGCCGAAATCACCGCGCAGGCGATGCCCAGACGTTTGGCGATATGGCGCTCCATCTGCGTGCCGAGAACCAGTTCCGGCTGCAGAAGGGCGATGGTCGCTTCGACCTCGAGATAGTCCTCGGTGATCAGCGCCTCGAGTCCAAGCCGGTCGGCGACGGCACGGACGTCGCGGGCGAATTCGCGGCTGTAACTGCCGATCCCCACCACCTTGAAGCCGAGTTCCTGTGACGCCACGCGGGTCGCGGCGATGACATGGGTGGCGTCACCGAAAATGAAGACGCGTTTGTCGGTGAGATAGGTGCTGTCGACGGAACGGGACCACCAGGACGCCCGCTGCTGATCTGACGACAAGGCCGGTGCCGCATCCACCCCGGCGATCGCGGCAAGCTCCTTGATGAATTCCCGGGTCGCCGAGATGCCGATGGGAACGGTTTTTATGCTGGGCTGACCGAAGCTGCGTTCCAGCCATTGGGCGGCCAGGCCGGCGGTCTCCGGATAGAGGACGATGTTGAAATCGGCCTCGCCGATCCTGGCGATATCGGCGGGACTGGCCCCCAGCGGCGCGCACAATGCCACATCGATGCCAAGCGTCTCCAGCAACCGGGCAACCTCGACGACATCATCGCGATGACGGAAACCCAGACCGGTGGGCCCCAGCAGATTGCACCTGGCGCGGCGGCCTTCGCGGTCGGTCGGCCTGGCGGCCGGATCGGCCAATCCGCGAACAATCTGATAAAAGGTTTCCGCCGCCCCCCAGTTTTCCTTTCTCGAAAAGGACGAGAGATCCAGCTTGACCACCGGGACCGGCAGCCCCAGCGCCGTGGCAAGGCCGCCCGGATCGTCCTGGAGAAGTTCGGCGGTGCAGGCCGAGCCCACCAGCAGGGCCTGCGGTTTGAAGCGCTCGAAGGCGGCGCAGGTGGCGGCCTTGAACAGCTCGCCGGTATTGCCGGCAAGGTCGCGCGCCTGGAAGGTGGTGTAGGTTACCGGCGGCCGGCGGCCGTCGCGCTGGATCATGGTGAACAACAGGTCGGCGTAAGTGTCGCCTTGCGGAGCATGGAGGACCAGATGCATGTCCCGCATCGCGGCGACGACTCGGATGGCGCCGATATGGGGCGGTCCCTCATAGGTCCAGACCGACAGCTTCATGGGCCGATCCCCAGCAGGTCGCGACGACGCAGTGGACGGGCAAACAACGCCGCCAGGTCGCCGGCCTGTTCGAAACCATGGATGGGGGTGAAGACCAGTTCGATCGACCATTTCGTCGACAGGCCCTCGGCCTCCAACGGATTGGCCAGGCCAAGCCCGCAGACGGTGAGGTCCGGCCGCGCCGACCGGCAACGGTCCAACTGCCGGTCGACATCCTGGCCCTCGCAGAGCCGTGCGGAAACCGGCAGCAGGGGAAGCTCGGCGGCCAGATGGCGCAGATGCAGGTATGGTGTGCCGACTTCGAGGGGCACCATGCCCAGTTCCTGCGAAACGAAGCGTGCCAAGGGGATCTCGAGCTGCGAATCGGGAAAGAAAAAGATGCTCTTTCCCTCGAGCAACTCACGCTGACCGGCAAGTGCCCGCTTGGCCCGTTCCCGACCGGGTGCCACCACCGACCGGAAGGTAAGCTCGTCGACGCCCCAGCGGTCGGCCGCCGCCTTCAGCCACAGGGTCGTTCCCTCGGCGCCGAAGGGAAAGGCCGCGGTCAGCACCGTCGCTCCGCGCGCCTCCAGCACGCGCGCCGTCTCGGCCAGGAAAGGCTGCGCCAGCAGCACCGCCGTCTGCCGGCCGACCGGAGGCAAGTCGCCGGAGCGGCGCGCCGGCAGGAAGGCAAGGTTGCTGATCCCCAGTTCCGCGAACAGGCGGCGAAACTGATCCTCAACGATATCCGGCAGCGATCCGATCACCAGCAAGGCGGGACCAGCCCCCGGTCGTTCATCCGGCATCTCGGCAACCAGGGCCGCCAGACAACGGTCCTCGCCCTGGGTAAAGGCCGTCTCCAGTCCGCTGGCGGAATAATTCAGCACCTTGACGCCGTGTTTGGCCGTCATGCGCTGGGCGGCCAGCGACAAATCGAGACCGATCACCTCGGACGGGCAGGACCCCACCAGGAACAACAGCCGGATATCCGGCCGGCGGCCGAGCAACCGGCCGACGATGTCCTCCAATTGCTCATGGGCATCGGCCAGACCGGCCAGATCCCGTTCTTCCAGAATGGCGGTGGCAAAGCGCGGCTCGGCAAAAATCATCACACCGGCGGCGGATTGCAGAAAATGCGCGCAGGTGCGGGAACCGACCACCAGAAAGAACGCATCCTGGATTTTGCGATGCAGCCAGACGATACCGGCAAGGCCGCAAAAGACCTCGCGCTGGCCATTCTCGCCGATGATCTCGAACGGAAGTTGCGGCGCGTCGCAGGGGCTCTCAGCTGATTTGGCGACCGCCGTCAGGGTCATTTTTTCTTGCCTGCGCCGGCGCCCGGCGCCTCCAGCCTGGCGTCACGAAACTTCAGCAGGAATTGGGTGGCATTGACCGCATAGGCGGCATAAGCGGCGAGAGCCAGAAGCATCCGCGCATGCGCCGTGCCATGGTCAAACATCAGGGCATACAAATAAGCCGTATGCAGAGCCAGAACCAACATACTAACCATATCTTCATAATAAAAAGCAGGCGCAAATAAATATCTGCCAAATACTTTCTTTTCCCAGATCGAGCCGGTTATCATTATTGCGTACAGAATCATAGTCTTGGCGACGATGGATGCCGTCGCCACTGAATAGCCCTCGCCGGTGAAAAGATAATTCAACACCAGCACCAGACTGACGAGAAAGACGACGAATTGCACAGGCGCCAGGACACCCTGCACCAGGGTCCAGCCGGTTGCATCGCGACGGCGGCGTTCCTCGGCCGTGTACAACGGACGACGCTCGGGTTGCAGGGCGAGATAATGGGAATCCACCAGGCCGGCGGTCACCGTCCACGGACAGCAGGAGATGCGGTCGATCAGGAAATTCAACAGGCAGAATTTGTGGGTCGAATGCAGGGAATGGACCCCACCGGCAGCACCGGCACCAAGGCTAGACCACCCTTCCGCTGTGCTCCCCATCGCACCCTCCGACCCAGGTGTTGACGATGAAAGAAGCTTAAAACGGCTGTTTGAGCGATGTCAATTTAAATGAACGTCTAATTTTTTTGACATCGGCGGGCGACGGCCGGCTCAAACGCTCCGCGCGAATGTCATTCACGTTTTTTCAGTTTATTTTCCGAAGCAAGACTCCTAGTCTATCAGTATAGGCAGCCCTTATACGTTTGCTTCCGCTCCTAATACGTTGGATATTTGGCTGGAACCAGCGAATTCGGGTCCGCGCGCAGGTGACAGTTTATTTGATTTCGGACGCTTTCGGCGGGCTTGGATCTTGCTCTTGGGGAACCGGTAAGACGGAACGCAGCAGGATCCAGGACTGATAAGGAGGGATCCTTGTCCAATATGTTTGACAGCTCCGCCTCCGAGACGGGGCCTGAGGCAAATTATCGTTGCGAGGAAAAACTGGTCTGGCTGAGGGGGATGGAAGACTTCCGTCGCCGGGTGAACCGTTCGCCGGATTTGTCAGGCCCGCTTCTCGCCAAGGTCATCGAGCGAGACGTACTGCCACAGTTATTTCAGTCTCACTCTACTGAAAAACACAAAGTCAATCATATGGCCACGCCTGAAATCGACAGAACACAATGCGAAGCATTGGTCGAACTGGTGCTCAGCGACGAGCCGGTGTCGAAACTTATCGACCAGATTCAGACCCTGGTAACCCGCGGATCCAGCCTGTATGCGATTTATCTCAATCTGCTGGCGCCGGTTGCCCGCCGATTGGGAGAACTGTGGGAAGAAGACAACATTACGTTCATTGACATCACGATTGCCGTCTCCCGCCTGCATTTGGTAATAAGAAATATTAGCCGGAATAATGCTGAACACAATATACAGTCCAGTGAGGCGAGCAGCATTTATCTAGTTCCGGCGCCAGGAGAACAACACACCTTTGGACTTTTGATGGTCGAGGAATTCTTTTATCTCGCTGGCTGGCATGTGCTTAGCAATCACAATGCAACTGAAGAAATTATTCTTAAGACCTTGGCGGAACAACATCTCGATATCATCGGCTTTTCAGTCAACAGCAGCGAACACGTCGATCCCCTCCTTGACTTGATCAGGAAATTGGACAAGATATCTGTCAACCCTCGGATTGCTGTCCTCCTGGGCGGCGGCCTGTTTCTTGCCCAGCCTGATTATGCCAACAAATTCAAGGGTGCGACCGTTGTTCGTGACGGCGTCAGCGCGGTGGATATCGCCGAGGCCCTGATGTCGGCCGGCTCTCGTCGGGAAGCACCCAGGATCTGACTTTAAGGAACCCAAGAGCCGTGACAGCGAATAAAATGCCGGTCCCTCCCCCACCGATCTTCGAGCACCCTCTCAGCACCGTCGGCAATCTCAGCGCCACCGTGGCGGCGCGGTTGACGGCGGCATCCTGTGACGTGGCGCTGGTGCTTGACCGGGACGGTGTGATCCGCGATGTCTCGGTTGCCGAATCAGAAAACTCCAACGACTGTTTCGCCGATCTCGTCGGACGCCGCTGGACCGACACGGTGACGACGGAAAGCCGCCGCAAGATCGAGGACTCTATTTCCGAGGCGGGAGACCAACGCCCCCCGAGATGGCGTGAGATCTGTCAGTTGTCGGCGCAAGGACCGGTGCCTCTGCGTTATCGGGTGATCGAAACGGGAAATGACGGACGGATGTTGGCCTTGGGCCGTGACCTCCGCAACGATCAGGCGCTTCAGCAACGGGTTCTCCAGGCGCAACAGGCGATGGAGCGTGATTACGTCAAACTGCGTCAGACGGAATCCCGCTATCGCCTGCTCTTCCAGATCGCCTCCGAGGCATTCCTGCTGGTCAATCCGGCGACCCGAAAGGTGGTGGAGGCCAATCCGGCGGCGGGCGATCTGCTCGGGGTCGACAGCGCCGCCCTTGTCGGCCAACCGTTCGCAAAGCTGTTCAACGCGGAAACACGCGACGCCGCGCTGTCGCTGATCTCGGACCCCGGCTCGGCGACGCGCGGCGAACCGGTCTCTTTGCGTCTGGCCAATGGCCGCGACGACTGCCTGGCCACGGCGTCCCAGTTCCGCCAGGAAGGGGCGCTTTTGGCCATGGTCAGCCTGTCGACCGTTCACGCCGAGCGCCGGGGCAGCGACGACGATGTGAAACTGAAAATGCTGCGGGTGTTGAACCGCGTGCCCGATGCCTTCGTGGTCACCGACGAGGACATGACCATCCTCGACGTCAACCTCGCCTTCATCGAACTCGCCCAGGTTCCCAGCACCGAAGCCGCCAGGGGAATGCGCCTCGCCGACTTCCTGGCACGGCCGGGAATCGATCTGAAGGTTCTCCTGCAGACTCTGCGGGACCATGGCTGGGTGCGAAACTTCGAAACGGCCCTGCTCGGCTTTCATGGCGAACAGGAAGAGGTTGAGTTGTCGGCGGTATCGGTTCCCTCGGGTCTCGAAACCTGTTTCGGCTTTGTCATCCGCCCGGCCAAGCAGACAATGCAAGCGATCCCGGCGCAGGCCGACCAGTTGCCGCGCACCGCCGAGGAATTGACGAAACTGGTCGGCCGCCTGTCCCTGCGGGAGATCGTCAGCGAGACCACCGACGTCATCGAGCGGATGTGTATCAAGGCGGCGCTCACGCTGACCGACAACAACCGCGCCTCGGCGGCCGAGATCCTGGGACTCAGCCGGCAAAGCCTGTATTCGAAATTGAGCCGGCACGGGCTTTGAGGCCGCCCAACCGATGGGTGGACTGCCGCGGCGCCAAAAGGCGCCTCGCAGTGACAAATTCCAGGGAACGCCGTCATCGCGAGACGCCGAAGGCGGCGTGGCGATCCACCGGCCGCAGTGACGGCGACGGCGGGCCTCTGCCCGGGGCTTTGCCCCACTTTCCGTCAAGGGAAACGACCGTCCAATTCGTTTGACATTTATTTTGCGTCCAACCAAACTTACAACATGGATTGGACCAATGCTTACGCTCCGTCGCAGGCTTATCCCTCTGCCAGAGCAGTGGTTGAGCTGTTCAAGCCCATAACCTGGTTCGCGCCCATGTGGGCGTTTTTCTGCGGCGTCGTCTCCTCCGGAGTGCCGGTTTTTTCCCGCAGTCTCATCCTGCTGGGCGGGGTGATGCTTGCCGGACCTCTGATTTGCGCCACCAGTCAGGCGGTAAACGACTGGTTTGACCGGCATGTCGATGCCATCAACGAGCCCGGCAGACCCATCCCGTCGGGGCGCATTCCCGGTCGCTGGGGACTGCGCATCGCCGTCATCTGGTCGCTGATCTCAGTGGTCTTTTCCTATTTTCTCGGCATCTGGGTGTTCTGGGCGGCGGTGGCCGGCCTATTCCTCTCCTGGGCCTACAGCGCCCCGCCCATGCGCCTGAAGCAAAACGGATGGTGGGGACCGGCCGCGGTCGCCCTGTCTTATGAAGGTATCGCCTGGTTCACCGGAGCCGCCGTGATGACCGCGACGTTGCCGGACTGGCGGATCATCCTGCTTGCGGCGCTTTACAGCCTCGGCGCCCACGGCATCATGACGCTGAACGATTTCAAGGCCATCGAAGGCGACCGCCAGATGGGGATCCGCTCCTTGCCGGTGATCCTGGGGGTCGATCGCGCCGCCCGCCTCGCCTGCGCGGTCATGGTCCTGCCTCAGCTGGCGGTGGCGGTTGAACTGTGGGTCTGGAACCGCCCGATTTTCGCTTTCGTCGTCTCCGCCGCCATCGTCTCGCAACTGCTGCTGATGGTCCGCCTGCTGCGGGATCCCCGCAAATATGCCCCCTGGTACAACGCTACCGGAACCTCCCTCTATGTATCGGGAATGCTGGTGGCGGCATTTGCCGTGCGTGTGGTCGTGGGGTCCTGACGATGGGCGGTTCCTGGCTGCAATGGGCCGCCATCCTTCGCCTCGGACTGATCCAGACGGCCATCGGCGCCATCACCGTTTTCGCCCTTTCAACCTTGAACCGCGTCATGATCGTCGAAATGGCTCTGCCCGCCAGCCTCCCCGCCGGTCTGGTCGCCTGGCATTACGCGGTTCAGTTATCGCGTCCGCGATGGGGACATGGCGCCGATATCGGCGAAAATCGAAGACTTCTGGTCATCTTCGGGGTCGGCATCATGGCGGTCGGCAGCGTTCTGGCGGCCAATGCGGCGATTATCATGGCCGGGTCGCTGGTTTTCGGCATCGTGCTCGGCATCCTCGCCTATACCATGATTGGCGCCGGCATCGCCGCCAGCGGTACCTCGGTCCTGACCCTGCTGGCAATCCGCGTCGAGCCGCACCGGCGGCCGGCGGCGGCGGCGATTGCCTGGATCATGATGATTTCCGGCATCGTTGTGACGGCGGCGGTGCTGGGACAGGTCCTCGATCCTTTTTCGCCGCAGCGGCTTGCCATCGTGGCCTCCGGTGTCGCCGGCACCGCCTTCATCGTCGCCCTGCTGGCGGTGGGAGGCGACCGAGCGGCGCCGGCCACCGCCATCGACCGGCCGCGGCCGGTCGAGACCCAGTCCTTCGGCGACTCGGTCAAGCGGATCTGGAGAGAAAAGACGACCCGGGACTTCACGGTTTTCGTCTTTGTCTCGATGCTGGCCTACAGCGCGCAGGAACTGATCCTCGAGCCCTATGCCGGCCTGGTCTTCGGCCTGTCCTTGGGCAAATCGACGCAATTGGCCGCCTTCCAGCACGGCGGGGTGCTGATCGGCATGGCTTTGCTCGGCTTCGCCGGAACCTACATCCAGGGCGACAGAACCGCCTTCCTGCAAAGATGCACCGTCTTCGGCTGCCTGGCCTCGGCGATGGCGCTGGTCGGGCTGTCCGCCGCCGGATTCTCCCCCGCCGCCTGGCCGTTGCGGCCGATGGTTCTGGCCATGGGGGTGGTCAACGGATTGTTCGCTGTGTCCGCCATCGGCATGATGATGTCCCTGGCCGGAGCCGACCGGAAATCCCGCGAGGGCATCCGCCTCGGCGTCTGGGGCGCCGCCCAGGCCGCCGCCTTCGGCCTCGGCGGTTTTGCCGGAGCGGCCGGGCTCGACCTCATGCGTCATCTGCTGGGGTCGGGACCGACGGCGTTCGCCACCATCTTCGGCGCCGAAAGCCTGGGCTTTGTCTTTGCCGCGATAGTCGCCCAGCGGCTCGGGTGCCGGGCCCCCTCCTCCCTTGCCGGATTCGCCGCCGCGGAGGAACAAAGCGGAGGACCGACGGGATGAGCGACCAGCACTCAGTTTACGATGCCGTGGTTGTCGGCGGCGGTCCGGCCGGCGCCACCGCCGCCAATGATTTGGCCAAAACCGGCGTCAAGGTTGCGCTTCTCGATCGCGCCGGACGCATCAAACCTTGCGGCGGCGCCGTTCCCCCCTGCCTGTTGCGCGAGTTCGACATTCCGCAGACGCTGATTGTCGCCCATGCCCTCTCGGCGCGGATCATCGCGCCGTCCAACCGCGCCGTCGACATGCCCATCGACGGCGGCTTCGTCGGCATGGTCGACCGCGAGGTCTTCGACGAATGGCTGCGGCAGCGCGCCTACACGGCCGGCGCCGATCGCGTGACCGGCACATTCCTCGGCATCCGCCGCGACGATCCCGGCATCGCCACGGTGTTGTACCGTGCCCCGGGGCAAGCGGACGAGGTGGCTGAGTTGCGGACCCGCGCCGTTATCGGCGCCGACGGCGCGAATTCGGCCGTCGCCCGCCAGGAAGTGCCGGATGCCGGCAAGCAAAAAAACGTCTTCGCCTATCATGAAGTCATCCGCTCGCCGGCGGCCGGCAGCGGGAGTTTCGACCCCACCCGCTGCGACATTTACTACCAAAATCATGTGTCGCCGGATTTTTACGGCTGGATCTTTCCCCATGGCGAGACCGCCAGCATCGGTGTCGGCAGCGCGCGCAAAGGCTTTTCCCTGCGTAGCGCGGTGCGCGACCTGCGCGCCGCCGCCGGGCTCTCGGACTGCGAGACGATCCGCGGCGAAGGGGCGCCGATCCCCATCCGCCCGCTCAAGAAATGGGATAATGGCCGGGATGTCGTCCTGGCCGGCGACGCCGCCGGGGTGGTCGCCCCGGCCTCCGGCGAGGGCATCTATTATGCGATGACCGGCGGACGGCTGGCGGCCTCGGCGGTCGGCGAATTTCTCGTCACCGGCAATGCCAAAGCCCTGGCCAAGGCGCGGGCCGAGTTCCTGCGGTCGCATCGCATGGTTTTCTGGGTTCTGGGGGCCTTGCAGTATTTTTGGTACAGCACTGACAACCGCCGTGAACGCTTCGTCAAAATGTGCGCCGATCCCGATGTGCAAAAGCTGACCTGGGAGGCGTATATGAACAAGAAGCTTGTGCGCGCCAGACCAGGCGCCCATCTGCGCATCTTCTTCCAGGATCTTGCCCATCTGCTCGGTCTGGCCAGACCATGACCTATGACGTCGTTCAGCTGAACGCACCGTTCAGTTGAACGACGTCGGCCCCGGTTACCGGATCGGCGGCGCCAGATACAGGTCGGGAGAGGCGAAAGAGTGGATAACCGCCCAGTCCCGCCACTGGTCGACGACGGTACCGGTCAACAGGATGCCGATCCCGCCGGTCAGCGGCGTCAGGATGGCAAACCACCAGGCCCAGCGATGGATCGACTCCGTCGTCGCATTGAAGCCCATCGTCCAGCGCCAGAACAATGCCGCCCGTTCCGACGCCGTTCCACGGTCGGTGATCTGGTCCAACTCGCGGTCGCCGCCATAGCGGGAAACCGCCAGGATGGTCGCCCCATGCATGGCGAACAGCAGCGCCGACCCATAGAGGAAGGCGATGGAAAGGCAGTGGAAGGGGTTGTAAAACAGGTTTCCGTGCATCAGCGAGAAGTTATTCGTCCAGTCGAGATGCGGGAAGATGCCGAAAGGCACCGCTTCGCTCCATCTGCCGATCATCACCGGACGGATGAAGCCGAGGACCAGGTAAAGCCAGATCGCTGACGCGAAGGCCCATGAGACATGGGTCCCCAGCCCCAGCTGCTGCGCCCGGCGATAGGTCCGCGCCCACCACAACAGCATCGAGGTGGTCAGAAAAAAGCCGGTTATCAGCCACCAGCCGCCCTCATTCAACGGCGGCATCACCTGCAGACCGTATTGCGGCGGCGGCGGATTGAGCGACAGCCAGGGCAAATGAAAGATGAACTTGAGCGGATCCCAATTCACTTGGGCGCCCATGTTCATGCCGATGATGAGAATGGCGATGAAGCCGGTAAACAGCGAGGCGATGCCGAGGAAACCCAGATAGATCGGACCGATCTGGGCGCAGCCGATCTTTCCCAACCAGTAGGAGATCAGCGGCGTCCCCGACCGCCCGAAGGTGCTGGACAGCAGGGGCGGCCCTTCCTCCGGCTCTGCCGAGCGCACCTGGATCTGGGTGAAGATATTCTGATAGCGGGGCATGGCGCGTTCCTCCTCACATTGGGCCGGGATAGGGCGACGGCGTCGACGTGCCCGGATCAACCAGCAACCACAGGGGCTCCCACCAGGATTCAAACGACTGGGTCCAATAGGGGCCGGAAATCAGGATACAAACGATACTGAAAACCACGGCCGACAAGGCAAGGAAGAGGCCCAGACGATGAATGCCGAGAGGACTGATGGAATAGCCCATCAGATCGCGGAAGAACGTATCCTCATGCTCCGGCATCCTCACTTCTTTGCCCTTGCCGGGATTCGTCGCCGACAGGATGGCTGAACCATGAAGGCCCAGCGCGAATGTCGTGGTGAAGAAGAAGGTGATGCCCAGCATATGGGCGGGATTGTAATGAAAATTGCCGTAGGTATAGCCGGTGGTCGACACCCAGTCCAAATGGGTAAAGATGCCGTAGGGAAAGCCATGCGCCCAGGCGCCCAGCAGCACCGGCCGGATCACCACCAGGGCGAAATAGGCAAAAATGGCGAAGCTGAAGGCCACCGGAATATGGTAGCCGATCCCCAGTTTCCGGCAGATCTCCACCTCTCTCAACGCCCAGGCGCCGAAAGCGCCAAGGGCGCAGAAGGTGATGATCTGCCACAGCCCCCCCTCTTTCAACGGCGCGAAACTGAGGCCGTATTCCAGCGGCGGCGGATTTATGGTGATCAGGAAGGGGTTAAAGGTGCCCTGCAATGCCGCGCCGTAAAGGATCAAGGCAGTGCCGAGCCCGGCGAACATCGCGGCCGCTACGCCGAAGAATCCGACGTAAAGCGGACCAACCCAGTAATCGAAGAGATCACCCCCGATCAGGGTGCCTCCGCGAACCCGGTATTTTCTTTCGAAACTCAGCAGTGCCATGTCAGTTTCCCTCGGCCGGCTGGCGATGTCGCCATCAGTTCATTCCGCTGTGATGGTGGCAGACGGTTTCGGACGCGCCGCAACCATCTGCCGCCAACTGTTGAAACCTTTCAGGTTTCCGACCTATGACGTAATGACGTCGCTTATGACGACGTTGGCCCCGGCCTTTACAGGCTTCGGCCCCTCGATCCAGTTGAAGCGGCTGGTGCTCAGCAGGATAAAGTGGATCAAGATCGCCAAGGTGAAAAGAAACACGCCTAACGCAACTAAAACGCGGCGCGGATCGAATAATGTCCAGAGTCTCCACATGAGATTGCTCCGCTAACCGATGAGGTTGGACAACAGAAGCTGGGCGGTATGAATGCCCGTCTGCAGTTCCGAGTAACCGTTTACGCTAGGCAGCCAGGGACGCCACATCCAGACCAGGACATGGGCGGCAACAGCCACCAGAACGAACAGAATGAAACTCGACACGAAGATATTGTGGAACTCTTTGGCTTCTGCCTCTGTGAGACCCGAAAGGGTATCATCTCTGCTTGCCATTAGATCACCTCCAAGAAGGGGCTTACCATCGCCGGGGCGGTCTGCTCCGGCCACCTTCGGCATACCGTGCTACGGTCTGCCGACCTCGAGGCCGGAGGTCCCGGCCAAGCTGAAAAAAGCATTTGAACGGCGCGGGTCATGCCGCGTTATCCCGCAAAACCGACCGCGCCCCGTCGAAACTGCGGCGCGTCACCAAGGTCTCCCCGGCTTCGCGGGCGGCGCGTTCGGCCGCATCACGCAAGCGTTTCGCCAGCGAGATCCGCACCAGAACCGGCTGCGCCTCGATCAGCGCGTCGAGAGCATCCTGGGCTTCGGCGTCCCAGGGCAATTCAACGTGGAAGCGGGACGGTGTGGCCTCGATTTTGTCCAGTTGCCCGGATAGCGGCAGGATGTTGAACAGCGCATCGAACAGGGCATTGCAGACTTCCTGGACCAGATAGGTCGCCCCGGAATAGCCCATGACCGGAGTACCGGTATGGCGGCGGATGATGGTCCCCGGAAAGGAGGCCGGCACAAAAATCGACCGCGAACCGCTTTCGGCCATGTACATACGTTCGTTGAAGCTGCCGAAAATGATCAGCGGTGACGCATCGCGGATCGCCTGGCGCACGGCCTCATTGTCGGGCTTCACCCCGGCGGTGCGGGCAAAGGAAAAGCTGCATAGCAGCCCCAGGTCGTTTTCCAGAAAGCCACGGATACCGCGGACATAGGTCTCGGTGGCGACGATGGCAAAGCTGGCGCTGGCGAAAAAGTCCTGGGTGACGGATCGCCACAAATCCCACAGCGGCTTGATGGTCGTCGCCTTCTCGCGTTCGATGAACGGCTCGGCATCGACTCCGGTCAGGTCTCCCAATGTCCGCAGGAATTTGGTCGTCGCATGCAGTCCGATAGGGGCCTGCAGATAGGGTCTGCCGAGACTTTCGCACAACTGCCGGCCGAACTCGCGGTACAGGCAGACATTGACCTCGGCATCGGCAAGCCGGCCGATATCGGCCAGGTCGCTGCCCATCGGGAACACCATGTTGACCCGGCATCCGATACCTTCGATCAGGCGGCGCAGCTCGGCGAGGTCGGAGGGCAGGTTGAACATGCCGTAGGTCGCGCCGATGATGTTGACCAGCGGCGGCTCGCCGTCCTGTCGCGATGGCGGCGGCGGCAATGTCTTCGGTCCGAACTGTGTCCACAGCCAGGTCAGCGCCCGATCGCTGGACTGCCATTGATCCTCGTCGATGGTTCGCGGCAGGAAGCGGCGGATATTGGTGCCCTCGGGAGTGACGCCGCCACCGATCATCTCGGCGATGGAGCCGGTGACGACAACCGCCGGCA
>DUZF01000040.1 GCA_013349665.1 Rhodospirillaceae bacterium | reverse complement strand
CCGGCCAGGGCGGCCAGTGGCGGGCCAGTCTGGCGCTGATCGGCCGGGCGATCGTGATCCGTGGGCGAGGATGGCCTGATCAATCATTTACGGGGGCATTGACGGGAGCGCCGAAGGTTTCGCCGAGGGCGGCCGCCAGCCGCTCGATCACCCCCGGCCAATCGCCCTCCTCGCTCTGGCGGAACAGGCGCAGCGAGGGATACCAGGGGCTGTCGGCGCGGTTGATCAGCCAGCGGCAGTCATTGCCGTGGGGCAGCAGGACCCAGCAGGGGCGGCCGAGGAGGCCGGCCAGATGGGCCATGGCGGTGTCGACGGTGATCACCAGGTCGAGGCATATCAGGGCGGCGGCGGTATCGGCGAAATCGCCAAGCTCCGGGGACAGATCGGCGACCTGGCGGCAGCCCGCCATTTCGGCGCCGGCATCGCCCAGTTGCAGGCTGAACCAGCTGAGACCGCCGAGGGACAGCAGCGGAACCAGCCGTTCGAAGGCCATCGATCTGCCGGCGGCGGTGGGGCCGCCGGCCCAGACCAGGCCGATCTTGCGGCCGGCCGCCTTGCCGAGGCGCTTGCGCCAGCGGGCCGCCAGCGTCCTGTCCACCGGCACCGCCACCGGCGGCGGCAGGGTGTCGAGGTCGGTGCCGAAGACCCGCGGCAGACTGAGCAGAGGGCAATGCAGGTGGAAATCGGGCAGCGGGTCGCCGGCGGCGACCACCCGCTCGACGCCGGGCAGACCCGACAGAAGGCGTAGCAGCGGCGGCCAAACTTCGAGGATGACGCGGCCATGGCGCGCCGCCTCGACGGCGAAGCGCGAATATTGCAGGACGTCGCCCAGCCCCTGTTCGCCATGCACCAGCAGGACGCGCCCGTCCAAGGCCTCGCCGGTCCAGCGCGGCTGTCGGAAATGGCGCGGCGGGCCGGAAAAATCGGGGCTCTGCCAGCGCCATTCGTAATGCTCCCAGGCCTCGGCCAGGCGGCCATGCATCATCAGGTAGACGGCGAGGCATCGGTGGCTCTGGTGATCGGCGGGATTTACCGTGACGGCCCGGCGGAACAGGCCGATGGCGCTATGCTGCCCGCGGCTCCACCGGCCGCGGCCCAGCAGCGCCAGCGCCTCGCCGTCGCCAGGGTCGAGGACAAGTGCCCGGCGGCAGGCGGCCTCGGCCTCGGCCGGCCGCCCCTGGCTGTCGAGCAGCCGGCCGAATTCGGCATACAGCCCGGGTTGCCGCTGGTCCAGCAGCAGTCCCCGGGCCAGCAGGGCGCCGGCGGCCTCCGGCCGGCCCGTCTCGACGGCCAGGCCGCCGAGCAGCCCCAGCGCCGCCGCCGACCGCGGCAGCAAGGCCAGGACCCGCCGCGCCAGCTCCTGGGCGTCGGCCTGGCGGGAGGCGCGGCGCCGGGCCTCGGCCTCGGCCAGCAGCTGGCGGGGGTCGAACAGGCGTGCCGCCAAGGCCCCGCTCCATCCGCGCTCGCCCCCCAGGCGCAGCACCCGAGGCAGCGCGCGCCGCGCCTCGTCGAGGCGGCCGTCGTCGGTCAGCGCCTGAACATAGGACAGCCAGTAGCGGCCATAGGAGGGATCGGTGGCGACAGCCGCCCGGATGGCGGTCAGGCCGGAGGCGAGGTCGCCCCCTTCGACGGCGACCAGACCGAGATTATGGCGGGCGTCGCTATGGTCCGGACGACGGCGCAGGATCGACAGATAGAGATGGGCGGCATCGACCCGCCGCCCCGCCTGGTGCAGGGCGATGGCCTGGTGATGGAGGGCGTCGAGATTATCGGACATCGGCTTGCCTGGGTTGGTGGGGGAGCGCCTGCCCGAGGGCCGCCGCCACCTGCGCGATGACCGGCGGCCAGTCGCCGGCCGAGGCCTGGCGGAACAGGCGCAGGCTGTGGGGTACCACGGACTGTCGTCGCGTCCGTCGAGCCAGCGCCAGTCGCCGGCCCAGGGCAACAGCAGCCAGCCCGGGCGGCCCAGGGCGCCGGTCAGATGGGCCACCGCGCTGTCGACGCTGATCACCAGATCGAGGCCGCTGACCAGGGCGGCGGTCTCGGCGAAGTCGGTCAGCCAGGGCGAAAGATCCTCGACCATGGGCGCCTGAGCGAGATCGGCGGCGCGGTCTCCCACCTGCAGGCTCAGCCAGCGCACGCCCTCGAGCCGCAGCAGCGGCGCCAGCAGCGAAAATGCCAGGGAACGCTCAAAATCCCTGGGATTGTCTGGATTTCCGGCCCAGACCAGGCCGACGGCGAGCCGGCCGTCATCGCCGATGCGCCGGCGCCAGGCGGCCGCCCGGTCGCCGGCGGCGCGCAGATAGGGGGCCGGCGGAAGGGTGTCCAGGGTGGTGCCGAAGGCCCCCGGCAGGCTGAGCAGCGGGCAATGGACGTCGAAGGGTGGCAGCGGCTCGCCCTTGGCGATCACCCGCTCGATCCCGGGCAGGCCGGCCAGCAGGCGGACCAGCGGCGCCTGCACCTCGAGGATCACCCGGCCGGTGGTGGCCACCAGCGGCGCATAGCGGCAGAATTGCAGGCAGTCGCCGAGACCCTGTTCGGAATGCAGCAGGATGCGGCGTCCGGCCAGCGCCTCGCCGGTCCACAGAGGCTGCCGGAAATCACGCTTCGGGCTGGGAAAATCCTTGGTTTGCCAGCGGAATTCATAATGGCGCCAGCCTTCGGCGAAATGTCCAAGGCCGAGCAGAAGGATCGCCAGGTTGTAATGGGCGGCGGCATCGGCGGGGCTGTCGACAAGGACCCGCCGGTTGAGGTCGACGGCCTCCCGCGGCCGTCCCTGCCGGCGCATGACCGAGGCCAGATTGCTGCAGATCCTGGTGAAATCCGGGGCTATGGCGAGGATTCGCAGGAACTGGGCGAGTGCCGCCGCCGGCAGGCCGTCTTCGGCCAGCCGGTTGCCCAGGCCGACCAATGCCTGCAGATGCGCCGGTTCCAGCAGTTGGGCCAGGCGGTAAAGCCAGGCCTGGCGGGCCAGATGGGCGCGGCCGGGCAGGAGGGAGGCCAATGTCGCCGCGGCGTCGGCGAGGGCGGCGGCATTTTCGGGATCCGCCGGCGCCAGGGCGACGGCGCGATGGCAATGCAGGAACGCCTCGGAGACCCGCCCGAGGCCGCCCAGCCGCAGGCCCTGACGCCGGTGTTGGGCGGCCAGGTCGGCTGCGGTTGCTATCAAAGAGGGAATAGTTATGTTGGCTAAGTTCATATCGGATCGTTTAGATTTACAAGCTTACTTTAACATGTATAAAAAGAGCCTCTGTGACATCATTCACTCGTAATGGTATATCATGCAATCCCTGTTTTGGCCGAACCCTGACTTCGCCCACCGGGCCTGGGGACGCGCCGTCGCCGCCTACCGGTCGGGGCAGCCGGCATCCGCCGAAGGTCTGGCCCGGCTGGCGCTGGTCCTGCATCCCGGCCATTTCGAGGCCTTGCATCTGCTGGGCGTCCTTGTCGCCGCCGGGCGCCCCGAGATGGCGCTCAGGCTGGTGCTGTCGGCCGCCCGGCTGCATGGCGGCATCGCCGAGGTGACCGTCAATCTGGGATGCCTGCTGTATCGCCGCGGTCGCATCGACGAAGCGGTCGTGGTGTTCCGCCGGGCCCTGGCACTGGGGCCGGAAAACCAGGCGGTGCATGTGTGGCTGGGTCTGGGCCTTCTGGCGTTGGGGCAGTTCGCCGGCGGCTGGGCGGAGTTCGAATGGCGGTTCATGAAGCCGCAGCCATGGATGCCGGCCGAGCTTGCCGTCCTGCCGCTGTGGTCAGGCGAAGCCCTGGGGCAACGCCCGCTGCTACTGCATTACGAACAGGGCATGGGCGACATCCTGCAATTCTGCCGCTTTCTGCCCCTGGTGACGGCCGGCGCGCGGGTGGTTCTGCAGGTTCACCGCCCGCTTAAACGCCTGCTCGCGGCCCTGCCGGGGGTCGAACGGGTGATCGCCCATGACGAGCCGCCGCCGCCCGAGGCCGTCCGGTTGCCGGTGATGAGCCTGGGACGGGTGCTGGCGCTGACGCCGGACAGCGTGCCGGCGAGGGCCTATCTGTCGGCGGATCCGGCGGCGGTGGCGCGCTGGGCCGGGCGGTTGCCGGGCGACGGAGGGGTGCGGGTCGGCCTGGTCTGGGCGGGCAATCCCCAGCATCCGCGGGACCGCCAGCGTTCGCTGCCGTTCCCCCTGGCGCAACGGCTCCTCGGCCTGCCGGGGATAACCTGGTACAGCCTGCAGGTCGGGCCGCGCGCCGGCGACATCGCCGGCGGTCCGCCGCTGGTGGATCTGGCGCCGGAACTCACTGATTTCGCCGATACCGCGGCGGCGCTGTCGGCTCTCGATCTGCTGGTCTCGGTCGATACCGCCGTCGTCCATCTGGCCGGCGCCTTGGGCCGCCCGGCCTGGGTGATGCTGTCCCATGTCGCCGACTGGCGCTGGGGCCTGACCGGCGAAACCACGCCCTGGTATCCGTCACTGAGACTGTTCCGCCAGCCTCGCGAAGGCGATTGGGAGGCGGTGATCGACCAGGTCGCCGGGGCTTTGGAGGACTTTTTCACGGCACGGACGCCTGAGCCAACCCATGAGGGACCTTGAATCAATCATTATTAATAAATATGATTAGGAAGCAATCATACCCCAGGCAGATAGAGATTTTCATGGCACAGGCCGAAACCAGAGTGCTCACCGCCCATGTTCCCCTGCTGATGGCAGAAAAGATCGATCAGATGGCCTCGCGCCTTGATCGTTCCCGCGGTTGGATCATGAAACAGGCACTGTCCGCCTGGATCGACCAGGAGGAAGAACGTCACCGCCTGACCTGCGAGGCCATGGCGGAGGTGGATGCAGGCCAGGTGATCGATCACCAGGCCGTACAGGCTTGGGCGGAGAGCCTCACCGCAGACGGATCGGGGCCGGCGTCTCGCTGATGGATCTGAAATGGACTGGAAAGGCACATTCGGATCTTGTGCGACTGTATGAGTTCCTGGTCCCCGTCAACCGGACGGCCGCCGCGCGTGCCACACAGATGCTGGCGAAGGCACCGACCATCTTGTTGACCAACCCGCGCATCGGCGAACGTCTGTTCGAGTTCGAACCGCGCGAAGTCCGGCGGCTCCTTGTGGGTCATTATGAGATACGCTACGAAATTCAGGGATCAACCATCTATGTGCTCCGAATTTGGCACAGCCGGGAAAATCGGTGACGAGACATGGAGACCTATCCATTTCCGCCGGCCGGCAGATGCACGATGACGGTGGTGCCCTCGCCCAGCACCGAGATCACCTCGACATGCCCGCCATGCAGTTCGACGAAGCTCTTGACCAGCGACAGCCCCAGGCCGGCGCCGCTCTGCGCGATGTCGTCGCCGCCCCGCGGGATGGCGCCGCGGACGAAACTGCCGAACACCCGGTCCTGCTCCTCGGGGGCGATGCCGCGGCCGGTGTCGGCGACGGTGAACAGCACCTCGTCGCCGTCGGCGCCGCGCTGGGCGGCCAGGGTCACCTGGCCCTGCGAGGGGGTGAACTTGACCGCATTGGATAGCAGGTTGAACAGCACCTGGCGGATACGTCGTTCGTCCACCACCATCCAACCGATCTCCAGCGGACAGTCGAAATTCAGCTGCAGGCGCTTTTCGCGCAGGCGCTCGCGGGTCAGCCGCAGCACCGCCGTCAGCATGCCGTGGATGTCGACGGTGTTGAGGCTGAGCGTCATCTGCCCGGCTTCGATGGTCGCCAGATCAAGGATGTCGGACAGCACCTGCAGCAGATGCTGGCCGGCATCGGTGATGCCCCGGGCATAGTCCTGCTGGCGTTTGTTGAGCTTGCCAAAATATTCATGGGTGAGGATTTCGGAGAATCCGAGAATGGTGGTCATCGGCGTCCGCACCTCGGCACTGACATTGGCGATGAAGGCGCTCTTCAGGCGGTCGGCGGCGGCGAGGGCATCGTTACGCTCCCGTAACGCCCGCTCCACGCGGGCCGAATCGGTGACGTCCAGCCAGGTGGTCAGCACCGCGCCGTCGGGCAGCGGCACCGAGGCGTAATCGAGGATCGAGCCGTCCGAGCGCTCGATCCGGCCATGGCGGGCGATGCGCTCGGAAAACAGCGCCAGCATGCCGTCGCGCACCATCGGCCAGTCGCCGGCGACCGGGAAGAAGGCGTGGTGGCGTTCGATCAGTTCGCTGATATGCGGCTCATTGGCCAATTCGCCGGCGGTGAGGTTCCAGATCCGCCCATAGGCCGGGTTGGACAGCCTGAGGCGGCCGTCGGAGGAGAACACCGCCACCCCCTCATGCAGGTTGTCCAGGGTCTCGCGATGCACCGCCAGCGAGGTCTTGTGCGAACGCTCCATGGCCAGGGCGTCGGTGACGTCCTCATAGGTGAACAGCAGGCCGCCGAACGGATGCGCCGAGATCACCCGGCGCAGCGTCCGTTCGTCGGGCAGATGCAGCAGGTCCTCCCGCGCCTCCAGCAGCGAGGTGAAGCGCCGCAGTTCCTCGTCCTTGTAGGCGCGGTAATCGGCGACCTCGGGCAGTCGCCGGTGATCGCGCAGCGAATCGAGGATATTGGCGTAATTCGGCCCGGTGGACAGCCAGTCGCTGTCCAACCGCCACAGCATGGAAAAGGCGGTGTTGAAGAAACTGAGCCGGGAATCGGTGGAAAAGATGGCGATGGCGGTGCCGAGATTTTCCAGCACCTCGGCATGGGCGGCGACATGGCGGGCGACCTGGGCCTGCAACTCCTCCTGCGAAGTGCGGTCGACCGCCAGGCCGACGGTCAGCAGGCCTTCCTCGCCGCCGGTGTGGAACGGCGCCTCCAGCAGATCCACCAGATGACGGGCGCCGCCCATCACCAGATGGAAGGATTCGCTGCGCGGCAGGCCGGAGGCGCGGGCCCGCGCGGCCAAAGCGCGGGCTTCGCGGACGGCGGCGGCGGGCACCAGTTCGGTGCCGGCCTCCACTGCCGCCGCCGGCGAGGCGGCATTCACCGCCAGGGCATAGGCCTGATTGCAGTAGATCAGCGCCAGATCGCCGTCGCGCAGCCAGACCGGCAGCGGCACGGCGTCCAGCAAAGCCAGCAGGCGGTCGCGCTCGGTGCCGAGGTCGCGCCGCTGATGGGACAGGCTTTCCACCGCCGCCGCGCCTTCGGTGACGTCGCGCATCCACAGGACATCGGCCAGGCCGACTCCTTCCGCGGTGCCGGCGCGGATGCCGACCACCATGATGCGGCGGCCCGCCTCGCCCAGCGCCAGCTCGAGTTCGAAGCCGGTGCCGTGGCGGTGCAGGGCCATCACCGCCACATCGAGGACGGCGGCCTGGGCGGGGGGAAAGCTGTCGAGCACATCGCCGAAGCTGGCATTGGTGCCGCCATAGAGATCCAGCAGGACCGCCAGACGGCGGGAACATTGCTCGGCGACGACGGCGCCGCCCGGTTCCAGGTCCCAGCGGAAGAATCCGTCGGGGGCGGCGGCCAGGATCTCTTCCAGGCGGGCCCGCTCGATGTCCTGGCGCAATGCCTCGTCCACCGCCTGATGCAACTGGCGGCGCTGCCAGAGGAGGATGGGCAGGAAAACCAGCCCGACGAACATGGCCGCGGCGACGCCGGCGACCACCGTGTCCTCAAGCGTCGCGGCGGCGCTTTGGGCCATGGCCGCCGCCGGTAGCGCCAGCAAGATCGGCAAAAGAGTTGCGTACCGCCTCATGAATTCTCCCGGTGAGCGGGCAGGGTTACCCTGCCCGCTCACCGGACAAAAGACAAGGATCAGTACCGGTAGGTGTCGGGCTTGAACGGGCCGCTGGTGGAAACCCCGATATATTCGGCTTGTTTGGCCGTCAACTGGGTCAGCCTGGCCCCTATCTTGTCGAGATGCAGGCGTGCCACCTTTTCGTCGAGATGTTTCGGCAGAACATAAACCTGCCGCTCGTATTTCTGGTGGTTGGTCCACAACTCGATCTGCGCCAGCACCTGATTGGTGAAGCTGGCCGACATGACGAAACTGGGATGGCCGGTGGCGCAGCCGAGATTGACCAGCCGCCCCTCGGCCAGGACGATGAGCCGCTTGCCGTCGGGGAACTCGACCTCGTCGACCTGCGGTTTGACGTTGTGCCAACGGTAGTTTCGGAGCGCCGCGATTTGTATTTCGCTATCGAAATGACCGATATTGCAGACGATGGCGCGGTCCTTCATCACCCGCATATGCTCGATGGTGATGACGTCGATATTGCCGGTGCAGGTGACGAAGATGTCGCCCAGCGGCGCCGCGTCCTCGAGGGCGGTGACCTGATAACCTTCCATCGCCGCCTGCAGGGCGCAGATCGGATCGATCTCGGTCACCATCACCCGGGCGCCCTGGCTGCGCAAACTGGCCGCCGAGCCCTTGCCGACATCGCCGAAGCCGCAGACCACCGCCACCTTGCCGGCCATCATGACGTCGGTGGCGCGCTTGATGCCGTCGACCAGCGATTCGCGGCAGCCGTAAAGATTGTCGAATTTGGATTTGGTGACCGAATCATTGACGTTGAACGCCGGCACCAGCAGCTTGCCCAACTTGGCCATCTCGTTCAGGCGATGGACGCCGGTGGTGGTTTCCTCCGACAGGCCGCGCACGTCCTTCAGCATGGCCGGATATTTGTCATGCATGATCTGGGTGACGTCGCCGCCGTCGTCGAGGATCATGTTGGGGGTCCAGCCGTCGGGGCCGCGCAGCGTCTGCTCGATGCACCACCAGAATTCCTCCTCGCTTTCGCCCTTCCAGGCGAATACCGGCACGCCGGCGGCGGCGATGGCCGCGGCCGCCTGATCCTGGGTCGAGAAGATGTTGCATGAACTCCACCGCACGGTGGCGCCGAGCGCGGTCAGGGTTTCGATCAGCACCGCCGTCTGGATGGTCATATGCAGGCAGCCGACGATGCGCGCCCCGGCCAGCGGCTTGGCGCCGCCGAATTCCGTGCGCAATGCCATCAGACCCGGCATTTCGGTTTCGGCGATGCGGATTTCCTTGCGGCCCCAATCGGCCAGCGAGATATCGGCGACTTTGTAGTCGGTGAAGGTCATGTCCGGCTCCCGGGAAATGGATTGACTGGCCTATAGCAGCGGAGGCCGCCGGCGGCAAGAGGAAGAGGATTCTGCCAACGGCAACCTGTTCAGGTTCCAAAGTGGTAAATTTCCACCGTCATCCCGGGCGGAGCGAAGCGTAGACCCGGGATCCACTGCACAGGCGGCAGTTGTCGGCAGGTTGGGCCCCGGCTCACGCCCGCCTTAGACGCCGGCGAGAGCGGAGCCATCAGACACGGATGGAACGGATCACAACGGATGCACACGGATAAAAAAATGCGCCGCAGGCGCTAAAAAAATTGCGCTATCGCAGTTAAGTGTGGACATGAAGAAAACAGTGGCACCGGCCTCCGCGCCGGTGTTC
The DNA here is from genome assembly GCA_013349665.1 of Rhodospirillaceae bacterium. Classification (GTDB taxonomy): domain Bacteria; phylum Pseudomonadota; class Alphaproteobacteria; order Rhodospirillales; family Magnetospirillaceae; genus DUZF01. The sequence goes on along the minus strand of DUZF01000040.1, from coordinate 9,149 downwards.
CGGCGAAGCCGGAAGCCGACTGTTTCCGCCGCTTTGCGGCGGAGACCGGCAGGGACGCCGGCCCCACTGAAAGAAAATTTTGAAATCCACACTTAACTGCGATAGCGCTAAAAAAAATCATCCGTTTTCATCCGTTGTGATCCGTTGCATCCGTGTCTTGTGACCCGGCCGACCCATTGGATAAAAATTGAGCGGTGGCACGGGCTCTCCCCGCCCGTGTGTCTGTGCCACAGGCAGAGACGCCTGTGCCACTTGGTAACCCGCCGCGGCGTTGAAATCATCCAGCGGTTGGGTGTGCACTCCACCCTACAATTCACGCCAGATCTGTGCCAGGTAATCGAAGACCCTGGTGATGCGGTGCCCATTCCAATGATAGGCAAGGTGATTTGTCTGCACGGGGATACCGACGGCTTTCGGCCTGAAGGCACCAATGCAACTGCCGCCAGGATCTCGGACCGACGGATAGACCACGCCATTGCTGCCCTGATCGCGCAAGGACTGGCCTAAAGCCCGCATGTCCGTCTCGCTGACCGATTGAATGTCATGGAAATCGTTGCCGATCACGCCAACCAGCACCCGCATGTCCTCGATGCGGCTGATGCCCAGGTCGGCGTCGGCATAGAATTCCTCATAATGGAAGACGGTCTCCCGCAGTGCCGTCTCGAAATCCTTTCCAGCGTAATAAACACCAAAGGTTCCGTCGGAAAAGCGCGACCCCTTGGGATTGAGATGGGTGAACGGCGCCATGACACAACTGGCACCGTTGCCGCCAACGCGATCCTCGGGCGGCACCAGGGAGATATCGCCGATTTCCTGGCGCAGTCGTGGATTGACCAGGCCTTCAATGACGGAAATGGCCTCCCAGTCGGCAGGATCGGTCGAGAGCCGCTCGAACAGATGAATGGGCGGGAACCGGGTGGCGATGATGCGGTGGGCGCGCGGCCATTCGACGTGGCGCAGTTTCACGACCAGGCAGCTCTATACGCGTCCAGATAACCATGCACCGCGGCCATATCGGTGACATCGCCGGCTGCCATGCGCTGCAATGGCGTCTGACCGCCGAAAGCGCGATTTTGGCGCTTGAGCCAACCATCCGCCTGGGCCGCCTCCCGATAAAGGATTTGCAGATCCTTGAAAATGCCCAGCACATAGCCAATCCGGCGCACAGTGTCATGGGGCACGGCGCCGACCTTGCCGGACCGCCAGGCGTAATAGGTGCGCTCTGCCGGAAAGCCGAGAATGGCCCGGCCTTCTTTCGCCGAAACCCCCCACAGTTCGAAAGCGCGGAAGGTTCCCGCCAAAGCGCGGGCGATCTGGTCGTTGGTAACGGCCGGACGTGTTGATGCTGCCGCCATGTTGCCTTCACCGCAATCCTGCACCTATGCAGAAATATGCCAGATGATGCACTATTGCAAGATCATTCGGCTTTGCCACAGGCAGGGACGCCTGAGCCCCTTGGCCTTTTTGTCTGGAATATTAACCCGCCGCGGCGTTGAAATCGTCCAGCAGCTGGGCGATGCGGGCGCTGTCCGACTGGTCCATGATGACCCGGACGCGGCGCGTCGCCGCCACCAGGTCGAGGCCGCGGATGCGCTGCTTGACCATCGGGATGCAGCCCGCCGACATCGACAGGTCGCGGATGCCCAATCCCAGCAACAGCGCGGAGAAGCGCGGATCACCGGCGATTTCGCCGCAGACGCTGACCGGGATACGGGCCCTCAGCGCTGCCTCGGTGGCGAACTGCACCAGCCGCAGCACCGCCGGATGCAGCGGATTGTAAAGATGGGCGACGCTTTCGTCGGCGCGGTCGATGGCCAGGGTGTATTGGGTCAGGTCATTGGTGCCGATGGCAAAGAAATCGGCATGCCAGGCCAGCGCATCGGCGGCCAGGGCGGCGCCCGGCACCTCGATCATGGCGCCCAGCGGCGGCAGCGGCGTGGCGATCGGCAGCCCGCGGCGCTTCAGGTCGGCGACCACGGAGTCGAGGATGGCCCGCACCGCCAGCATCTCGTCCACCGTGCAGACCATCGGCAGCAGAATGCGCACCGGTCCATGGGCGCCGGCCCTGAGGACGGCGGCCAGCTGGGCTTCCAGGATGACGGGGCGCTTCAGGGCCAGACGGATGGCCCTGAGACCCAGGGCGGGATTGGGGCTGGTGGCCAGACCGAGGCCGGGGGCGATCTTCTCGCCGCCGACATCGAGGGTGCGGATGGTCAGCGGCAGGCCGTCGAGCCGATGCACCAGCTGGCTGAAGACGGCGTATTGCTCATCCTCGGACGGCAGGTCGTCGCGGTTCATGTACAGGAACTCGCTGCGCAGCAGGCCGATTCCGGCGGCGCCGCTGGCCAGCACGGCATCGATTTCGCCGGGCAGCTCGAGATTGGCCTGCAGGTGGATGGCGGCGCCGTCGAGGGTCACCGCCGGCACCTTGCGAAGCAGCGACAGGCGGCGCCGGCCGCGCAGGATCTCGGCCCGCCGGCGGCGGAACTCGGCCAGGGTGGCCGGACGCGGATCGGCGATCACCAGGCCCTTGCCGCCGTCGATGATGACCGTCCCGCCGCTGCGCGCTCCGCCCATGATGCCGGTCATCCCGACCACCGCCGGCAGGCCCAGGGACCGGGCCATGATGGCGGTATGGCTGGCGCCGCCACCCAGCAGGGTGGCGAAACCGGAGACCCGCCTGGGATCCAGCAGCGCGGTATCGGCCGGCGTCAGTTCCTCGGCCAGCACCACGGCATTCTTCGGCAGCAGGGAAAACGGCTTGTAGGGGACCTTGGTGAGGTTGCGCACCAGGCGCCGTCCGACCTCGCGGATATCCTCGGCGCGAGCCGCCAGATAGGCATCGTCCATGGCCAGGAAACTGGCCAGGATGTCCGTGATCTCGCGCTGGACCGCCGCCTCGGCGTTGAGACGTTCCTCGGCGATCCGCCGTTCGACGCCGCGCAGCAGGCGCGAGCCGGTCAACATCTGCTGATAGGCATCCAGCAGATAACCGAGATCCTCGCCGCCGGTGCCGGCCAGGTCGCGGGCGCGGGCCTGCAGCTTGCCGATCTGTCCCTGGGCGCCGGCTACCGCCTCGGCGAAACGCCGGCGCTCGTCGTCGAGGCGCGAGGCGGGCACGCGGTATTCAGGGACGCTGACATTGCCGGCATTGTGCAGATAGGCGACACCGATGGCCACCCCCGGGCTGACGCCGAGGCCGTGGAAGACCCTCTCCTCCGCCGGCGGATGCAGTGAGCCGGTGATCGCCGATGCGGCGTCTTGCTCGGAACCCATAGCCTCAATCTTCGTCGAACTTGCCGTCGACCAGAGCCACCAGGGCGGCCAGGGCGCCGTCGGCGTCGTCGCCGCGGCAACGGATCTCGATGGTGGTGCCGGGGGCGGCGGCCAGCATCATCAGTCCCATGATGGACAGGCCGGACACCTCGGTGCCGCGGTTGATGACGGCGATTTCGGCGGTGAACTGGCCGGCCAGCTTGACGAATTTGGCGGCGGCGCGGGCGTGCAGGCCGCGTCGGTTGACGATGGTGACGCGGGCGGCGATGAAGTGCGGGGTGTCGTCCATGGCGCCGATGCTACCGGCTGTCCTGGGTGAGCAGGCGCGAGGCGACGTTGATATATTTGCGGCCTGCCTCCTGGGCGCTGGCCACCGCGTCCCCCAGAGACTCATGATGGCGGACGCTGGCCAGCTTGATCAGCATCGGCAGATTGACGCCGGCAATCACCTCGACCTTGGCCCGGTCCATGATGGAGATGGCAAGGTTGGAGGGCGTGCCGCCGAACATGTCGGTGAGCACCACCACCCCGGAGCCGTCGTCGACCTTCGCCGTCGATTGCAGGATTTCGCTTCGCCGCAATTCCATGTCGTCGTCCGGACCGATGCAGACGGTGGCGACGCTGGGCTGCGGACCCACCACATGTTCCAGGGCGTTGACCAGTTCGTCGGCCAGCCGACCGTGGGTAACCAGGACCATTCCGATCATCGTTCGACCTTCAATTGACGTCCCCCTCCTCCAGTTCGCGATGCCGCAAGGCCACCGAGTGACCCTTCTGGCGGAGCCATTCCGCCAGCTTTTCGGCGATCACCACGGACCGGTGACGTCCTCCCGTGCAACCGATGGCAATGGTTAGATAACTTTTGCCTTCGGCGGTGAAACGCGGCAGCAACGGCCCGATAAGGTCCGTCAGTGACGCAAAGAACTGTGCGAACCCCGGATCGCCCTCGACATGGGCAACCACCCGCGGGTCGCGGCCGGTGAGCGGCCGCAACGTATCGACATAATGCGGATTGTCGAGGAAACGCGAGTCAAAAACCAGATCAGCTTCACGCGGCAGACCTTGGCGATAGGAAAAAGAGGTGACGAACAGCAGCAGCGGGCGCTGGATTTCGGTGGCAAAATGCAGGCGCAGCAGGTTTTTCAGATGGCCGGGCGGCAAGGTCGAGGTGTCGACGGTGACGAAGGCGCGATCCTTGAGCGGCGAGACCAGCCGCCGTTCGTGACGGATGCCGTCGATCAGCGGCCGGTCGGCGGCCAGCGGATGGCGGTGCCTGGTCTCGGTGTAGCGGCGGCACAGCACCTCGTCGTCGCAGTCGATGAACAGCAGCCGCAGCTCCAGGCGGCGCTCATGCATCAGGCGGTCCATTTCAGCCAGCATCGAGGTGGCGCCGAAATCGCGGGTGCGGATGTCGATGCCGATGGCCAGCGGGCGCGTCACCTCGCCGGGGCGGACCAGCGATCCCAGCAGCGACAACGGCAGATTGTCCACCGTCTCGTAGCCGAGATCTTCCAGGGCCTTCAACGCCACCGTCTTGCCGGCGCCCGACAGCCCGGTGACCACCACCACCTTGCTCGCGGTCGGGGGCTCGGCGGCGGTCATGGCGGGTTTCCCGTCATGCCGGGCAGCAGGCGGATGGCCAGACGGATCTTGGCGGTCGCCGAGGCTTGCCGGGGATCGACGGCGATACAGCGCACCGGGCGGTCGAGCAGGTCAACCGTCTGTTCCTCGGGCAGGCGCTCGATCGCCTCGGCGGGCCGCAGGTCGACCACCAGCGCCAGGGGGACCGGCGATTGATAGTCCAAGGTGACGATGCCCAGGCCGCGGACTTCCAGGAGCCCGGCAATGGTCGCCGGAGGACGGGCGGTCAGCCTGCCGCTGTCGAGGGCAAGCTCCACCTGGTCGTCGGCCACCAGTCGAGCACCGGCATCGATCAGGCGCAACGCCAGATCGGACTTTCCGGCCCCCGAGGGGGCTCGCAGCAACACCCCGCGTCCGGCTATTGCCACGCAGGTGCCATGGACCCGCATCATCGGCCAAAGGTGATGCCAGGCGGCGGTCCTGTCAACTGTGGCGCTGCCGGCAGGCAAAGAGTAAAGCGGGCGCCGATGACCGCACCGTCGTCGGCGAGGCGGTTGGCGGCCGACAACGTGCCGCCATGGGTTTCGGCGATCTGCCGGGAAATCGACAGGCCGAGGCCGGAATGGGTGCCGAACTTCTCGCCGCTGGGCCGTTCCGAGTAGAAGCGCTCGAAGATGGCGTCCAGCTTGTTGTCAGGGATGCCCGGGCCCTGGTCCTCGACATCGATCACCACCAGGCCGTCGCGGCGCCGGGCGACCAGGGTGATGGTGCCGTCCGGCGGGCTGAACGACAGGGCGTTGGTCAACAGATTGCGCAGCACCTGGCCGAGACGGCTCTCCATGCCCGACACCTCCAGCGGGTCGAGGGCGTCGGCGTCGATGGCGAAGGCGACATTGGCCGCCGCGCCGCTGTCGCGATAGACCTCGACCATCGCTTCGATCATCGGCCGCATGGCCAGCGGCCGCGCCTCGGCGCGGGACAGCTCGGCGTCCAGGCGCGAGGCGTCGGAAATGTCGCTGATCAGGCGGTCAAGACGGGTGACGTCGTCGGCGATGATGGCCAGCAGCTTGCGCTGGTGGTCGGCGTTGTTGATGCGGCTGACCGTCTCCACCGCCGAGCGCAGCGAGGTCAGCGGGTTCTTGAGTTCGTGGGAGACGTCGGCGGCGAAGGCCTCGATGGCGTCCATGCGCCGCCACAGGGCCTCGGTCATGGCGGCCAGGGTGACCGACAGATCGCCGATCTCGTCGCGGCGGGCCGACAGATCGGGGATGGTGTGACGGCGGCCGCGGCCGCGGCGGACCCGGTCGGCGGCGATGGCCAGGCGGCGGATGGGCCGGGCGATGGTGCCGGCCAGGTAGAACGACAGCAGAACGGTGATGATCAGCGCAAAAAAGAAAGCCTCGATGACGGTCAGGCGGACGGCGAACAGACGCTGGGTGATGTCGTCGGCCGAGCTTGACACCAGCACCGCCCCGAGGACCCGCTTGTAATGCTGGACCGGCACCGCGGTGAACAACAAAAGGCGATGGTTGCGGGTGGTGCGGAGTGCCGAGGACGGGTCGCCGCCGAGGGCGGTGGTCACCTCGGGGAAGTCGGCCGCCCTGGGTCGCGTATGTTCCTGATACTGCGGCAGATTCTCGGCGCCGAGGCGCGTCGACATGAGGAAATCGTAGATCCGTCGGGCGGTGTTGGGAAACCAGCCGGCGGCCGGCGGCGCCAGTTCCTCCACCTGGACCGGCAGATTGGGGGTCAGCAGGGCCCGGCTGTCGGCCACCAGCTCGCCCCGCTCGTCGAACAGCCTGGCCCGCAGCTGGGCCGGTGGCGCCAGCCGGCGCACCATCTGCCGGGCCGCCGCCGGGGCCAGTTCCGGCAGCGCCACGATGCCGTCGATGACGGCACCCTCGCTGATCGCCGCGGCGACCATTTCGGCGCGGTGGTGCAGGGATTCCAGTTCGGCGGCGATCAGTTCATTCTTGGTGCGGTCGAGATGGAACAGGCCGCCCACCAGGATCACCGGTGCCACCACATTGACCGCCAGGATGCGCAGCGTCAGCGGCGACAGACGCCGGCGGCGACGCCGGTTGCCGGCGGGGGAGCCGTCGGTCAAGGCTCGTCGCGGTAGCGGTAGCCGACGCCGTACAGGGTTTCGATCTGCTCGAAACCGTCGTCGATCTCGCGGAATTTGCGGCGCAGGCGCTTGATGTGGCTGTCGATGGTGCGGTCATCGACATAGATGTGTTCGCCATAGGCCGAATCGATCAGCTGATCGCGGTTTTTCACGTGGCCGGGACGGATCGCCAGCGATTTCAGGATCAGGAACTCGGTGACCGTCAGATCCACCATGCGGCCCTTCCAGGTGCAGGCATGGCGCGCCGGGTCGAGCACCAGTTCACCGCGGACCACCGCCGGGGTGGCGCCGGCGTCGCCTTCGCGGGCCAGTTCGCCGCGCCTGAGCAGGGCGCGGATGCGCTCGATCAGCAGGCGCTGGGAGAACGGCTTCTTGATGTAGTCGTCGGCCCCCATGCGCAATCCCAGCACCTCGTCCACCTCGTCGTCCTTCGAGGTCAGGAAGATCACCGGCACCGCCGAACTCTTGCGCAGGCGCTGCAGCAGTTCCATGCCGTCCATCCGCGGCATCTTGATGTCGAGCACCACCAGATCCGCCGGCTGGGCGGTGATGACGCGCAGGGCTTCGGCCCCGTCGGTGAAGGCGCGGACGCGGAATCCCTCGGCCTCGAGGGCCATGGTGACCGAGGTCAGGATGTTGCGGTCGTCGTCGACCAGGGCGATGGTCTGGGTCAAGGAGGCTCTCCGTCACGGCTCCGACGGTTGCCAGTCTTATCATGAAGCCGGCCGGAACCGGAGCGGTTTTCAGGCTCTCCGGCTGCGGTTGACGGTTGAACGCGCGGCTTTCTATAGTGGCGGCGATGTTTAACGGGGTGGACTGGTGATGATGGCTGAGGCGGCGCTGGCGGTTCGCCAACTGATGCGCGGTTGCCGCAAGGCGGCTCTGGCCACCGCCGGCGAAGGCGGCCGGCCCACCGTATCCCTGGTGACGGTGGCCTTCGATGTCGACGCCGGCCCCATCCTGCTGTTGTCCCGTCTGGCCGATCACACCCGCAACATCGATCGCGATCCCCGGGTGGCCCTGTTGTTCGACGGCACCGGCGGCCTGTCCAATCCCCAGCAGGGGCCGCGGGTGACGCTGGAGGGGTCGATCGGGCGGGACGCCGGGGAACGCTTGCGCCGTCGCTTCCTGGCCCGGCATCCCAAGGCGGCGTTGTATGCCGGCTTCGCCGATTTCGCCATTTTCCGGGTCGAGCCGGGCCGTGCCCATTGGGTCGGCGGCTTCGGCAAGGCCCGCTGGATCGAGCAGGGTCTGACCTGTCCGGCGCCGGTGGCCGCCGCCTTCGCCGCCGCCGAGGAGGATCTGCTGGCCGCCGTCAACGACCGCCTGGGCGGCGCCGGCCGGGCCGTCGCGGTCGATCCGGACGGCTGCGACCTGCGCCATCGCGGGCGTTTCACGCGGCGGTGTTTTACCGCTTCTCTCGCCGCGCCGGCGCAGGTTATGGAACAGATCGATAGATTAACCACAAAATCCTAGCGAGTATCGGTTCCCCCCATTATTGTTCCCCCGATTCTTTTGGCACTGGAGTCCGTTATGTCCAAATCAGGTATCCGTGGCGGCATTTCCACGAACAGCAAATTACTGGCTTGGGTTGAAGAGGTGGCACGTCTCACCAAGCCCGAAAACATCCACATATGCGACGGATCCCAGCAAGAGTACGACAGCCTGTGCCAGATGATGGTCGACTCCGGTACCATGATCCGCCTCAATCCGGAAAAGCGTCCCAACAGTTTCCTCTCCCGCTCGGACCCCAGCGACGTCGCCCGCGTCGAGGACCGCACCTTCATCTGTTCGAAAAGCAAGAGCGACGCCGGCCCGACCAATAATTGGGTCGAACCGCGGGAAATGCGGGCCACCCTGGATCGCCTGTTCGACGGCTGCATGAAGGGGCGGACCATGTATGTGGTGCCGTTCAGCATGGGGCCGCTGGGCAGCCATATCGCCCATATCGGGGTCGAGATCACCGACAGCCCCTATGTCGCCGTCAGCATGCGCGTGATGACCCGCATGGGCCAGGACGTGCTGGAAGTGCTGGGCCATGGCGAAGATTTCGTGCCCTGCGTCCATTCGGTCGGCAAGCCGCTGGCGCCCGGCGAAAAGGACGTCGCCTGGCCCTGCAACCCGGGCAATATCTATATCGCCCATTTCCCCGAGGAACGCTCGA
>DUZF01000039.1 GCA_013349665.1 Rhodospirillaceae bacterium | reverse complement strand
GTGAAAATCGGCAGCAGATAGCCGAACAGCCCGGATTGTTCCGTCGAGGTGGTCGAGGCCAGGGTCATGACCCTATCCTCGGCCAATGCCGGCCAGGCGGCGACGATGGCGGCCAGGACAGCCAGCCGGCGCAGAATTTGAGCCATCAACCGATACCTCCCCTTGTCAGATGAGTAATGAACAGCGACAGGGCATTGACCCCCGTCGCCAGCACGATCAGCACCATGCCGAAGGCCAGAGCCAGCGGCAGATCACCGCGGCTGGTTTCCAGCACAATGGCCGTGGTCATGGTGCGGGTGAAGCCGCCGATATTGCCGCCGACGATGATCACCGCGCCGACTTCGGCACTGGCCCGCCCGAAGCCGGCCAGGATCACCGTGGCCAGGCTGTAGCGGGCGTCCCACAGCAAGGTCGGTACCGCCCGGCGCCGGCTGCAGCCCAGCGAGCGCAGTTGCTCGGCGTATTCCTCCCACAGGGTCTCGACCACCTGGCGGGTCAGCGCGGCGATGATCGGCAACACCAGCACGGTCTGGGCGACGACCATCGCCGTCGGCGTGAACAGCAGCCCCAGCGACCCCAGCGGGCCGGAGCGCGACAGCACCAGATACAGCAGCAGGCCGACCACCACCGGCGGCAGCCCCATGGCGCTGTTGAGCAGCAGTACCACCGACTGCCGCCCGGGAAACGCGCCCAGCGCCACCGCCGCCCCCAAAGGCAGGCCGAGGACGGCGGCGGCGGCCACCGCCGTCAGGCTGATGGCCAGCGACAGTCCGATGATGTCCAGCAGCGACCGGTCCATATGCAGGATCAGCGAAACGGCAAGGTGAAAGGCGGCGACAATGTCGGTCATCAGAGGCCGGTTGTGGACGGGAAAATCGCCCACACTGTCAGAAATTTCACGCGGCGAGTCAACCGCGCCCCAGGCGACGGGGTCGCAGCCGGCGGTTTTTTTGCAGACATCGCCAACCGGCTGGATCAGCATCTGGAAATGTTCACCCCGAACATCATGTATCCAACTCTTGGGGAGAAAATATGTCCTGGAGATCCATTGACGGCATCCTGTCGTCGGCGGTCGAGGCCGCACCGTCATTGCCGGGGGTGGTGGCGATGCTCACCGACCGCGGCCGGACACTGTATTCCGGCGCCGTCGGCCGTCGCTCGGTGGAGAAGGCCGAGGCAATGACCGCCGATACGGTGTTGGCCCTGTTTTCCTGCAGCAAGGCGGTCACCGCCACCGCGGTCCTGCAACTGGTGGAGGACGGCCTGCTGGATCTCGACCGGCCGGTGCGGGCAATTCTGCCGGACATCGCCGCCATCCAGGTCCTCGACGGCTTCGACGACAGCGGCCAGCCGCAGCTGCGGGCCCCCAAGCGCGATATCACCACCCGCATGCTGCTGCTGCACAGCTCCGGCTTCGGCTACGAATTCTTCAACCATGGCCTGTTGAAAGTTCAGACGGCGACCGGCGCACCCAGCGTCATCAGCGGCCGACGGGCGGCCCTGCAGACGCCGCTGCTGTTCGATCCCGGCGAGGACTGGAACTACGGCATCGGCCTCGACTGGTGCGGACGCATCGTCGAGACCTTGCGCGGCACCTCGCTGGGCGAGGCGATGAAGAGCGGTATCTTCGACCGCCTGGGCATGAGCGATACCGGCTTCGGCCTGACCCCCGACATGCGGGGCCGCCTGGCCAGCCTGCACCAGCGTGCCGCCGACGGCGGATTGACGGCTTATCCCGATCCCGACCCCGCTGTACTGCCGGAAATGCATATGGGCGGCCACGGGCTGTACGGCACCGCCGGCGATTATCTCGCCTTCATCCGCATGTGGCTGAACGACGGCGACGGTCCCCATGGCCGCGTGCTGACCCCGGCAACCGTCGAGATGGCGGTCAAGGACGGCCTGCAGGGGCGGAAGATCCATCCTATCGCCAGCGCCGTCCCCGCTTATTCCCATGACGTGGAGATGTTCCCGGGGATCGCCAAGTCGTGGTCGCTGCCGTTCATGGTCAACGACGACCAGGCGCCCACCGGCCGGCCGGCCGGATCCGTCGGCTGGGCAGGATTGGCCAATCTTTTCTATTGGATCGATCGCCGCAACGGCATCGGCGGCTTCTGGGCAACCCAGTTGTTTCCCTTCGCCGACCCCGCCGCGATCACCGCCTATCTGGGCTTTGAAACCGCCGTCTACGACGAAATTAATAATCACTTGCAAAAAATTGTTTGAATATTCAACCTATTTTGCCTGACACTCCAATGACAGGGCTTGACCGACGGGAGGACGCGAATGGACGGGCACCCGCAAGGTGATCGCAAAAAGGTGGCAACGTATTGTTATCAATGCGTCAATGGCCCCGACCTGCTGACCGTCGAGGTGGTTGACGGGGTCGCCACCAAGGTCGAGCCGAATTTCGCCGTGCACGGGCTGCATCCGGCCGACGGCAAGGTCTGTGTCAAGCCCTATGGCCTGATCCAGAAGCAGTACAACCCCAACCGTATCCTGACGCCGATGAAGCGGACCAACCCGAAGAAGGGCCGCAACGAGGACCCCGGCTGGGTCAGGATCAGCTGGGAGGAGGCGCTGGACACGGTGGCCGCCAAACTGGCCGCCTGCCGGCCGGAACTGCTGGACGAGAACGGCAATCCCAAACTGGCCTTCACCACCGGCGGGGCCGGCACGCCGCTGTTCTACATGGGGGCCTTTCCGGCACTGTTCGCCGCCTGGGGCGGTCCGGTCGACCTCAGCCTGGGCGCGGGCGGCACCGTCAAATGCTATCACGCCGAGCATTCCTTCGGCGAATTGTGGCATCGCGCCTTCACCGTCTGTCCCGACACCCCCTATTGCAATTACGTGGTCTCCTTCGGCAACAACATCGACGCCTCGGGCGGCGTGCCCTCAGCCCGGCGCCAGGCCGATGCCCGGGTCCGCGGCCTGCGCAAGGTGCAGATCGAGCCGCATCTGTCGGTGACCGGGGCCGGCGCCGATGACTGGGTGCCGATCCGCCCGAAAACCGACCCCGCCTTCCTGATGGCCATGCTGCATGTCCTGCTGCATGAGCACCGGACCGACGAACTGGACGTGGTCTTTCTCAAGACCCGCACCGCCGCCCCCTATCTGATCGCCCCCGAAGGGTACTATCTGCGCGATGCCGACAGTGGCAAACCGCTGGTGTGGGATCTCAGGCAAGGTCGGGCGGTGCCCTTCGACAGCCCCGGCGCCGATCCGGCGCTGAACGGTCGGTTTACCGCCGGCGGCATCGAAAAGGGCGCCGACGGCCAGACCTGGACCCATGATGGAATCACGGTGGCGCCGGCCCACCAGATGCTCACCGACCATGTGGCAAGCTACACGCCGAAATGGGCGGCGGCGATCTGCGATGTGCAGGAAGCCGCCATCCGCCGCATCGCCGATACCTTTCTGGCCGAGGCCTGCATCGGTGAGACCATCGAGATCGGCGGCCGCGTCCTGCCGTTCCGCCCGGTGGCGATCATGCTCGGCAAATCGGTCAACAACGGCTGGGGCGCCTATGAATGCGTCTGGGCGCGCACCGTGTTGCAGACCCTGGTGGGGGCGCTGGAGGTTCCCGGCGGGCTGATCGGCACCACCACGCTGATCGTCGGCCCGGAATTCGATCGCATGGCCTCCTGCGTGCCCGGCGAGGACGGCTTCATGACGCATCCGTTCAGCCCCACCGACAAGGAGCACTGGCAGTCGCGGCCGGAGGTGCGCCACGGCCACACCACCCTGATCCCGCATACCGGCGCCGGCTACTACGCCCAGCCGCTGGGCAGCAGCACCTTCGCCTGGATGCGCATGCAGGGCCGGGCGGCGGAAAGCTGGGTCAAGCCGAAACCGCCGGAGGTGTGGATCGTCTATCGCTGCAATCCGCTGATCTCGCATTCCGAGACCAACCGGCTGATGGACTCCATCGCCGAGTTTCCGTTCCAGCTGTCCTTCGTCTACACCATGGACGAAACCGCCCATTTCGCCGACATCCTGCTGCCCGACTGCACCGATCTGGAAGGCACCCAGCTGATCCGCCTGGGCGGCACCCATTATTTCGAGCAGTTCTGGGAAACCGAAGGCTGGGTGTTGCGCCAGCCGGTGGTCGAGCCCCAGGGCGAGGCCAGGGATTTCACCTGGATCGCCGCCGAACTGGCCAAACGGATCGGCCTGCTGGACGCCTTCAACAGCATGGTCAATGTCGGCGTCTGCGGAATTCCGCTGAAAACCGACGGCTATGATTTCTCGCTGGATGTCGCCAAGCAGCACAGCCCGGACGAGATCTGGGACGCGGTCTGCCGCGCCGCCAGTTTCGAGGTCACCGGCGGCAAGGCCAGCGACGGACTCGACTGGTTCAAGCGCAACGGCTTCCGGGTCAAGCCGTTCCCCAAGCTGAGCTGGTATCTGCTGCCGCGCATGGAGGACCAGAACCTGCGTTTCGAGCTGCCCTACCAGGAACGCCTGCACCGCATCGGCGAGCAATTGGCCAACCGCCTGCATGAGAACAACATCTCCTGGTGGGACAAGCAGCTCACCGATTACGAACCGATGCCCCATTGGAAGGATCTCAACCTGCTGTGGGACACGGCGCTGGAGAAGAACTATCAGGTCAAGGCCGACGACTATCCGTTCTGGCTGCTGACTTCGCGCAGCATGCAATATGCCTGGGGCGGCAATGTCACCATCCAGCTGATGCGCGAGGTCGCCGACAACGTCATCGGCCATGGCGGCATCCAGATGAACGCCAACCGCGCCCGTGACCTGGGCATCGAGGACGGCGACCGCATCGAGGTCACCTCGGCGGTCGGCACCACCACCGGCAAGGTCATTCTGCGCCAGGGCGTCCGCCCCGACGTCATCGTCATGACCGGCCAGTTCGGCCATTGGAAGACGCCCTATGCCAAGGACCTGAAGACGCCCAGCCTGAACAGCCTGGTGCCGATGCATATGGACTTCATCGACGGCACCGGTTCGTCGGTGGATGCCGCCAAGGTCAAGATCCGCCGGCTGGGGAGATAGGATTATGACCCGTTATGTCATGGTCGCCGACCTGCGCCGCTGCATCGGCTGCCAGACCTGCACCGCCGCCTGCCGCCATACCAACGCCACCCTGCCGGGGGTGCAATGGCGCAAGGTGATCGACATCGAACTGGGCGACTACCCCAACGTCACCCGCACCTTCATGCCGGTCGGCTGCCAGCATTGCGCCGACCCGCCCTGCATGGACGTCTGTCCCAGCACCGCCACCGGCAAGCGCGAGGACGGCATCGTCACCATCGACTACGACATCTGCATCGGCTGCGCCTATTGCGCCGTCGCCTGCCCCTATCAGGCCCGTTACAAGATCAACCATGCCGAGTTCGCCTATGGCAAGGACCCCATCGCCACCGAGGAAAAAGCCTTCGACGGCAAACGCCTGGGGGTGGCGCAGAAATGCACCTTCTGCTCCGACCGCATCGACGACGGCAAGGCCCGCGGACTGGTTCCCGGGGTCGATCCCGACGCCACCCCGGCCTGTGTCAATTCCTGCATCACCAATGCCCTGCAGTTCGGCGATATCGAGGACCCGAAGAGCAATGTCGTCAAGCTGCTGAAGGACAACAACTGGTTCCGCATGCATGAGGAACTCGGCACCAAACCGGGATTCTTCTACCTATGGAGCGACGAATGAAACATATCGCCACCCGCCTGCAGAGCAATTGGGACTGGCGCGCCGCCGGCAATTTCGTCTTCGGCGCCGCCGGCGGCTGCCTGCTGGCCATCGCTGCCGCCGCCAGTTTTCCGGCGCCGCCACCGATCGCCGTCACCCTGGCGGCGCTGGCGCTGATCGGCGCCGGGCTGGGCCTGGTCTGGCTTGAGCTGGGCCGTCCCTGGCGGGCCCTCAACGTGTTCTTCCACGGCGAAACCTCCTGGATGACCCGCGAGGCTATCGTCGCCGGCGTGCTGTTTCCCCTGGCCCTGCTGGGTCTGCTGGCCGGCGTGCCCGGCCTGGTGCAGGCGGCCGCCGTCGCCGGCTTAAGCTACGCCTATTGCCAGGCAAGGATGCTGCAGGGCGCCAAAGGCATCGTCACCTGGCGCGAACCGGCGGTGATTCCCTTCATGGTGGTGACCGCACTGGCGGAAGGCTCGGGCCTGCTGTTGCTGGCCGGGGTCCTGCTGCCGCCGGCACCCGCCGGCTGGCTGCCCTATCTGGCCATGCTGCTGATCCTGCTGCGCAGCTTCGCCTGGATGCATTATCGCGGCCGCATCGATGCCCAGAAGGCGCCGCTGCAGGCGAGAACCGAGCTCAAGCGCATCAGTCCGCCGGTGCTGGTGGCCGGGCATCTGGCGCCGCTACTGCTGCTTATCGCCGCCCAGGCGCTGCCGCCGACCGCCGGCCTCCTGCTGCCCCTGGCCGGACTGCTGACCGTCGGCGCCGGCTGGGTGATCAAGGCCCGCATCGTCATCACCGCCTCCTACCAGCAGGGCTATGCCTTCGGCCGCCTGCGCAAGGGCCTGCCGGACGACTATTGAGGCCTGAGCCCTTCGGCGATGGCGGCCGGCGACACCGCCGAGGGCGGCTGGAACGGGTTGCCGTGGACCAGCACGATGACCGAGGTCGGCGCCGCCGCCAGGGCGAACAGCACGGTGCCGACCAGTGCCGCCCTGGGATGATCGGCATGGACCACGGCCACCGAAACCAGCGTCAGCAGGCCGAGAAACGCCATGCCCAGCCATTTCAGCGGATTGACATGGGTCTGGCTGAGGCCGATGCGCAGGTCGCGACTGGCTTTGAGCGCCGTCACCTGTTGCAGCATCACCTGCTGTGTCGCCCCGCCGGCCAACCCGGCCGCCAGGGACAGCAGGCGGTCGCCACTGCGGCCGACCGCCGGATCGGTAGACCGCCGGGCCAGCAGCGGCCATTCGGCGACCACGGCAGCGGCGTAATCGGCGATCGCCGCCTGCAGCCGCTCGCGGTCCGCCGGCGCCTGCATCTCCGACAGCACCTGCAGGCTGTGGATGGCGTCGGCTTCCTGCAGGACGGCGCCCATCGCCCGGTCATGGGCGGTCCAGGTGTCATTGGCCAGAAAGGCCAGCGTCAGGGCGAACAGCACGCCGATGACATTGATGAACGGCGCCACCACACCGCTCAGCGAGCGCGTCCAGGCGCTGAACGGCGAGCGCCCCATCAGCCAATGCACCGCCAGGACGGCGATCAGGGTTCCCAGCGCGGCAACGGCGGCATAGCCATATTGGTCGTAAGATAACATCAGACCCTTCCCCCCGTTGCCCTGCCGGCCTCGCCGATTAAAATAATAAACGGCGGTTTGCGATGTCCGGTGACCCCTTCAGATCACTGTCATTTATCGATGGAACGAAGCAGCGCTTCGCCGATATCGCGAATTTTCGCCAACACCTCGATAGGGCAGTCATCGAACTTTTCCGCCTGTCGCGCGGCAAAGTCGATTGTCCGTAATTCATTCGCGAGAGCCACACCCTTGAGACGCTTGGCACCGCGGATCGGCACTTCAAAGCTGCCTCCCTTGGCTTTCGTCGTCACCGGCACGACCAGGGCGAGACCGGTGGCGACCTGATAGGCGCGCGGAGTCAAAACAATCGCCGGGTGGCGACCCGCCGTTTCGTGGCCGGCATGCGGCGTGAAGTCCAGCCACACGGCATCGCCGGCCTCAGGATCGTAACTCACAGAGATTCCTTGCCCCGGGGCGCGTCATCCCACACCCGCTCTTCCGGCGTATGACGGTGCTTGGCGGGATCAAATCCGGCTAACAATTCGCCAAGGGAGGGCTTGCGCGTCGATCGCAGCGTTAAGACCCCGTCGCCAAGCGTAAACAGAACCGGACCTCCGTCCGCGATCCCGAGCGCCCGACGCATCTCAATCGGAATGGTCACTTGACCCTTGCTGGTTACAGTCGCTTCTTGCGTGGCATTTGACACGGCTTATTACCTCTTACTCTCTTACCTCCTTACATCTTACCGTCTCCGGGGACGGAACGCAAGAACGGGCACCTTGTAGCTGTGTCAGCGGCGGCAACGGCGTCGGCCAGGCTTCCATGGCGCTGTCATGGATGGTTTTCTCGGAGATTGAAAATAAATTGAGATCGGGCCCGACCCGGACTAAGCTGATGGAACTTGGAGAAGCCGGAGGCATATCATGGAAGTTGTATCGATGCATCAGGCGAAAGGGTCGCTGTCCCAGTTGGTCAAGCGGGCCGCCGCCGGCGAGACGATTATGATCGGCGCCTACGGCCAGGCAGAAGCGGCCCTGGTGCCGCCGTCCGCCGTCCGCCCGGCGAAAATCATCGGAATCCTGGCCGGGAAGTTGACCGTGCCCGAGGATTTCGACGCGCCATTGCCGGAAGATGTTCTCGCTGGGTTCGAGAAATGAGGCTGCTTCTTGATACCCATGTTCTCCTATGGACCCTGGCTGGCTCTGCCCGGATCGCCCCTGCCCGCGAAATGATCCTGTCAGTCGACACGCAGGTCTTCGCCAGTATCGCGTCATGGTGGGAAATCTCGATCAAGGCTGCAATTGGCAAACTGGATGCTGACGTTGCCGCGCTGCGGCTGTCGGCTCAGGACAGCGGGTTCCTGGAATTGCCCATCCTCGGGGCGCATGTCGAAGCCCTGGCTGGCTTGCCGCTCCTGCACCGGGATCCTTTCGACCGCATGCTGATTGCGCAGGCTGTCGCCGAACCCATGTGCCTACTGACCGCCGACGCACAGCTTGTGGCTTATTCACCTCTCGTAAAAATTATCGCTTGAGCATGAAGCCAGTGTGGCAGCGCTGGCGAGGGAATTCAAAACCAGCCGGCAGACGATCATGCGCGTCAGGAATGCTGGGTCACTCGCGTGATTTTTTATTCAGAAAGCTTCCGATCTCGTTGCGTGCGACCTTAGCGTACAAGGAATGCACTTTCTAGGTGACCCCGAGAGGATAACCACCAAGCGCCCGCCGCTGGCGGGCTTCACCAAGTCCACCAAGGCGCCGCAGGATGTGGGAGCGGCTCTTCCCATCGGCACCGTCGCCTTGGTGTTCTTGGTGGCCTTGGTGTTGAAAAATGTACTTTCCCGTCGGCCCGGGAGAGGAGGCATTCCGGGGCGAGCGAATTGATAAAACCTCTCAGCCGATCGATGAAAGCCAGCGCCGACGCTAAAATGAGAACGGCTGGCCGGCCTCGCCGACCAGTTGTCAATCGCTGACTAAAATCATACGCTTAAAATAAAACCCCGCCCCGCCATGAGGACGTCCATGCCCGCCTATGATTCCTTCGTCCGCGACCTGTTGCCGCCGCCCGAATTGTGGCCGGAATTCATCGGCCTCGCCGAATTGAATTATCCGGCCCGGCTCAACTGCACCAGCGAATTCCTCGATCGCTGGGCTGAGACGACGCCTTACGCCCCTGCCCTGCTGTTCGGCGAGGCGCGCTGGACCTATGGCGGGCTGAAGGACCGGGTCGACCGCATCGCCCGCACGCTGGCGACGGATCTCGGCATACGGCCGGGTAATCGCGTGCTGCTGCGCGGCACCAACACCCCGATGATGGCCGCCTGCTGGCTGGCGGTGGCGAAAATGGGCGCGGTGGTGGTGGCCACCATGCCGCTGCTGCGGGCCAAGGAAATCGCCACCATCACCGACCGCGCGCGGATTTCCCATTGCCTGTGCCAGCACGGCCTCGCCGACGAGGTCGAACGGGCGGGCGGGCTGAAACTGCTGACCTTCACGCCGCTGGGCGACGGCGACGCCTCCCTCGACCGCGCCATGGCCCGCCACGGCGGCGCCTTCGCCGCCTGGGACAGCGCCGCCGACGACCCGGTGCTGATCGCCTTCACCTCGGGGACCACCGGCCTGCCCAAGGCGACCGTGCATTTCCACCGCGACTGCCTGGCCATCTGCGACAGCTTCGCCCGCCATACGGTGGGCGTGCGCCCCGACGACCTGTTCGTCGGCACGCCGCCGCTGGCCTTCACCTTCGGCCTCGGCGCGCTGGCGCTGTTCCCCTGGCGGTTCGGCGCCGCCACGGTGATGGTCGAGACCTTCGGACCGACCACCCTTCTGGAAACCATCCAGCGCTACCGCGTCACCGGCCTGTGGACGGCCCCCACCGGCTACCGGGCGATGATCCCGCTGACCAAGGATTACGACCTGTCGTCCCTCCGCCTTTGCGTTTCGGCCGGCGAACATCTGCCTGCACCGACCTGGCAGGCCTGGCACGACGCCACCGGCATCCGCATCATCGACGGCATCGGTTCGACGGAAATGCTGCACGTCTTCATCTCCGCCGCCGGCGATGCCATCCGTCCGGGCTCCACCGGCCGGGCGGTCCCCGGCTACCTGGCCACCATCCTCGATGGCGACGGCCATCCGCTGCCGCCCGGCGCCGAGGGCTGGCTGGCGGTCAAAGGGCCGACAGGCTGCCGCTACATGGACGACCCCCAGCGCCAGCAGACCTATGTCAAAAACGGCTGGAACATCACCGGCGACATCTACCGCCAGGACGAGGACGGCTATTTCTGGTATGTGGCGCGCGGCGACGACATGATCATCTCGGCCGGCTACAACATTTCAGGACCCGAGGTGGAAAGCGCCCTGCTGGCCCACCCCATGGTCGCCGAATGCGCCGTGGTGGCCGCGCCCGACGACGAGCGCGGCCAGATCGTCAAGGCCTATGTGGTGACCAGGGAGGGCATCTCCCCCGGCGCCGAGCAGGTGGCGATGCTGCAGAACCATGTGAAAGCGACCATCGCCCCCTACAAATACCCGCGGGCCATCGAATTCGTCGACAGCCTGCCGAAAACCCCGACCGGCAAGCTGCAACGGTTTCTGCTGCGGGATAGGGCTAAGCAATGAGACACGAACGCTTTACGCCCCCATCTTGCAGCCGCGGGCGGGATCGGTCACCGCCTTGCCGGCGATGCCGACCACCACGTTCTCGCCCTTCCTGACCTCGCGCAGATAAATGTCCTGCACCGGGTTATGGGCCGCCGAGAAGGAAATCGCCCCGCGCGGGCTGTCCAGCACGGTGCGGCCCATGGCGCTGTACAGATCGGCCTTGGCGGCGGTATCGCCCTTCACCGCGCCGAAGCCGGTGACCAGCAGCATGCCGGCGTCATAGGCCTGGACGCCGTACAGATCGGCCTCCTTGCCATAGGCCTTCTTGTATTCGGCGCGGAATTTCCGGTTGGCCGGCAGATCCAGGCCGTCGGCATAATGCAGCGTGGTCAGCAGGCCCTCGGCCGCCTCGCCCTGGGCCGCCAGCGTGCCTTCGGTCAGGAAGCCGGCGCCGACCAGCGGAATGGTCTTGCGCAATCCGGCCGACGCATAGTCCTTGACGAATTTGACGGCGCCGCCGCCGGCGAAGAACACATAGACGACATCCGCCTTGGTGTTGGCGATGTCGGCAAGATTGGCCTGGAATTCGACATCCGGGAAGGGCACCAGGATTTCCTTCACCACCTTGCCGCCCGCCGCCTCGAAGGCTTCCTTGAAGGCATCGACGGATTCGGTGCCGGCACCGTATTTCCAGGTCATGGTGACGGCCGTGCGATAGCCCTTGTCATAGGCCACCTTGCCCATCGGGAAGGCCGGCTGCCAGTTGGAGAAGGAGGTGCGGAAGATGTTGGGCGCGCACATGGCGCCGGTGGCCGCCGCCGCCCCGGCATTGGGAATCACCAGCAAGGTCTCGGTTTCGCGGGCCACCTTGACCATGCCCATCACCACGCCGGAATGCACGGTGCCATAGAGCAGGTCGACATTGTCGCCCTTGATCAGCTTGGTGGCATTGGCCGGCGCCCGCGACGGATCGGATTCGTCGTCCAGGGTGACGATCTCCACCTCGCGTCCGCCCAGCTTGTTGCCCTGGCCGGCCAGCGCCAGCTTGAGGCCGTTGATGCCCTGCTCGCCCAGCGCCGCGTAAGTGCCGGTGAACGGCAGCATCACCCCGACCTTGATCTTGGCGGTGCCGCCGATGGCGAAGCGCGGCAATCCGGCGGTGGCGACGGCGGCGCCGCCCAGGGAGCTGTATTTGAGGATGGTGCGACGGCTGATGGACATTATCGAAGCCTCCCATAGAGATTATTCAAGTATTGTTGTCACACTAACATAGGCTAGCCCAGGAATTCGATTTTGCCCTCGGGCAGCAAATAAAGCACCAGGGCGCGCCCACCTTTGACGGTGGGCCGGTGCGACGAGCCGGAGGCGTAGATACACCAGCCGCGTCCCTTGCCGTCGAAACGGGCTTCGGCATCCACCGGCATGACCAGGCAGATTTCACCATTGGGATGCCGGTGCAGCGGCCCCACCACCTCGGTCAGGTCGACCACGTCGACGCTCAGCCGGGCGGTGTCCTCGGCCGGTTCGATGACCCGTCCGAAGCGCCGGCCGCCCTCGCCTTGCGCGCACATCCAGCCGGCGGCGATGGCCTGGTGGCAGGCCGATTCGACCGCGGCCACCACCTCGCCATCGCCGGGAAACGCCTGGTTCAGCGCCTCGCCCAATGGACGATCGACGGGTTTGGCGGCGATGAAATCGGTGAACGGCCGGACCAGCCGGCGGAATTCCTCGGGCGACATCCGGTTTCTCCCCAAAAAAGTCTGTCTTGGGGAAAACTGTGACACCACCGGCCGGCGAGGAAAAGCCTCTTCTCGCCCGAGCCGGTGCTGGGCTATCCTGCCGCCGGAGCCCCCAGGATGAAAACAAAATAATGCACGATACCGCCCATGAAACAGGTCATTTATTCTTTCATTATTATTGGAAAGATGAATACAGGACGATTCTTGAAATAGGCTCGATGAATGTCAACGGTTCGCTCAGGGACTTCTGCCCCGAAGGCGCGGTTTATGTCGGTGTTGATCTGGAAGCCGGAAACGGCGTCGATGTGGTGGTCGACGACCCGACGCAACTGCCCTTCGTCGCCGACAGTTTCGACGTCATTCTGTCCTCGTCCTGTTTCGAACATGACAAGCTTTTCTGGCTGACCTTCCTCGAATTGTGCCGCCTGCTGCGCCCCGGCGGGCTGCTGTATATCAGCGCACCGTCCAACGGCATTTATCACCGCTATCCGCTGGATTGCTGGCGCTTCTATCCCGATGCCGGCGACGCCCTGGTGCAATGGGCGGCGCGGAACGGTCTGTCCGTCCGCTTGCTGGAATCCTTCGTCGGCGGGCGCAAGGCCGACATCTGGAACGATTGCGTGATGATCTTCGCCAAGGGCGGCGACGCTGTCGCCCGGCTCTACGACAAACTGCCGTTCCCGGCCTGGAATGTGCGCGGCGCGGATCTGCCGGAGATTCTGTCCCCGGCCACCGAGACCGAAGACATGATGATGCTGCGCGATTTGCGCGGACAATTGGCGACGGCGGAGGAGCGCAATTGGCAACTGGCCCTGGCGCGGGCATCGTCAAACCGCAGCTCATGCTGCTGGCTGTGCGGCCATCAGGACCCGGCCGCCCAACCGGCCCCCGATTGCCCGCGCTGCGGCGCCAAGCCGCCGGCGATGGCCATGGCCCGCGCCGTCGCCTCGTTTTGCGGCCGCCTCGAGCCGCTGGCCGGCATCGTCCGCGACGCGCCGCCCAGGGCCCGCATCCTCGACCTCAGCCGGCACCCCATCCTGGCCGCCACCCTGGCCCGCCTGCCCGATTACCGCGCCGCCGCCACCGCCGAGCTGGCGGACCTGAAGGACGGCAGCTGCGACCTGATCCTCGGCGACGGCGCCGACGCTTTGTCCGCCGCCTGCCGCCTCTTGCGCCCGGGCGGAGCGCTGATCATCGCCGGCGAGGATGCGCCACCCTGGGCCGATCCGGCGGTGGCGGCTTTCGCCAGGATCTCGGTGGACCGCTGGGCCGGCGGGCCGGCCTGGGCGGCGACCGCCTGGAAAAGCGCCGACGACGAGATACCGCCGCCTCGTCCGGCCTGCCCAGATGCGTCGACAGCACCAGGGCCAGATCGAGACGCCCCTGCATGCGCCGGGAATCGCCAAGCCTGACCCAGTCGTCCGACAGCATCATCCTGCCGAGATCACGGCGGCCGATTCCATGTCCCGGTTCTTCCGACGGAAATCCGGCAGCGGCGGCTCGACCGTCACCTGGTTGGAGGGAACGCCCGGCTGCCCGGCCGGACCGCAGGCCCGCACATAATAGCGGTAACGCAAGCCGGCAAGGACGGTGGCGTCGGTCCAACTGGTCACCTTCACCGCGTCCTCGACGCTGACCTCGCCGTCGTCGGCGGCGCGATAGACATCATAACGGGCGGCACCCTCGGCCTTGCTCCAGGACAGTTCCACCGCGCCGTCCACCAGGCGCAGGCTGAGACCGCCGCCGTCGGCACCCCAGGCCGGCGCCTTGCGGTCGGGTTCGTCGGGCGGTGCCTGCAGCGAGCCTTTCGGCCACAGATAGCAGAAGACCTTCTTGTGGGCGGCATCGAGATGCTTGCAGACATTGCAGTAATCGCATTTGATCAGTCGTTCTGGCTGGCCCAGCCGCAGTTTCCTCACCCAGTCGGGATCGGCCAGCAGGCCGCGGGCGATGCCCACCAGATCCGCCTGACCGTCGACCAGGGCGCGTTCGGCATCGGCCGGATCCGACATCTTTCCGGCCGCCGCCACCGGCACCCGGAAGCCCTTGGCATTGATGAAGGCCTTGATCTCGCCCGCCAGCCCGGCATGCAAGGCCGGCGGATACCAGGCCCCCGGCATGCAGCGGTCGCCGGAGTAACCGGAATAGGGATCGGGGACCTTGCCCGGCTGATGTTCGACATCCTCGAACTTGCCGCCCACCGACAACGAGATGTAGTCGAAGCCCATCTGCGCCAGTCCGAGGGCGATCAGCTTGGCCTCGGGAATGGTGTAACCGTCCTTGATGTATTCGTCGGCGAGGAAGCGGATGGCGACCGGGAAGTCGTCGCCGGCCTTGGCCCGGATCGTCTCCATGACCCGGCCGACCATATGCAGGCGGCCTTCCAGCGTGCCGCCATAGGCGTCGCGCCGGGTGTTGCGCCGCGACAGGAAGGACGACAGGGTATAGGCATGCGCCGCATGCACCTCGACACCGTCGAATCCGGCCTGGCGGGCACGACGCGCCGCATCGCCGAACTGTTCGACGATCAGGTCGATATCGGCCTCGCTCAACAGGTCGATGGTCTGGCGCCAGCCCGAGCGGGAAATCTTCGGAAAATGAATGATTTGCGGTACGATCCTGGACTCCGAGGCGGCGTGCACCCGGGTCACCATCTCGGCCAGGCCGGGAATAAAGCGGTCATCCGACAGCCGCAGCAGCGGCCCCGAACGGGCATGATGAACCGCCATCGCCTCGACGACGATCAGCCCGACCTCGCCTCGGGCATAGCGGACATAGCGGTCGATGATGTCGGCGGTTACCCAGCCTTCCTCATCGGCCAGCCTGGTCACCATCGCCGGCACGATGACCCGATTGGGCAAAGTCATGCCCCGGATGGTCAAAGGTTCCAGCAGCTTCATCGGCATCGCACCTTTCCCCCGGACTCCCGGGCGAAGAAACAGATCTACCGATTACTTCTGAACTCCCCTAATCTTTCGGTCAACAGTTGGCCGGGCGTCCCGCGAAATTGACCCTGAACACCGAAGAAGACCGCGCTCTCATACGGGATGTCCTGCAAGGCAGGGCATCGGCTTGGACTGTTTTTGCGGAGCGCATCGCCGACACCCTGTGGACGGCGGCCCGCCTGCTGACCCCCGACGACATCGAAGCCCGCACCGCCTTCGGCGAGATCATCGACGGCCTGAGAGTGGACGGCTTCCGCCGCCTGCGGGCTTATGACGGCTCAAGCCGCATCGAAACCTTCACCGCCCTGGTGGCCAGGGATCTGCTGGCGGAACGCCTGATGCGGCGGCTACGGCAAGATCCCCCGGCCGTCGCCTGGAACGCCTTCGAACGGTTCTTCCAGTCCGACATCACCCGCCTGATCGCTCGCCGCCTGCCCGGTCCCGACCATGAGCAGAGCCGCCAGGACGCCTATCAGGACATCTGTCTGGCGCTGCTCGCCGACGACTGCCGCCGCCTCAGGCAATACAAGGGGATCGGCAGCTTCGGCGGCTTCGTCCTGCATGTGATCGATCGCCTGCTGGTCGATTTCATTCGCAGCACCTGGCCGCGCCGGCGCAGGTCCGAAACTGCCGCGCCCGAAGAACTGGACGGCCTGGCTTCGGACGCGCCGTCGCCGGAAGCCGCCATCCTGGCCCAGGAGGAGGAACAGAGCCTGGCCGTCGCCGCCGAGGTGTTGCGCCGGGCGGCTGACACCCTGTCCGCCGCCGAGCGCCTGTATCTCAGTATCGCGCTGGGTGGCGGCGCGCCGATACCGGCCCGGGAGGTCGCCCGCCTGATGAGCCGTCCGGTGGCGGAGATCTACAAATTGCGGCAGCGGGTACTGAGCCGCCTTTATGAAGCCCTGGACAAACATCCGGCGATCAAAAAGTGGCGAGCGACCGTCTAACCGGGCAAGCAAAAGGAAATGCACCGTGAGCCGAGAGCGCATTCAGTCCCTGTTCCAACAGATCCTTGATGACGAGACGCGCCGGGATGCCCCCCAGGCAGCGGACCTCGCCCGCCTGTCCGCCGCCCTTGACGGCCAACCGGCGACCATCCCGGAGACAACCACCGCCCGCCTGGCCGCCATGCTTGACGGCGGCCTCGACGACGGCGCCCGCCGGGATATGGATGATCATCTCGGCCGGTCGCCGGAGCTGTTGCAGGAGCTGCGCGCCGCGCAGGCCTTCCTCGACGCCGTCGACGCCGGCCGCAGCGCCGCGCCGCCGGAGCTGCTGGCCTCGACCCAGGACAACGACAGGCGGGCGACCAAGGCACCAAGACCACGCAAGCTGTTCTGGACCTGGTCGGCGGCGGCCTTCGCCATGGCCCTGGCGGCGCTCGCCGCCGTCATCGTCGTCACCCGACCGCTACCGCCGACACCGACCACCCTGCCGCCGGAAGCCAGAACGGCTCCGCCCCAGGCCGGCGCGCCATCGGCGATGCTGCCGGCCGGAGATGAAACCGTGGTTCCTGCCCCGCGGCCCGGCAAGATCGAGCTTGCTCCCGAGGGACCCGACGTCATGCCCCGGGCACTGACCTCGCCTGCGCCGCCTTGAACCGCTTCCGTCACTCTGCCTTAGGCGCCGCCTTGTCGGCCTTGCGCGCGTCCTGAATATCCCGCTCCAGGTCCTGGAAGGCCTTCGACGTCTTCAGCTTGCCCTGCAGCTGGCTGTTCCTGTTCACCTGTTCGACCAGGATACGATTGGCATTGCCCAGCGGATATTGCAGCAGCACGAAGGCCCGGTATTGCGGCCCGGCGGCGGCGAACTTCTTCTCCTTGACGCTGTACCCGGCCAGATTGACCTCGGTGATCAGGTTGCTGGTGACCCGCTCTCCCTCGGCATAGGACTGGGTATTCTCGGGCACGCCGGACTCGTGCAGCATGTCCTTCATCTTGCTGGAAATCAGGCTCTTGAGGCGGTCGGCGAGGGAGCGCTTGGCCGACAGCACCGCCTTGTCCTCGGCGAACTGCAGATCGGCCGACATGGCATTGCCGCTGGCATAGATCGAGGTCTCGTCGTCACCCGGCGGGTTGGTGACCCAGGACGGCACGTCGTCCACCGTCGTTTTCACCGTCTCGACCCGGGCCTCCTGTTTTTGCTGCTCCTGCTGGGCGGTAAAGGCGGGTGTTCCCGGTTGCGGCGAGGCGCAGGCGGCCAGCGTCAGCAAAGCGAGCACCGGCAGAATGGCGGACTGGTTCATGTCTTCCTCCTGGTCAGGTCGGCAAGAGCTTGTTCGATGGTGCGGACCATGGTCTGGACCGGAATGCCGGATTTGGCGAGGTCTTTGAGATCGGACAGGGCGCGCTCGGCTCTTGGATAGTCGCCCGCCTTGAGATAGGCCATGGCGGCGCCGAAAAAGGCATTGGCCGCGTCCTTGCCTTTACCGGCGTTGTAATAGATGACGCCGCTGTTGTACCAGGCAAAGCCGTCGGCCGGTTCGGCGGCGATGGCCATGCGGTAGGCCGCCAGGGCCCGATCGGTGGCGCCTTTCTGCGCATTCACCGCCCCCAACCCGTCGAGATACAGAGCATTGCCGCGATCCAGCGTCACCGCCTTGAGAAAGGCCGGCTCAGCCAGATCAAAATTCTTGTCCAGCATCATCACCCGGCCTTTGACGAACCATGCCCGCGCCCGCTGGGGATCGGCGGCGATGGCGCGTTCGGCGGCCAGCAGCGCCGCCGCATGGTCGCCCGCCGCCAGGGCAAGTTCAGCCGCCGCCAGGCTGTCGCCGACGCCTGCCGGCGCCGCCACCGGAGCGGAGGCCGGTGCGGCGGCCGGTGGCGGGGGTGGCGGAGCGGCAACCACTTTCAGCGGCTCGCCGACCGGATCGTCCATGGCCACCACCTTGTTGTCGGGGATGGTGGAAATCAGGCGCCGCGCCAGGTCGTCGGTGACCCGCAGCAACTGCTCGTCGCGCACATTGGTGACGGCGTCCACTACCCCCATGGCCAGGCCGACCGGATCCAGCGGCACCGTTCCGCCATGGCTGACCGCCGTGTGCTGGCCTTCCCACAGGAGGGTTCCGTCGGCGGCGCGGATCATCCTCAGGTCGACCCCCACGGCGACGCGGGAATAGACGCCGAGAAAGGATGAGTCGTATTCGCCGATTTCGCCTTCGATCACCGCCACGCATTTGATCTGTTCGCCCAGCGCCTGGCGATCGCCCTTCACCCCGGCCCAGACATGGTCGATGCGTTCGAGGCGGACGTTGCGCTTCGACTGGGTCGACAGATGGGCGAAAAGCGACAGCCGCACCTTGGCGGCGTCGGTCT
>DUZF01000038.1 GCA_013349665.1 Rhodospirillaceae bacterium | reverse complement strand
CAAGCCTGCGGTGCAGCCCGGCGTGGATCCCCGGCACTAGGCCGGGGATGACGTCTTTTAAGGCAACAACTTGATAAATATGCATAATTTTTCTGTCATAGGTTTCCCGTGTCCAGCGGATTTGTGGGACATGGTCAGGCACTTCAGGCCGGTGCCACTTTTCAACACCAAGATCACCAAGGACACCAAGGCGATGGCGCTTGAGGGAAGAGCCGCACCCACTTGCTGCGGCGTCCCGGCCACCGACAAACCGGTGCGTCTTTCAAAATGAGAACCACTACCGGCGGCGCTCATTCGTTGTGGCGCTCTGTTGAAAATGTCATAATATGATTTGTGACACACCGTGGAATTCCGACATGAATGAGCATCACGTCAGCATGGCCGCCAACGGACGTATCGTTGTCCCATCGCAGGTTCGGGTCAGCCTTGGCATGGAAAAAGGCGGAGGCTTCGTCATGACGGTGGACGACAGCGGCACAATCCATCTTGAGCCGCTTCGCAATGTCATCGCCCGGATCCAGGACGAGGTAAGGACATACATTCCCGATACCGTCGACCTGGTCGATGATCTGTCTGCCGATCGCCGGCAGCAAGCCGCCGATGAGTAAGGTTGTCCTCGATGCCTCGGCAATGTTGGCGCTCATTCATCGGGAACCCGGGCAGGAGATCGTCGCTGAGGTGCTGGTTGAGTCCGTAATCTCCGCGGTCAACTTGGCAGAGGTCATCGGCAAGCTGGCCGAGCGCGGTGTCCCCCTGGACCGCGCCAAGGCCATCAGCCTGTCCTTCGGCGTCGAGGTTCTGCCGCTGGATGTCGATATCGCCGCACGGGCCGGCCAGTTGCGTCCGAGCACCCGTTCAGTCGGGCTGTCGCTGGGCGACCGATGCTGTCTGGCCACCGCCATGGCATTGGGACTGCCGGTTGTGACCGCCGAGGCCGCCTGGGAACCGCTGGCCGATCTGCTGGGCATCGCGGTGCGGAACATCCGGCCAAGGAGACAATAAAAAACCCTCCTCCTCGCCGGTCAGGAGAGGAGGAGGGCAGGGGGGAGGAAAGCTTATTCGGGTTCTTCCCAGCCGGTAATCATCACCTTGTATTTCGCGGTCAGCGTATGGCCTGTGGTGCCGAGATAGATATGGATTAGCATGAACAGGAAGATGACGAAGGCGGCGAAGTAATGCAGGAAGGCAACCGGCACCAGTCCGTCGAGGCCGAACCACCGGTCCGGCGCCAGGGACGGGTAAAGATACATCACACCGGTGATCATCAGCAGCGGCATGAACATGTAGATGATGCCCCAATAGATCAGCTGCTGCAGCGGATTGAAGTTGTCCTGCAGGGTGGTGGGAAACGGATGGGGGTCACCGCGGAAGATGCCGTACAGGTAATACTTCACCTGCAGCCAGCAGCGCATGGCATAGCCATGCGGGCGCGGAATAAACTGCCACCAGTTACCTGAGACGATGTTGAGGAAGAAGAAGAACAGGTAGTTGATGCACAGGATGATTCCGCAAATGTTGTGCATATCCCGGGCAAGGCTGAATTTGATCAGCATCGCCCCGGGGGTGGCGTAGTGCAGGCTTAAGCCCGACATCAGCAGCAGTATGATCAGAGCGGCATTATTCCAATGCCAGACACGGATCCACAGAGGCAGCATAAAGAAGCGCTGATGGCTCATCGGTCTCTCCTTTGGCGCAACTGGTGGAACAGGATCCGTAAACCTCCATGCACGGCCAGCCCGAAAAGCAGGAAGGCGGTGATGGCCCAAGTTCCCCAGTCGACCCATTCATTGCGGGTGGCGCCCACCACATAGGCCTGGGTCAGCACCGCGCCGTTGAGGAAGCCTTTGTTGGCGACCTGCTGCTGTTCGGCAAAAAAGCGGTACAGGCGGGTGCGCAGGCTTGAGCTCGAGGAGTGACAGGTCACGCAGTCGCGCTCGGCCTTGTCCTTGCCGACCAGGGCATGGTTGGTGCCGTTTTCCTGCGGCGGCGTATGGCAGTCGACGCAGCGCACGCTTTGCCAGTGCAGTTCCGGATTGGGCTGCCATTTATGGATTTCCAGCAGATTGGGGCGTTCCTTGGTGGTGAACTTGCCCCAGCGGTAGTCGCTGTCGTGACAGTCGCGGCACATGCCGTTGTCCTGGGCGGCGACGCGCTTGGCCGAGCCGAGCTGTTTCGGCTTCTGCAGGGTATGCGGGTCATGGCAGGAGGTGCAGGTGAAATTGTAGGGGTGGTTCTTAAAGTGCAGGGTGGTCTGGAACTGCGCCTGCTTCTCGCGTCCCGCGGTCTTGTGGCATTCGGGGCACATCTTGATCTGGAAGCGGGAATTGCCCTCATGCGGGTATTTGCTGTAGCTGGCTCCGTGGCAATCCTTGCAGGCTTCCTCGCCATGCACGCTCTTGCTGAAGCGTTCGCCGCTGACCAGCAGATTGGCCAGGCCACGCAGATTCATATCGGCCCGCGGCGGGTTTTGCAGGCCCTGTTCGCTGTGGCAGCCGAGACATTCGGCATTGGCCTTGGTCGCGTCTTCGTCGTCGGCGCTGGCGGCCGGTGCCGCCGCGGCGGCGCCTGCCAGGCCGAGGCAGGCAAGAACCGCAAACACCGTTCCCATCCTGGCGATTTTCATGATCCCTCCGCTTGGGTGGTCGAGAACCAGGTCGGGGGGAGACTAGCCCTAAAAAGATTAAGGATAAAGTTCCAGCGTCGAACTTTCTTGTCATACCACCCAGGCAAAAAAGGCCGCCGACCTCGCGGGCGGCGGCCTTTATATATGCCCCTCGCCGGGCGCTGCCTCCGGCAGCTCGGCCGCGCCCTCAACGGGCGCACTCACATCCTGCGTCATTCTTGACGCAGGATGCTCGAGGCACGGCTTCTTACTTTACGACAAAGTCGCCTTCGCCGCCGCCGATGGCCAGCGAGTGCTCAAACGACACCCAATGGAAGCGCCGCGCCGCGAAACCGCCATGAATGGCGAAGCCGACGGTGTAGACCTTGCCGGCCGCCAGTTCCTTGTAAGGCGCCGGGGCAGCCAGCTTGCGGCTGAGGATGACCACCCATTTGCCGCCTTCCAGCTTGCCTTCGGCGGTCACCGCCGGAGTGGCGTCGGGGGCGCGCTTGTCGAGGATGAAGCCGTCGACGGCGGCCGCCGGCTTGCCGGGGTTCAGCTTGGCCTGCCAGTATTCCAGTTCCATGCCCTCGCCATGCAGCTTGGCCAGTTCGTCGGCCGGTTTGACGTCGGCGCCGCCCTGGCGGGTCAGCTTGACCCGCGACTGCTTGATGTATTTGGTGACGTCCTGGCCGGGCTGGGCGCTGGCCATATAGGCCAGATTGTCATGGCAGGTGGCCCAGCAGCCCATGCGGGCGAACTCGGGAACCTTGCCGTTGTCCAGCATCATGGTCACCTTGACGGCGTTGTCGGCATCCATTTTGGCGCCGGCCGCCGGAGTGTCGGGGAATTCCAGGCGGACCGACAGCTTGTCGCCGTCCTTGGCGATCTTGACATTGGCGACGATCGAGCCCGGCTTGCCGGCGATCGGCGCCGGCTCGAGCTTCTTGCCGGAGACGATGGTGTCGCCCATCTTCGAGGCTTCGCTCTTGCCCGGCAGGTCATGGCACTGGGCGCAGTTCTTGCCGTCCTTGAACACCGGCGCGCCGCTGTGGTCGGTCTGGGTCAGGACCCATTCGAAAGAGGCCTGGCCCGGATAGAACAAATTGACGTCCTTGCCGGGAACCGAAGCCCAGTCGACGGCGCCGGCCGGAAGCGCCCACAGGGCGGATGCCGCCAGCAGGCCGCCGGCGAGGACGAGTTTCGCGTTCATCAATCTCATCTGTTTCCTCCTGTTGACTGATCAATTCATATCGAACGAATCGGCGTCTTCCTTTTTCTCCAGCAACTGATGGACCGGCTTGTGGACCAGGCCCTTATGGCAGTCGATGCAGGTCTTGCCTTTTTTCTGGGCGAACTCGTGCTGGCCCTGGGCGCGGGTCGATTGCGACGAGGCCAGCATGGCGTCCCAGGAATGGCAGTTGCGGCATTCGCGGGATTGGTTGTGTTCGAACCTCTCCCAGACATGCTTGGCCAGTTCCAGGCGATCTTCCTCGAAGGTCTTGATCTTGTCGTCGGAATGGGCCATGCGGCCGACCAGATGGGACCACAGCTCACCGGTGGCCGCCAGTTTGGTGACGAAGGTGTTGGGCCACAAATTATGCACGACATGGCAGTCGGGACATTCGGCGCGCACACCATATTGGTTCTGGTAGTGCTTGCTCTTTTTGTATTCCTCGTAGGGAACCGACATCTCATGGCAAGTAAAAGCGCAGAATTCCAGATGGCTGGTGTAGTCGACCGCTGTCATATAGGCGGCGCCCATACCCAAGCCAACCACGGTGAAAAGTGCCGCCACCATTACCAACGGCCGGTATCGTGCGGAAAAAAGCTTTCCCAAAAAACTTGCCATGTCGCGTATCCCCCCGGGGGCTCCTCTGCCAAAGTCGCGATTACAATAATTACAGAGTGCAACCGCCTCTGGTCTTAAAATCGCCGGCGGATTTTTGCCGCCGCGGACGATGTTGTCAACTTTCGAATAACCGACCGATTTCTTTTTGTTCTGCTGTTACATGGTGAAATATTCCAATCAAGAAATGAAAGGAATCCAGGCACAAGATATCCATCGATGGATTATTATCAGAGTCGGCTACTGGGTCATATTAACTATTCCGCCACCAGGGACGCCGGTTCCGGCGCTTCTTTTCGCGGCAATTTGGCCAATTCCCGCTCGAGAACGTCCATGGTGGCGCGGCCGATATACTCGCTGTTGGGGTCAAGGCCTTCCAGCGCCTCCAGATAGGCCCGGGCGATCAGACTGCCCAGAGGTTCGGGATTGTAGAGCAGCTTCTTGATGGTGAAGGGGTTGATGCTCAGCGGATCATACCCTGCTTTCAGATAGCCCTGGCGGATGAGCAGTTTCTCCACCGGCGTATCGGGCTGCACGCCGATGAAGAAGATGAACGGCAGCACGTGATCGCGGCCGAACATGGCGTAAAGCTCCTTGATCTTGTCGATGGTCGCCCGCAGGGTGTCGATGGTCTCGCCCGGCCCGTTCAGCGGCAGATACAGCTTCACCTGCTGGTCGGTATAGCCGTTTTCCTTGAACATCTGGAAGGCCGTCATCTGCTGGTCCAGTTTGTAGCCCAGCGTCAGGGAATTGATCATCTCCTGCGAACCGGTGAACGACAGGTCGATGCTGCACATGCCGGTGGCCAGCATTTTCCGCGCCACCGACGGTGTCAGATGGTTGAGGCGGACATAGCCCGACCAGGTGACGGTAATCCCCCGGGCCAGCATTTCGTCAAGCACCGCTTCGACATGGCGGGTGCTTTTCGGCGTCGAACAGAATTGCGCATCGGTGAACCAGATATGCTTGACCCCGTAGCGCCGGGTCAGGGTTTCGATCTCGTTGACGATCTCCACCGGGTCACGGTCGCGCTGCTTCGGCCCCTCGATCTTGTTGTAGAGGCAGAAATTGCACTGGAACGGGCAACCGCGCTTGGTGTGGACGCCGATGGTGTCGTTGAGATATTCGCCGAAGGCCGGAAAAATCGACTCTATATAAGGGAAGTCGATGGCGGTCAGCGTCTTCAGGTCGAACATTTCGGCGCGCTGCTGATGCACCACCCGGCCGGATTTGTCCTTGTAATAATACTCACCCGCCGGATTGGTGAAGCCGTCGACGATGGACAGCATGGCCGCCTCGCCCTCGCCGATCACCACCACGCTGTCGGCCGGGCATTTGGCGGCGACATATTTGCCGAAGATGGTGACCGCCGTGCCGCCGACGACGATGCGGGCGTCGGGACACATCTTGCGGGCCAGTTTCATGAAGCCGAAATTGCGAAGGCGCTGGTTGTAATAGTCGGCGATAATGGACAGTCCGCCGATCATCGCCTTCAGGCGCCGCCAGGGACGGGGCGAATGGTCGAATTCCATCACCAGGTCGAGGGCGTCGTCCTCGGGATGGGGCCCGAAGGACTGCATGTTGCGCCAGGAAAAGGCCACCACATCGGGTTTCATGCTGCGGATCGCCTGGGCCAGCGCCTGATTGCGCCCCGAGGGCTCGATCAGCGCCAAATCCAGCAAATGCTGTTTGATGGCCGGACGCCGCTTGTGGATGTAGTCGGCAACATAGATGACCCCGCCTGGAAAAATTTTCCAACAGGGCAAACGCACATACAATACCGATTTCGCGTCCATCACTGTCCTATTGCGCCTCTTTGCCGGTCTTCGCTTTCCTTCGGTCGGGCACAGTACACGACTCCCACCTGGGACGCATATATACTTTGATTTTATGGCCTTTCCGGCTCCCCGGAACGGACTGTGTCTATTCTGCAACAATCTGAAACAAATCTGCCGCTGGTATGACGGATTGTTTCGATTGTGGTCCTACAAACTGTGGCAGAATTACGGCAGAACACAGATTGTTGAATAGTTTTTCGCGTCGCAACATCGCGGATGTGCGGCGTTTTCCAGTACCCGACCCAACCGCATTTGGGGGATAGAAATGCACATAAAGACTATGGTGACCGGTCTCGCCGCGGGCCTCGCGCTACTGTTCTGCGCTGGTGCCTGGGCCTCAGAGACTCCCGCAGCCGCTACTGCGGCTTATGCCGCCAAGGGCGAGCAAACCTGCCTTAAATGTCATGACGACGAAAAGATGGCGTCCTTCCTTAAGGGCCAGCACGCCGTGAAGGGCGACAGCCGGACGCCGTTCGCCAATCATGGCTGCGAATCCTGCCATGGTGCCAGCCCCGAGCATATCGCCAGCGCCAACAAGGCGAAAAAAGGCGAGAAGCCGGTCGCCCCGGCGGTGGTTTTCAACGGCGAGCATCCCTCGTCGGCGGAAGCCCGCACCGAAGTCTGTCTGACCTGTCACCAGGGTCGTAGCCGGATCAACTGGACGTTGTCCGAGCATTCCAACAACGACGTTGCCTGCAACAACTGCCATACGGTCCATGAAATCAAGGATCCGGTGTTGTCCAAGGCCACCCAGCCGGAAAAATGCTTCACCTGCCATGCCGAACAGCGGGCCCAGAGCTTCCAGTATTCCCATCACCCGATCCGCGAAGGCAAGGTGGTGTGCTCGGATTGCCATACGCCGCATGGTTCGCCGGCCGAGAAGCAGCTGAAGGAATGGAACGAAAATCAGGTCTGCTACAACTGCCATGCCGACAAGCGCGGCCCCTTCCTGATCAATCATGAGCCGGTCCGCGAAAGCTGCATGAACTGCCACACCCCGCATGGCTCCAACCAGCCCCGGCTGTTGACCGAGCGGATGCCGTTCCTGTGCCAGAACTGCCATGACCAGGGCCATCCGGCGACGCCGTTCAGCGGCCGCCAGCTGCCGCCGATGAACCAGGCCGTTTCCGGTGCCACCGCGCTGCCCAGCGACTATGCCCTGACGCATTCGTTGCAGAGCTGCATGAGCTGCCATTCGGAAATCCACGGCTCGAATTCGCCGGCCGGCCTCAACCTGACCCGCTAGGCGACCTGAATTGATTGAGAGGTGTGACATGATCGTCAGAAAAACTCTTCGGGCCGTCCTGCTGACCAGCAGCTGCCTGCTGCCCGTCGCGGCCTTCGCTGCCGAGGATGCGGTAAGTCTCGACAACCAAATCGACGTCGGGGCCACGTATCAGAGCAAGAACTCCTTCCGCGCCGGCCGCTATACCGGTGCCGTCGACCACGGCGGCTATTCCATCGGTGATTTCTCGATCCTCGGCCGTGACGCCTGGGATTCGGGCAATACCCGCTACTGGGAGGCCACCGGCGCCAATCTGGGGCTGGAATCCCGCTCCTTCAGCGCCCGCTACGGCAATCTCGGCAAATGGGGGGTGTCGGTTTTCTATGACGGCATTCCCTATTACGACTCCGAGAGCTTCCACACCATCTATGACAGCAGCGGCAAGGGCGCCATCGCCGGCGGTGTACCCAACACGGCGCTGTTCACCAGTGATCCGAATTATCGGGTCAGCACCACCGGTACCACGGCGGGGCTGAACAACGCCTATACCCTGGCCCCGGATATCGCCGGCCTGGTCAACACGGTCGGCACCAAGACCAAGCGCGACAAGGTGGGCGGCACCTTCAAATACCAGATCGACGAGGTCTGGTCGGCGGAGGGCGGCATCACCCACGAGCATAAGGAAGGCACCCGGGAAAACGCCCTGATGTTCGGCGGCGCCACCCACCTCAACACGCTGCGCTATTGCAATCCCACCGGCACGACGCTGACCGGCTGCTCGAACGCCACCAGTTCGTCCACCGCCGATTCGCTGTCCTTCGCCCAACCGGTGAACTACGACAACGAGCGTTATGACGCCCGTCTGCTGTACACCACGCCACGCCTGCAGGGCGAGTTGTCCTACTCGTTCATGAACTTCACCAATAACAATCTGTCCTTCAACGGGGTCGATCCGTTCCCCTATGTCGGCCAGATCGGCACCCTGCCGAACGGCCTGGTGCAGGCGGCCTATTCCCTGCCGCCGTCCAGTTCCGAGCATCAGATCCGCGGTTCGGTGGGCTACAATCTGCTGCCCAGCACCCGCATCAACGCCAATGTGGCCTATGAATATCTGATGCAGAATGACGCCCTGGCGCCATCGTCCAACAATGCCGCTCCGGGCTACACGGCGGCCGAACAGGCTCAGCTGGCGATGAACCCGGGTGGGCTCAACGGCAAGCAGCAGAACATCTTCGCCCAGGTGGGTTTCCATTCGAAACCCATTGCCAAGCTCGACGTCAAGGGCAGCTTCACCTATGACGACCGGGACGACAAAACCCGCGTCAACAGCTGGAACTTCGCCGCCCGCGACGCTACCTCGCCGGCAACGGCGACGACCCTGCTGACGACGGCGAACAACAACCCGCTGTCCTTCACCACCGCCACCGGCAAGTTGGATGCCGGCTATCAGCTGTGGCACGGCACCAAGTTCACGGTGGGCTATCAGTACCAGCAGAAGGACGCCAGCTCGGGCTATTACCGCCAAAGCAGCGAGAACGCCTTCTCCGCCAAGCTGAAGAGCGAGATCACCAACGACCTGGAAGGCGCGCTGTCCTATAAGCACGCCATGCGCTATGCCAGCAGCGCCTGGTTCGTCAACACCGCCGAGGCCTCGAGCAACGTCAACTCGACCATCCCCTACTTCCAGTCGGGCCGGGTTCGCGACGAGGTCAAGGGCGACATGAACTGGGAAGCCACCCATGCTCTGACCCTCGGCTGGAACGGCAAGTTCACCAGCGACCATTACCATCTGCCGGTCAACTGGTGTACGCCGGGTGGCGGCCAGACCGTCTGCCCGTCGTCGCTGTCGCCGGCCACCCAGGCTCTCTATCAGCTGGCCCAGGGCACCGGTCTCAGCAACTCCCACGACATCATCGTCGGGCCGGATGTGAACTTCACGCCGACCAAGGACATCAGCGCGCATCTCTTCTACAGCTATCAGAAGATTTTCCGCGATACGAAGGATGTCTCGGCGCTGTGGAACCTGGCTTCGTCGGCCACCACCAACGCGCGGAACCTGGCTTTCGGCACCAGTTCGACGCCGTATTTCCAGAACCAGCTGACCGACGAGACCCATACGGTCGGGGCGTCGGGCACCTGGCAGGCTTCGCCCAAGTTGAAGTTCACCGGTACCTATAACTTCAGCTACGGCGACACCACCTTCAACGTCTCCGATGGTATGGCCCAGGCCTATTTCCTGTTCAGCCCGACCCTGGCGACGCCGAACCTCAACTACAGCATCGTGGCTCTGCCGGACGTCAAATCGCAACTGCACACCCTTACCCTGCAGGGCGAATACGCGTTCAAGCCAAACATGTCGGTGCTGTTCGGTTATCAGTACGAGCGCTTCATCTACAGCGATATGGCCTACACCATCCCGGTTACCGGGTACGACTTCGGCAACGCTTTGACGCCTGGCCAGGTCAATCCCAGCTATTCGGTGCATATGGTCGGCGGTTCGTTCCGCGTGAAGTTCTAAGAAACTTAAGGTTACGGAAATCGGGGCGGCCTTCGGGCCGCCCCCTTTTTTTTCTGAACACCAGGGGAAGCACAGGGAATTTTGCAGGGTCCGGGAGAGGCCCCGGAAGACAAATCCAACTTTGTCAACACCTTGTTAAAGG
This sequence comes from Rhodospirillaceae bacterium, assembly GCA_013349665.1. Taxonomy (GTDB): domain Bacteria; phylum Pseudomonadota; class Alphaproteobacteria; order Rhodospirillales; family Magnetospirillaceae; genus DUZF01. Next base: position 8,702 of record DUZF01000038.1, on the reverse strand, counting down.
CTTTAATTGTCATGCCCGTGCTTGTCACTGACCATGTCCCATAAATCTGCTGGACACGGGAACTCGATGGCAGAAAAAATTATGTATATTTATTAAGTTGTTGCCATAAAACACGTCACCCCCGGCCTTGTGCCGGGGGTCCACGCCGGGCTGCACCGCAGGCTTGCGGTCGCTTTCCACGGACTGCGGAGCACAGCGGCGTGGATGGCCGGAATAAATCCGGCCATGACGCAGGGGGGGCATATCCGTTCTCATCCGTTTCATCCGTGTCTTATGACTCAGCCCCCAGGCCTGTGGCAATTCGGCAACAGCTAGAAACATTTTAGTGATCGCTCGATTTTCAGCCTGGGCGCAAAAATCGCCGCGCCCCAGGGGAGGTCTTGCTTTTTTTGGCTGATTTGCGGTCTTTCCGGCGACCACGGAACTGTGTCCTTCCGGCCACAGAAACCCATAATTATCTTATGGTATTATAAAAAACGCCGGTCCTGGTTCTATACCTTCCCAGCCATTTCAGGCATTAGCCACTATGACCGAATAGGGATCGCTCCCGGTTGCACGGGCACGAGCCGGCCCGACCAAGGCACCGGCGGTTCCACCACTCGAGGCTCAAGACGCGTCCCAACAGGAATTGGGGGAGTAAGTGATGTTGAACAAGAACCTGGTGACCGCGGCGCTAGCCGGACTCACCTTGCTGCTGGGCGCAAGCGCCTGGGCCGCCGAACCGCCGGCAACGGCGCCGGTCTATGCCGCCAAGGGCGAGCAGACCTGCCTGAAATGCCATGACGAAAGTCCGGTGGTCGACATTCTGAAGACGCCGCATGCGATGAAGGGCGACAGCCGTACGCCGTTCGCCAATCACGGCTGCGAAACCTGCCATGGCGCCGCCCCGGACCATATCGCCGCCGCCAACAAGGCGAAGAAAGGCGAGAAGCCGGCGGTGTTCCCGCCGGTGCAGTTCAACGGCCCCAATGCCGCTTCGGCCAAGGATCGCAGCGCCGTCTGTCTGCAGTGTCACGAAAATACCGTGCGCATCAACTGGACCGGCAGCAAGCATGACCGCAACGACGTCGGCTGCAACAACTGCCATACCGTGCATGTGATCAAAGAGCCGATGCTGGTCAAGGCCAGCCAGCCGGACAAATGCTTCACCTGCCATGCCCAGCAGCGCGCCGAGAGCTTCCAGTACTCCCACCATCCGATGCGCGAAGGCAAGGTGGTGTGTTCGGATTGCCACGCCGCCCATGGCGCCACCGGCAACACCAAGCTGCTGAAGGAATTCTCGATCAACGAAACCTGCTATCTGTGCCATGCCGAAAAGCGTGGCCCGTTGCTCTGGGAGCATCAGCCGGTCCGCGAGAATTGCATCAACTGCCATGCTCCGCACGGTTCTTCGCAGGCCCGCCTGCTGACCGAGCGGCTGCCCTACCTGTGTTCCACCTGCCACAGCAGCACCGGCAATTCCAGTTCGGGCTTCTTCGGCGGCCACCAGTCATTGCCGGGCGGCGCGTCCAGCGTCGGCCAGACAAATGCCTGGCAGCTCGCCAACGGCCTGATGAACGTGGAATTCCAGTACAGGAGCTGCCTGAACTGCCATACGCAGGTCCATGGGTCGAACAGTCCCAATGGCGTGGCTTTCCTGCGCTGAACCAGGCGATCGGATAACGAGGTGTGAAATGAAAAAGCACTACACTCTCAGGGCCATCGCGCTTGTCAGCGTTAGCGTGTTGCCCTTAACGGCGGCGATTGCCGCCGACGACGCCGGCCAGAAAGTCAGCGAAAACTGGCTGCAGGTCGGCGGCCGGTGGCAGAGCCAGGACAACAACCCGTTCTGGGGCCGCTACAACGGCCTGGCAACGGGGTCCGGCGGCGAAGCCGGCGGTTCCTTCAACCTGCTCAGCAAGGATGCCTGGGACTCCGGGAAGACCGAGTACTTCCAGTTCTGGGGCAACAACATCGACTTCTCGACCAAGCATTATGCTCCGGAAGTCATGGTGGCCGGCAAATACGGCATCCAGGGCCAGTGGGGGGTGTCGGCGACCTATGACGCCATCACCTACACCGGCAATACCATCCAGTCGGCGTTCATCAACACCGGCAACAATGCCTCCCTCGTCGCCGGGTTGACGCCCTATGGCGGGGCTGCCATCGCCGGTCCGGGAACCACTCTGACCTCGACCTACTATCTCAGCAACCCGGCCGGCATCGCCGCGCTGAGCAGTGCGCTGATGCCCACCCGGACCGAGACCCGCCGCGACGCGGTGACCGGCACCGGCAATTTCCGGATGGGGGACTGGACCTTCGCCGCCAATTTGCGCCATGAGCACAAAGAAGGCACGATGGAGCAGACCTACTATGCCGGCATCAGCGGTCAGGCCTTCGCCCAGCCCATCGACTTCGACACCGAGCGCTACTCGATGACGGCGTCCTATGCGACGAAGCGCCTGCAGGCCATGCTGGGATACACCTATTCCAGCTTCAGCGACGGTTACACGTCGTGGAACGCCCCCTACTTCTTCTCGCCCACCGCGGCGCCGTTCCAGTTGGGGGCGGCCTACGGCCTGCCGCCCAACAACAGCGCCCATACCTTTACCGGGACCGGCGGTTACAATCTGACCTCCAACACCCGCATCACCGGTAACTTCCGCGTTGGGCTGGAACTGCAGAACAACGCCCTGGTGCCGTTCTCCTCCACCACCCCGGCGCAGATGAACAACCCGGCCACCTATAGCGTGCTGGCCATGAACCCCGCCGGCCTGAATGGCCAGGCGACGGTCTATGGCGGCAATATCCAGGTGACGTCGACGCCGATTCAGTATCTCGACCTGCGGGCGGCCTACAACATCGACAGCCGCGACAACCAGACCAACATGTATCAGGTCTGGGGCAACGGTCATCCGGAAGGCACGGTGACGGCCGCCAACTACTATACGGCCTTCCCGCAGAACTGGACCAAGCAGAACGCCCAGGTGGAAGCCGGCTACAAGATCCTGCCGTCGAGCAATACCAAGGTGACGGTCGGTTATGCCTATGACGACGTCGATCGTTCCTTCGCCACCGTCGGTCGCAGCAACGAAAGCACGTTCTCGGCCAAGGTCAGCTCGGCCCCGTGGACGGGTGTCGACGGTTCGCTGGCCTATGAGCACGGCAACCGCAACGGCCAGGTGCATTACTGGATGCCCTGGGCGATGCTGAACGCCGGGCTCAATAACGGCACGCCGGCCCTGAATTCCAGCTATCCGTCGGTGCCCTATTACCAGGCGCCGCGGGTGTCGGATTCGATGAAGCTGCGCGGCAATTACATGCCCAACGACAGCATGAGCCTGGGGCTGTTCGGCCGCTTCACCAACAACGCCTACAAATATCCGGGCACCACGCCGTGGACCTCGGTACAGGTGGCCGGCACGACGGCGCCGGTGGCCGGCGGCTGGGACGGCACTACCCGCGACCAGAACGTCACCGCTGGGCCGGACTTCACCTATACGCCTTCGAAGAACCTGACCTCCCACCTGTTCTATACCTTTGAACGGGTGTTCTACGAAAACCACGGCAATGGCGTACAGCCCGTCTTCCCGGTGACCGCACCGCCGGCCTCCGGACGTTGGTCCGCCGCGACCACCGACGACATCCACACGGTGGGCCTGTCGGCGGAATGGAAGGCTAGCGACAAGCTGAAACTCGGCACCGGCTATACCTTCTATTACGGCAATGTCAGCTATGTTCTGTTCAACGGCGTCCAGGTTGCCAGCCCGACCGCCAGCTACCAGAACGTCGCGCCGATGCCGGACATCCCGGCCTCCATGCACAGCTTCAAGGTCTTCGGCGAATATGCCTTGAGCGACGCGATGACCCTGGGTGTCGGCTATGGCTTCGACATGTTCAAGGACAACGACTGGGCCTATTCCTGGGCTCCGGTGACGCAGACCAGCGCCACCAGCGGCACCATGACCACCGGTGTCGCGGCGCCCAGCTATCGGGTGCACAGCCTGGCCTCGACGCTGCGCGTCAAGTTCTAGACTGGCTTTCGAAAAATCAGGCCGGAGCAGCGATGCTCCGGCCTTTTTTTTTGCGCAATCACAGTTAAGTGTGGACATAAAGAAATCAGTGGCACCGGCCTCCGTGCCGGTGTTTCAGAGGAGCCTGAATCCGACTGTTTCCGCCGCGTTGCGGCGGAGTCCGGCAGGGACGCCGGACCCACTGGAAGACAATTTCTTCACAGGCTCGGGACGCCGGTCCCACCGAAAGCCGATTGAAATCCACACTTAACTGCGAGAGCGCTTTTTTTTAGGTGGGTATCCGGATGGTCGCCCGGGTGCCTTCGCCGGGATGGCTGACCAGCTCGATCCTGCCGCGGTGCAGGTCGACGATGCTTTTGACGATGGCCAGGCCGAGGCCAAGATGGTCGCCGGCGGTTTCCCCATCCTGGGCGATGTAATGGAAACGCTCGAAAATCCGAGGAAGACGGTCCGCCGGAATACCGGTGCCGGTGTCGGCCACCACCACGATGACCTCGCCCTCGCTCTGCGACGCCTCCAGGATGATCCGCCCGCCTGACGGCGTGTGGCGGATCGCGTTGGTGACCAGATTGCCGACGGCGCGCTGAAACAGGATGCGGTCGATCGCGCCCGAGGCTTCACCGGCAGCCACCTCCAGCGCGACGCCCTGAGACGAGGCCAGCGGTTCGTAGAACTCGCGGATCAGCGTCAATTCGGCGCCGACGTCCCGGCGCTCGAGTTTCGGCAGGACGACCTGGTGATCAAGCCGGGCCAGGAACAGCAGGCGCTGGACCAGGCCGGACAGCAGAACGATCTCCTCGAGGGAGGAAACCAGGGTGTCCCGGTACTCGTCGGCACTGCGCTCTGCCGCCAGGGTCACTTCGATCTGGCCGCGGATGATGCCGAGCGGGGTACCCAGTTCATGGGCGATGTCGTCGGAAAAGTTGGAAACGCGGGTGAACGCGTCCCGCAGCCGGTCAAGCATGCGGTTGATCGTCTGGCCCAGGGCCACCAGTTCGGTCGGCAGCGGCGCCGTGTCGATTCGACGGTCGAGGGTCGAACTTTGCATGTCGCGCGCCAATTCCACCAGGCCGTGCAGCGGTGCGATGCCGTTCCTGGCGATACGATATCCCGCCAGGCCGCAGATCAGGAAAGCCACCGCCAGGCCGACCCACATGCGCCAGCGATAGGGCAAGATGATCCGTTCCGCGTTATCCGCCCGGGCGGCGACCTGGACGATATGGGGCTGGGTGAAACCATGACCCTCGAAGGTTCTGGTGATCGCCCAATAATGTTTCCCCGACAGGCCGGTGGCGACGGCGGGGGCCTGGCGTCCGGTAAACATGCGGCCGGGCAGTTCTTCGCTCATCCCGGGGGATTCCGCCATCAGCGAGCCGTCGGCGAACAGGACCCGGACCAGGACCTCGGTCTCGGTCGGCGAGCTGGTTTCCTCCCTGACTTTGCGGACCGTCTCGACCGGCGGCAGAGCGTCCATCAGCAGGGCCCCGACAAGCCGGGCCTGGGTTTCAAGATGCGCCTGGTTTTCAACCCGCAGGCGGGTTTCCAGTGCCCAGTAGGCAATGATGAGAGCCGAAAACAGCAACATAAGCGAGGAGGCGGTATACCACAGGGTCAGTCGGCCGGCGATCGACTGGAAAAGCGAGCGAAGAAGTCTGCCGATCAGGGGAAGCGATCTCACGAGCGCACTTCGAGCACGTAGCCGATGCCGCGGACGGTATGGATCAGCCGTTCAGCGAAGGGGTCGTCCACCTTGCTGCGCAACCGATGGATATGCACGTCGACGACATTGCTCTCGCTGTCGAAATTCATGTCCCATACCTGTTCGGCGATGTATTTCCGGGTCATCACCTCGCCGGCCCGGCGCGACAGCAGATGCAGCAGCATGAATTCCTTGGCGGTGAGGTCCAGCGGCGTTCCCGCCCGGTTGGCCTTGCACCTGGCGGCATCAACCTCCAACTCGCCAACGCGAATGATCTCCGGCTGTCGAGCCGGGCCGCGGCGCAGTATGGTCCGCATGCGGGCAAGCAGTTCGGGGAAGGCAAAGGGCTTGGCCAGGTAGTCATCGGCGCCGAGATCCAACCCCTTGACGCGGTCACCGAGGGAATTGCGGGCCGAAAGAAACAGGCAGGGAACCTGCCGTCCCATGGCGCGCAGCCTGGTAAGCAGGGTCCAGCCGTCGCAGCCCGGCAACATGACATCCAGGATCATCAGGTCATAGTGGCCCTGCTCGGCCATGATCAGGCCATCCTCGCCGTTATCCGCGACGTCAACGGTAAAGCCGTTTTCCTTGAGGCCTTTGCTGATAAAGGCGATGGTCTTCTTATCGTCCTCGACCAAAAGAATTTTCATCCTGGATTCCCGCAGTCTGCAAGACAGGCGCAAGCCTACAGTGGCGTCATTTGCCAAGGCAACCACGAGGCGCAAATCCCATAAAAAAATTATGCGTGTCGTCATCTCGGCGTAATGAACGGAAGTTAGGGTGTGGAACGGCGACGTCGCACCCGATGTCCATCGCCAGAGACGTGACTCTCTGAAAAGACAGCGGCCGACAATTTGGGGAATGGCAACACGATGAACACTCGCGACATGAAAAACCGGATTGGACAAAGCTGGGTTCTGGCCTCCGGCGTTCTCGCCCTCGGCGCATCGGCCCTGCTGCCCCACCCGGCCGAGGCGGTTCCCAGCTTCGCCGTGCAGACGGGGCAGCCCTGCGCCGCCTGCCATGTCGGCTCCTTCGGGCCGCAATTGACCAGCTTCGGGCGGGATTTCAAGCTGTTCGGCTATGTCGCCAGCAAAGGCAAGCCGACCATGCCGGCGGTCTCGGCGATGGTGACGACGTCATTTACCCATACCAACACCGATCAGGTGCCGTCACCGGCGCCGTGGACCGGGCCGAACGACAACCTGTCCCTGGACCAGGTATCGCTGTTCTATGCCGGCGCCGTCATTCCCGATGTGATGGGGGCCTTCATCCAGGCCACCTATGATGGCGTGCATCATGTGATCCATTGGGACAACACCGATATCCGCCTCAGCCGCGAGGCCACCATCGGCGGGTCGGATCTGGTTTACGGGATCACCGTCAACAACAATCCGACCGTGCAGGATCTGTGGAATTCGACGCCGGCCTGGCGCTACCCCTATGTCCAGTCGGCGCTGGCCGCCGGTCCCGCCGCCGCCACCAAACTGGATGGCAGTTACGCCCAGAAGGTGATCGGCGTCGGCGCCTACGGCATGTTGAACGACCTGCTGTTCGTCGAGGCGGATGTCTATAACCCGCTGAACATCCCCACTCAATACGCCCTGGGACTGACCGGGTTGCAGGGGTCCGATACCACCGACGGCGTCATCCCCTATTGGCGGGTGTCGCTGCAGCATGCCTTTGACCAGGGCCATCACTCGATCCAGGTCGGAACCTACGGGATGACCGCCGATATCTTTCCCGGCGGCGACCGCAGCACCGGCCGCAGCGATGGCTACACCGACATCGCCGCCGACCTGAATTACCAGTGGTACGCCAAGCCCAGCGACGTCACCGCCGACATCGCGTCGCTGCATCTCAATTACATTCACGAGGACCAGGACCTGAAGGCCAGCAGCCTTCTCAGCGGCACCAATGCCCGTGACCAGTTGAACAGTTTCCGCGCCGATATGTCCTATGCCGTCGCCGCAACCTATACGCCATCGGTGCAATATTTCCGCAGCTGGGGGTCGACAGACGCGGCGCTGTGGTCCGGTTCCGCCAACGGCAGTCCCAATTCCGCCGGCTTCGTCGGTGAAATCGCCTATTCGCCCTGGGGCAAGCCGGGTGACCCGATGACCTGGTTCAACCCGCATCTGACGCTGCAATATGTCGCCTATACCCAGTTCAACGGCACTTCCCAGCATGCCGGCGACAACAACACCGTGTTCCTGAATCTGTGGTTTGCCCTCGGCCTGCCCAACTGACCTTCCTTCAACCGCCTGAATTGGATTGACGCCATGAAGATTTCCGTCCTGCCGATGGCCACCCTGGCCACCCTGGCCGCCCTGCTGCTGTCGACCGCCGCCTATGCCGGCGAAACCGTCATCGATCAGCAAGCTCAGAAATTCGTGCCCAACGCCGTCACCCTGAAGGCCGGGGACAGTCTCAAATTTCTCAACAGCGACGACGTCGACCACAATGTCACCGTCATCGACGCCGCCGGCAATGCCGAGGACCATGGCATCCAGAAGCCCGGGGCGCCGATCGTCATCAAGTTTGACAAGCCCGGCGATTACTCCGTCCGCTGCTCGGTCCATCCGCGCATGAAGATGTCGGTGAAGGTGGAATAGCATCGGTGTCGTCGGAGTGACTTTGACCAAGGAGAAAAATGTGAAGATCGTCGGTTGCCTACTTGCCCTGCTTTGCCTTTCCTTTGGGGCGCCGCTGTCGGCGGCGGAGCCTTCGGAGGCGGCGACTTTCGTGCATAAGAATTGTGCGAAATGCCATGGGACCAACGGCATCAGCCAATCTTCGCTGTTTCCCCGCCTGGCGGCGCAACCCGCCGCCTATATCGAGAGCCAGCTTCGCGACATGCGCGAGCATCTGCGCAGCGACCCGCATGCCCAGGCCTATATGTGGCGTATCGCCGCCGGTTTGAACGACGAGGAAATCAAGATGGTTTCCGGCTATTACGCCAGCCGCAAACCGGCCGCCAGACGCTCGCC
>DUZF01000037.1 GCA_013349665.1 Rhodospirillaceae bacterium | reverse complement strand
GCATCGCCTTCGCCGCCCAGGAATGGCCGGGTTTGCCGGGTGAATGTCATGATCAGGGGCTGGACTGGGTGGTCACCGAACGGGATGTGCTGGAGATCGGACGATGAGATTGCTGTTCTGCGGGGATATTCTCGGCCGCTCTGGGCGCGACGCGGTGGTGGCCGCGATCCCCGGGCTGCGTCAGAGCCTGGGTCTCGATTTCGTCGTCGCCAACGGCGAGAACGCGGCACATGGCTTCGGCATCACGGTGAAGATCGTCGAGGAACTGTTCGCCGCCGGGGTCGATGTGGTGACGCTCGGCAATCACAGCTGGGACCAGCGCGAGATCATTCCCTTCATCGACGGCGAGCCGCGCCTGCTGCGCCCGCTCAACTATCCGCCGGGGACGCCCGGTCGCGGCGCCGGCCTGTTTCCCGCCAGCCGCGGACGCAAGGTCATGGTGATCCAGGTGATGGGCCGGCTGTTCATGGAGGCGCTTGACGATCCGTTCCGCGCGCTGGACGCCGAATTGCAGCGTTGTCCGCTGGGCGCCCGGGCCCAGGCGATCATTGTCGACGTTCATTGCGAAGCCTCCAGCGAAAAGATGGCGCTGGGGCATTTTGCCGACGGTCGGGCCTCGCTGGTGGTCGGCAGCCATAGCCATGTGCCGACCGCCGACGGACAGATCCTGCCGGGCGGCACCGCCTATCAGACCGATGCCGGCATGTGCGGTGATTACGATTCGGTGATCGGCATGAAGAAGGAGGTGGCGACCGCCCGCTTCATCCGCAAAATACCGGGTGAAAAACTCAGCCCGGCCGAGGGGGTGGGGACGCTCTGCGCGGTGTTCGTCGAAACCGACGATTCCACCGGCCGGGCCAGGCGCATCGAACCGGTGCGGATCGGCGGCCGCCTGGCCGAGACCAGACCGGCGGTCTGAGCCATGGGCGGCTCATTTTATGAAGCGCTGACGCCGATCGCCGCCATCGACGGATCCTTCGATGACAGCCGCTATGTCGCGGTTCCGGCGGATTGGCTGCTGGCCGTCGCCGATATCAGGGGCTCGACGGCGGCGGTGGCCGAAGGGCGCCATGCCGACGTCAATTTCGCCGCCGCGGCGATGATCGCCGGGCTGACCAATCGCTTCGGCACCATTCCCTTCCAATTCACCGGTGACGGCGCGGTCGCCCTGCTGCCGCCCGAGATGGCCGAGGCGGCGCGGCGCGAACTGGCCCGCAGCCGCGGTTTCGCCCGCCGCCAGCTGTCCCTCGATCTCAGGGTCGGCTTGGTGGCGGTCGGCGTTCTCGGTGACCGCGGCGCCTCTCTCAGCGTCGGCCGCTACCAGCCGTCGCCGGGCAACAGCTATGCTCTGTTCGCCGGAGACGCCGTGCAGGCCCTGGAGGCCGCCCTGAAGGACCGCGGTGAGCCGGCATTGGCGGCGTTGGCGGCGGTCGCCGAGGATCTGGACGACGGCGAAGATCCGGATCTCACCGGCCTGTCCTGCCGTTGGGATCCCCTGAAGGCGGTGCGCGGGCGCATGGTGTCGCTGGTCATCGAAGGCCCGGGCCTTGCCTCACTGCATGCCGAATTGCTGGCTTTGGCCAAGGTGCCGGCGCTGTCGGCCGGTGAAGCGGCCAGCCTGTCCTATCATTGGCCGCCCGGCCGCCTGTGGCTGGAGGCCAAGGCCCGGGCCCAGGGCCGCGCCCTGGCGGTGGTGATGGCGGGGCTGTTGCTGGAAACCCTGTTCATGTTGCTGGTGTTTCGCTTGCGCCTGCCGCTCGGCCGCTTCGATCCCGAGCGTTACCGCCGGGAGATCATCACCAATTTGATCGATTTTTCGCGCTCCGGCGACCTGCTGAATCTGGTTTTCGACTGTCCGCTCGAGCAGATCCCGGCGGTTCGCCGCCATCTTGAGGAGCGAAGCCGGCGTGGCGAGCTGGCCTTCGGCATGCATGTGGCGGATTTCGCGGTGATGACCTGCCTGGTGGCCTCGGCGGCCGATGGCCGGCATATTCATTTCGTCGACGGTGGCGACGGCGGCTATACCCGTGCCGCCACCGAATTGAAGGAAAAGAGGCTTACGGCTTTATCATCATCGCCGTGAGCAGGCCGGCCGCCATGACGGTGCCCAGCATTCCCAGCATGGCGAACAGGCGGGTCAGCGTTCCGGCCGCGCCGCGCCTGGCCGGGCCGTTCAGCATCAGGGTGGTGCGCTTTATGTTGCAGGCCAGCTGCCGCCCGAAAAGCGACAGGTTCGAGGTGAGACAATAGGAATCCATATTCATGGCGTTCTCATCGCTGTTGCCGACAATGTCCGGCAACAGTTGACAACAATTATCAGATGAGAACAGTGAACTCGTTCACTCCCGCCCAGGGCATTTAATTGTCCCTCAGTCGGCTGTGCGCTTTGCGCACAATCCGCAAAGTTGGCAGCGAAGCTGGCGGCGCCGCCTCCGGCGGCTTGGCTCTCGCGCCAATGATGGCGCGGGCGCTCAACGCGCCATCGCGATAAAAGTCTGCAGAGGGCCTACAGCCATCGCGCGTGCCCCCGAGTGCCCCGTTCACTCCCGCACGCCGTAGACCAGGTAGTTGACGTCCAAGGCCCGGCAGCGCTGCCAGCGGTCGCGCAACGGGTCGTAGCAGACGCCGTCGAAGGCCCGCGCGGCGATGCCGGCCCGGCGCAGTTTGCCCGCCAGTTCCGACGGCCGCAGGAAGCGTCGCCAGTCATGGGTGCCGCGGGGCAGCCAGCGCAGCAGGTATTCGGCGCCGACGATGGCCAGGGCGAAGGCCTTCGGGGTGCGGTTCAAGGTGGCGGCGGCGAAGGCCCCCCCTGGCTTGCAGCGATCGGCGCAGGCGGCCAGGAAGGCATCGACATCGGGCACATGTTCCACCACTTCCATGGCCATCACCACGTCGAAGCGCTCGGCAAGGTCTTCCGGACCGGCCGTGCGGTAGTCGATGGCGAGGCCGGACAGGTCGGCGTGCCGCCGGGCGATGGCGATGTTTTTCTCGCCGGCGTCGATGGCGGTGACGGTGAAGCCGAGCCGCGCCAGAGGTTCGGACAGCAGGCCGCCGCCGCAGCCGATGTCGAGCAGCGAAAGCCCTTCGAACGGGCGGGCGGCCATGGGGTCGCGGGAAAAATGCGCCGCCAGTTTCTCGACCAGGAACTCCATGCGCGGCGGATTCAGCAGATGCAGCGGCTTGAAGTCGCCTTCGGGATCCCACCAGGCCTCCGCCTGGGCTTCAAAACGGGCGACCTCGTCGGAGGAGGAAGTGGACGGATTTGCCATCGGCGGTTCTCACATTGGGCACTCAAGACTGCGGCGAGGCGATCTTGCGCCGGTTGTCGCAGTTAGAGTATGTATACGCGCCTTCCGCCGGCGGGCAACGCAATAGGCATGTTGGTACGGGGAAAAGACGATGGCGCGCATCGTAATGAAATTCGGCGGCACTTCCGTGGCCGACTGCGACCGCATCAGGAATGTCGCCCTCAGGGTCAAGACCGAGGTCGACCGCGGCAACCAGGTGGCGGTGGTGGTGTCGGCCATGTCCGGGGTGACCAATCAGCTGGTGGATTACTGCCGGCAGATCGCCCCGCTGCACGACGCCAAAGAATACGATACCGTGGTGTCCACCGGGGAACAGGTGACCATCGGCCTGCTGGCCATGGCGCTGCAGGAAATCGGCGTCCCGGCGCGGTCCTGGATGGGCTGGCAGTTGCCGGTCCGCTCCGACGGGGCCCATGGCAAGGCGCGTATCGAGACCATCGAGACCGAGGGGATCCTGTCCCACATGTCCGCCGGCCAGGTGGCCGTGGTCGCCGGATTCCAGGGCCTGGGCCCGGAAAACCGGGTCACCACCCTGGGCCGCGGCGGATCGGACACCAGCGCCGTCGCCCTGGCCGCCGCCCTCGGGGCCGAGCGCTGCGACATCTATACCGACGTCGACGGGGTCTACACCACCGATCCGCGGATTGTTGCCAAGGCCCGCAAGCTGGATAAGATTACCTACGAGGAAATGCTCGAATTGGCGTCGCTGGGCGCCAAGGTCCTGCAGACCCGGTCAGTGGAAATGGCGATGAAGCACCGCGTCCGGGTGCAGGTGCTGTCCAGCTTCGTCGACGCCCCGGGAACCCTGGTTTGTGATGAGGATGAAATCGTGGAAAAGGAACTGGTCAGCGGCATCGCCTACAGCCGCGACGAAGCAAAGGTGACGTTGGTCAGGGTCGCCGACCGGCCGGGCGTCGCCGCCGCCATCTTCGGGCCGCTGGCGGAGGCCAATATCAATGTCGACATGATCGTCCAGAACGTTTCCGAGGACGGCAAGAGCACCGACCTGACCTTTACCGTCGGCAAGGCCGATCTTGACCGCACGGTCAATCTGCTGGGCGAGAAAAAGCAGTCTCTCGGCTACGAGCGCCTGGTGCCGGACAGCAATGTGGTAAAGGTGTCGGTGATCGGCATGGGGATGCGCAGCCACGCCGGTGTCGCCCAGAAGATGTTCAGTACGTTGGCCGAAAAGGCCATCAATATTCAGGTGATTTCGACTTCGGAAATCAAGGTGAGCGTCCTGATCGCTGAGGAATACACCGAACTGGCATTGCGCGCGTTGCATTCCGCTTACGGCCTGGACGCCCAATAAAGCTTTGCCGGACGGGCGGTGTCCGGCCCGCAGGGGGGATTTCTTCGTCGGCAAGACAACAGTCTTGTCGTGCGGCGGAAAAGTCTCGCTTGCCTCGCGACCCGCCAGCAAGAATAAATAATCACCGAAAGGGGCAGGAAACCGGATGGACCAGCACAGGGCAAGACTGGATCGCTTATGGCGACGGGGCCGGGAGTTTCTCGGCACCGACATGGCCATTATGGGCGGCGCCATGTCCTGGGTTTCGGAACGCAACCTGGTGTCCGCCATCTCCAATGCCGGTGGATTTGGTGTCCTCGCCTGCGGTTCCATGACCCCCGACCTGCTGACCGCGGAAATCGAGGCGACGCAGCGGCTGACGGCCCGTCCCTTCGGCGTCAACCTGATCACCATGCATCCGGCGCTGAACGAGTTGATCGATGTCGTTGCCCGCCTGCAGGTCGGTCACGCGGTTCTGGCCGGCGGCCTGCCTCCGGCATCGGCGGTGCAGCGGCTGAAGGATCACGGCGTGAAGGTGGTGTGTTTCGCCCCGACGGTGCTGTTCGCCCGCCGGCTGGTGCGCATGGGGGTCGACGCCCTGGTCATCGAGGGCACCGAGGCGGGAGGCCATATCGGCCCGGTGTCGACCAGCGTCCTGGCCCAGGAGATCCTGCCGCAGATCAGTGAGGTGCCGGTGTTTGTCGCCGGCGGTATCGGCCGCGGCGAAGTGATCGTTTCCTATCTCGAGCTGGGGGCGTCCGGGGTGCAACTCGGTACGCGCTTCGTCTGCGCCACCGAATCGGTGGCCCATGCCAATTTTAAGCGGGCCTTCATCCGCGCCCAGGCCCGCGACGCCGTGCCGTCGGTGCAGGTGGATCCCAATTTTCCGGTGATTCCGGTGCGTGCCCTGGTCAACCGCGCCAGCGAAAGGTTTATCGAGTTTCAGCACGAGACCATCGCCCGGGTGCGGGCCGGTGAGATCGACCAGAAACAGGCCCAGCTGACCATCGAACACTATTGGGCCGGCGCCCTGCGCCGGGCGGTGATCGACGGCGATGTGGAAAACGGCTCGTTGATGGCCGGCCAAAGCGTCGGCCTGGTCACCGCCGAGCAAAGCATCGGTGAGATCCTCGGCGACCTGATGACGCAGGCGACCGTCGCCGTCGCCTCGCGCCTTGGCGAAGAGGCCGGCGCCTGATGGCCGCCGCCCCCGCGACGGTGTCCCGCCGGCTGCTTGGCCGGCTGCGCGACGTCATGGCGGCGGGCGGCAGCTCCCAGCACCGTCTGAACGAGGTGGTGCGTCTGATCGCCGCCGACATGGTGGCCGAGGTGTGTTCCTGCTACGTCATGCGGGCCGGCGAGGTCTTGGAGCTGTTCGCCACCGAGGGCCTGCTGCAGACCGCCGTCCATGAAACCCGGCTGCGTGTCGGCGAAGGTCTGGTCGGCGACATCGCCGCCCATGCCCGGCCGCTGGCCCTGGCCGACGCCCAGAGCCACCCTAATTTCGCCTATCGGCCGGAAACCGGCGAAGAGATCTTCCACTCCCTGGTCGGTGTGCCGATCATTCGCGGCGGCCGGGTCATCGGTGTCGTCGCGGTGCAGAACAAGAGCCGGCGCCACTACACCGAAGAGGAGATCGAAACCCTCGAGACGGTGGCCATGGTCCTGGCCGAACTGGTCACCGCCGGCGAACTGATCAGTCCCGACGAACTGGCGCCGGTCGACGGCAACGCCGTGCTGCCGACCCGTCTCGAAGGCGTCCGCCTGACCGGCGGCATCGCCATCGGCGTCGCGGTGATGCACGAGCCCCAGGTGGTGGTGCAGAAGCTGGTGGCGGAAGACCCGCAGGTGGAAATGGACCGCCTGCGCGACGCCCTGGGCCGCCTGCGCCATACCCTCGACGAGATGTTCGAGGCCCATGATCTGGCCTTTGTCGGCGAGCACCGCGACGTGCTGGAAACCTATCGCATGTTCGCCGAGGATGCCGGCTGGACCGCCCGCATCACCGAAGCCATCCAGTCGGGCCTGACCGCCGAAGCGGCGGTGCAGAAGGTGCACGAGGACACCCGGGTGCGCATGTCGCAGGTCAGCGATCCCTATCTGCGTGAGCGTCTGCATGACCTCGAGGATATCGCCAACCGCCTGCTGCAGCATCTGGTGAGCGGCGACGAAAGCCACAGCACGGCGGCCAGCACCGAACTGCCGGAAAACGTCATCCTGGTGTGCCGCAGCATCGGACCGACCGAGCTTCTCGACTATGACCGCCGCCGGTTGCGCGGGCTGGTCCTCGAAGAAGGCTCGCCGACCATGCATGTGGCCATCCTTGCCCGTGCCCTGGACATTCCCATGGTCGGCCGGGTCCAGGATGCCCTGCAGCGGATCAGTCCGCTCAATCCGGTGATCGTCGACGGCGACAACGGCCAGGTTTTCGTCCGTCCCGCCGACGACATCCTGGACGCCTTCGCCGCCAGCCAGGTGGCCCGCGCCGCCAAGATCGCCGATTACGCGGCGATGCGCACCCTGCCGCCGGTGACCCGCTGCGGCCAGCCGGTGCGGATGTCTCTCAATGCCGGGCTGATGGCCGACCTGCCGCAGTTGGAGGCGACGGGGGCGGACGGCATCGGCCTCTATCGCACCGAAATGCCGTTCATGTCGCGGGCGCAATTGCCCGATGTCTCGGTGCAGACCGCGCTCTATTCACGCATCCTCGATCTCGCCGACGGCAAGCCGGTGATATTCCGGACCCTCGATGTCGGGTCCGACAAGCTGCTGCCCTATTGGCAGAGCGAACGCGAAGACAATCCGGCCATGGGCTGGCGGGCCATCCGTATCACCCTTGATCGTCCGGCACTGATGCGGGCGCAGCTGCGGGCCCTGATCCGCGCGGCCGCCGGGCGTGACCTGCATGTAATGTTTCCGATGGTCGCCGAGGTGAACGAGCTGGATCGCGCCAGGGCCATCCTGGAAATGGAGCTGACGCGGCATCAGACCAGCGGCGGGGTGCCGCCGGAGCGGGTGCGGGTCGGCACCATGCTGGAGGTGCCGGCGCTTGCCTGGCAATTACCGGCGTTGTTGAAAAGGGTCGATTTCGTTTCCATCGGCAGCAACGATCTCACCCAATTCCTCTTCGCCATGGATCGCGGCAATACCCGCATGGCCGAGCGCTATGACGTGCTGTCGCCGGCGATGCTCAATTTCCTTCGCTGGATTGCCCATGAATGCCGCAAGGCCGGGGTGCCGTTGTCGGTTTGCGGTGAAATGGCCGGCCGGCCGCTGGAGGCGATGGCCCTCCTGGGGGTCGGAATCCGCAACCTGTCGATGTCGGCGCCTTCCATCGGTCCGGTCAAGGCCATGGTGCGCAGCGTCTTCCTGCCCGCCCTGGAAGATTATATGACCGGCCTCTATGCGCTTCCTGACCGTTCGCTGCGCGAATATCTGCGCAACTTCGCCCTCGATCACGGCGTCCTCATCTAACCGGCGGCGCCATTGCGCAGGGCCGGGCATTCTTGATAAGAATACAAAGACGGAACCCAACACCATCGTTCAAGGGACGTTCCAGCGTGGCAGCAGACAAGCAGGTTTCCGACGACCTCCAGGTGGCGCAACCGACCGCCGGGGTGGGTGGGCTTTTGCGAGAAACGCGGACCCTCCAGGGACGGGACCTGGCGACCGCCGCCACCACTTTGCGGATTCGCCAGCCCTATTTGCTGGCCATCGAAGAGGGGCGCTTTCAGGATCTGCCCGGGGCGACTTACGCGGTCGGCTTCGTACGCGGCTATGCCGAGTATCTGGGGCTTGACCAGAAAGAGATCGTTCGTCGTTTCAAGCAGGAAAACAACGAATATGCCCGGCGTTCCGAGCTGGTCTTTCCGTCCGCGGTGTCCGAGGGCAGCATCCCCACCGGCGGATTGCTTGGCTTTGCCATACTCGCCGCGGTCGTGGTCTATGGAATAGTCTACTGGTATTCGGCAAGGCATGGCGGCGTAGCCGAATCGGTGCCGCAATTGCCGGAAAGACTGGCAACGCTTGGGCAGAAACCGCCGACATTGACGGACCAGGCCGCCACTCCGCCGGCCGAACCGGCCAGGGGGGCGGAGACGGCTCCCGCCGTGCAGCCGCCGATGACCGCCGATGGCGGGTCCGCCCCCGGCCCCGAGGTGAAAGCTCCGGCCGGAGTTCGCGAAGAGGTGGTGCCGCCCTCCGAGGAGGAGGCTCCCGCCGCCGCCCCGCCGCCCGTCGCCGCCGAGGCCCCGCCGGCCGTCGAGCCGCCCAAGCCGGTGGACGCCAGGCCGGCAAAGGCTGGCAAGGGCAAAGAGCCGCCGCCTTCCGCCTCTCCGCCGGCAGCTCCGGCGCAGACAGAGGCCGCCCCGACCGATGTCGTCGCGCCGCCGCCGGCCAAGCCCGAAGCCCCGCCGGTGCCGGTGATCGCGCCGCCGCCGGTGAAACCCGAAGCCCCGGCGGCGCCGACAAGGCTGCAATTGCGGGCGACGGAGAGTTGCTGGGTGGAAATCCGCGATGCGGCCGGGCATGTCGTCATGTCGCGCCTGCTGCGCAAAGGCGAAACCTATGCGGTGCCCGACCGGCCGGGCCTTGTGCTCACCGCCGGCAATGCCGGCGCGCTCACCCTTACCGTCGACGGCAAGGCGGCCGGCGCGCTGGGGCGTTTCGGTGTCGTTCGACACGACATCCCGCTGGACCCGGGCCGGCTGGCCGGCGGCGCCGCCGGCGTCGAGTCGGCCGAACCGGCGGCGCCGTCGGAACCGTCGTCCGCCCCGCCGGCCAAACTGCCGGAATGACGCAGGGCTTTGCCCGGTCTGGCTGTCAAGCAGCTTTGTCGGCTGCGAGAATTGCGCTATAACGCCAGCCCGCTGTCTCCAACCCAGAGCAGGACATGAGCGTTAGAGCGGTTTGCGATTTGGACGATGCCGGCACCTCGCCGTTGCTTCTCGCGGCGAAGGGCTGATCCGTCGTGTCGTCTCTGCAACCCGTTCGCGGCACCCATGATCTGTTGCCCGAGGACTCCCGGCGCCACCGTCGGGTTGAGGAACTGGCGTTCGAAATTGCCGGCCGCTACGGCTTTGGTGAGATTTCGACACCGATCTTCGAATTCACCGAAGTGTTCTCGCGCACCCTGGGCGAAACCTCGGACGTCGTCACCAAGGAGATGTACAGCTTCACCGATCGCTCGGGCGACGGCCTGACGCTGCGCCCGGAAGGCACCGCCGGGGTGGCGCGGGCGTTCATTTCCGGCGGTCTGGCCCAGCAATTGCCGCTCAAGCTGTTCTATCGCGGGCCGATGTTCCGCCATGAGCGGCCGCAGAAGGGTCGGCTCAGGCAGTTTCATCAGATCGGCGTCGAACTGCTGGGCGTCGAAGGGCCTCAGGCCGATATCGAAGTGATGGCCCTGGCCGCCCATATTCTCGACGCCCTTGGACTGGGCGGCGCCGCGACGCTGGAACTCAACAGTCTGGGCGACGGCGACAGCCGCGAGGCCTACCGTCTGGCTCTGGTCGCCTATCTGTCGGGACAGCGGGACCGCCTGTCCAAGGACAGCCTCGAGCGCCTCGAGCGCAATCCGCTGCGGGTGCTCGATTCCAAGGACGAGGGCGACAAGGCGGTGGTCGCCGAGGCGCCGCTGCTCACGGATTATCTGAATGACGCCTCGCGGACATTTTTCCAGGAGGTGCTGGATGGGCTGGCGGCCCTGGGTGTCGCGCATCGGGTCAATCCGCGGCTGGTGCGCGGCCTGGACTACTACTGCCATACCGCCTTCGAGTTCACCACCACCCTGCTCGGCGCCCAGGGAACCATCCTGGCCGGCGGGCGCTATGACGGCCTGATCGCCCAGATGGGCGGGCCGGCGACACCGGGCATCGGTTGGGCGGCGGGGATCGAGCGACTGTCCATGCTGCTGGCCGAATCGCCTGCCGCTTTGCGGCCGCTGGCGGTCATCCCGATGAACCGGGCGACGGACGCCCTGTGCCTCTGCCAGAGGCTGCGGCGGGCCGGATTTACCGCCGATCTCGGCTATTCGGGTAATCTCAAGAAGCGTCTGGCCCGGGCCAACCGCGTCAATGCCCGGGCGGCCATCATTCTCGGCGACGAGGAATGGGACAGGGAGGCGGTGGCCGTCAGGGATCTGGATTCCGGTATTCAGGAAGAGGTGCTTCTCGCCTCTCTCGAAGAACGCCTGGCGAAGTTCCGGTAGCGCCGATGACCGCAGGCCTCCTCAGGCCGATCGTGGTCGGCGCCAATCATCGTTCCAGTTCGCTGGCGCTGCGCGACGCGCTGTTCGTCGACGACGCCCAGCAAGGCGAATTTCTTGCCGCCCTGCGCGATGCCGGCCTGACCCAGGCGCTTGCCATCTCCACCTGTGATCGCGTCGAGGTTCTGGCCTATCACCATGACATGGCGGTCGCCGAAGCGGCGCTGACCGGCGCTTTGGCCCGGAAGGCCGGTTTGGCGCCGGAGTCGCTGGCCAACCAGCTCTATACATTGACCGAACGCGACGCGGTCCGTCATTGCTTTTCGGTCACCGCCTCTCTCGACAGTCTGGTGATCGGCGAGCCGCATGTCCTCGGCCAGGTCAAGACCTGCCATCGGCTGGCCCGCGATGCCGGGCTGGTCGGCGCCGAGCTCGAAACCTTGCTGTCCGCCGCCTATGGTGTCGCCAAACGCGTGCGGACGGAAACCGCAGTGGCCGAGCGTCCGGTCTCCATCGCCTCGGCTGCGGTGCAGGTCGCCCGCGATCTGCATGGTGATCTGGCCGAATGCGAAGCCTTGCTGGTGGGCTCGGGCGACATGGGCGAACTGGTCGCCGAGGCCATGCTGGCGGCCGGGCTGAAGCGTCTGGTGGTGACGGCGCCGCGGCAAAGCCGCGCCGAGGCCCTGGCCGAGACCCTCAATTGCCATGTCGGCGCCTTCGACGATCTCGGTCAATTGCTGGTCGAGGCGGATATCGTGCTGACCGCGCTCGGCAGCCGCCAGCAGGCCCTCGGTTCCGAGCAACTGCAGACGGCGCTGCGCAAGCGCCGGCGCAAGCCGATCTTCCTTGTCGACGGCGGCATTCCGGGCGATATCGATCCGGCGGTCAACCGGGTGGACGGTGCCTATCTTTACGATCTGACCGATCTCGAACGTATCGCCATGGAGGGTCGCGCCACCCGTGAAGTGGCCGCCCGCGAAGGCTTTGCCATCGTTGATGCCGAGGTCGAGGGTTTCGTCAAAGGCCGCGCCGCCCGTGTCGCGGTGCCGGCGATCGTCGCCCTTCGCGGTCATTTCGAGGCGGTTCGCGAGTCGGTGATGGCGGAAGCCGGCGGTGATGCCGAGCGGGCGACCCGTCTGTTGGTCAACCGCCTGCTGCATGATCCCAGCGAAGTGATGAAGGAAATCGCCGGCAGTCCCGCCGGCGACGCCTGGGAGGCTGCGGAAGGGGTGTTGAAGCGGCTGTTCCGGCTTCAATAGAGTGGCGCCATGAGCCTCGAGCAGACCTTCGATCGCGTGTTGTCCCGTCATGACGAGCTGTCGGCGGTGCTTGACGGCTCGGGTCCAGCCCCGGACGCCCAGGTTTTCGTCCGCATTTCCAAGGAGCTGGCGGAATTGGCGCCGGTGGTTGCCGGCATCAGGGCGCTGCGCCAGCTGAAAGGCGAAATGGACGAGGCGCTGCAGTTGAAGGACGACCCGGCAGTCGACGCCGAGATGCGCAGCCTGGCCGAGGAGGAATATTATTCCTTGAAGGAGCGCCTGCCTGGGGTCGAGCGCGAGGTGCAGATCCTGCTGCTGCCCAAGGACGAAGCCGACGACAAGAACGCCATCCTCGAGGTGCGGGCGGGAACCGGCGGCGACGAGGCGGCGTTGTTCGCCGCCCAGCTGTTCCGCATGTATGAGCGTTATGCCGCCTTGCAGGGCTGGCGTTTCGAGGCGCTGGAGTTCAACGACACCGGTCTGGGCGGCTGCAAGGAGGCGGTGGCGGCGATCAGCGGCCGCAGCGTCTTCGCCCGCTTGAAGTTCGAATCGGGGGTTCACCGGGTGCAACGGGTGCCGGTGACCGAGGCGCAGGGGCGCATTCATACCTCGGCGGCGACGGTGGCGGTGCTGCCCGAGGCCGAGGAGGTGGACATCGTCCTCGAGGACAAGGACCTGCGCATCGATGTCTTCCGCTCGCAAGGATCCGGCGGCCAGAGCGTCAACACCACCGACTCGGCGGTGCGGATCGTCCATTTGCCGACCAATATCGTGGTTCAATGCCAGGACGAGAAAAGCCAGCATAAGAACAAGGCGAAGGCGATGAAGATCCTGCGCGCCCGCATTTACGAACGCGAGCGCCAGCAGAAGGACGCCGAGCGGGCCGCCAACCGCAAGAGCCAGGTCGGCTCGGGCGATCGCTCGGAGCGCATTCGCACCTATAATTTTCCGCAAGGCCGGGTGACCGACCATCGCATCAACCTGACGCTGTACAAGATCGACCGGGTGATGGAGGGCGAAGCCCTGAACGAGGTGGTCGAGGCGTTGATCTCCGCCGATCAGGCCGAACGCCTGGCCGAGCTGGAATGATCACCTGCCGGCAGTTGCTTGACCGCCTGACCGAGGCGTTGCGGGCGGCGGGGGTGGACTCGCCGCGTCTCGACGCCCGCCTGCTGCTGGCCCATCTGCTGGGGGTGGAGAGCAGTTGGCTGTTCAGTCATCCGGACCATCTGCTCGACGCCGAACAGGAAGCTGCGGCCCTGGCCTTGGGCGAGCGGCGTTGCCGCCGCGAACCGGTGTCGCGAATTCTTGGACGGCGCGAGTTCTGGAGCCTGTCGTTCAGGATCGGCCCAGAGACCCTGGATCCCCGCCCTGATACGGAAACCATCGTCGAGGCGGCCCTGGGGGTGATCGCCGACCGCCAGGCCACGCTGTCCATTCTTGATCTGGGTACCGGGTCGGGATGCCTGTTGCTGGCCTTGCTGTCGGAATTGCCCCAGGCCGAGGGCCTCGGCATCGACATCAGCGGCGAGGCCCTGGCCGTTGCCGCCGACAATGCCGGGCGCCTGTCGCTAAACCATCGGGCTAGGTTCGCCCGCGGCGACTGGGGTAGGGGAATCGACGGATTATTTGATGTAATCCTTGCCAATCCGCCCTATATCCGCGACCAGGATATCGACGGCCTGGACCCTGAGGTAACGGTTTTCGAGCCGCGCGCGGCCCTGGCCGGCGGGGCCGACGGGTTGGACTGTTACCGGGCGCTGGCCGCCGATGCCGCCCGTCTGATCCGGCCAGGAGGCGCGGTGGTTGTGGAGGTCGGGCAGGGCCAGGCCGAGGCGGTCGCCGCGATACTCGGGGCACAAGGGTTGTCGCTGGTGGAGATCCGTCGAGACCTGGGCGGGATAGAGCGTTGCGTGGTGATGTCGCGGGCGGCGGAGCCGGAGAAGTGATTTGTCTTAGATTCCGAAAATATTTGTTGGAAATCGGGACTGTCTGGACTAGCGTGTCCCGGCACGCGACATCGAGCCGAGGCAGCGTCGAGTCGGATGACTCCGTCCCTCCGTTGTTCGCCGTAAATCCAGGAATCAGAAGGCGATTTTAGCGCCTGCGGATTTTTGTCACGACAACCCCAACATGGGCGCTGATATAATCAACATGGTATACGTAGGTGTCATGAAACCAGGACAGAATTCCAACAAGCAGCGGTCTCGCGGCCGCAGCAACAACATGGGCGGCAAGAAGCATATGCCGCCGAGAAATCAAACCTTTGACAGCACCGGTCCGGATATTCGTATTCGCGGTAATGCCCATCAGGTTCTGGAAAAATATCTGGCGATGGCGCGAGATGCGTCCTCGCAGGGCGACCGCATAGCGGCGGAAAATTTTTTCCAGCATGCCGAGCATTATTATCGGGTCATCAACAATCAGAACCAGGCCAATGGCCGGCAGTTGATGCGTGCGATGCCGTCTCCGGCCGATGACCAGATGGTCATGGCCGGTGAAGGTGATCAGGACGGCGAGGAAAAGGGTTCCGACGGCGAGTCGGAACAGGGTGAAGAGGCGGAACCCGTCTCCTACTGACGGTTCGGCGGGGGATAACCACCATCATCATCGGCCGCACCTGGCCGAGACCGGCAGGGCAGGATCAGGCTGACCCTGCGGGTGGTGTGGGGGCCGACTTGCGCAACCTCGGTTCCGCTCCATATTAGGGAGCGGAAAAAATGAGGCTTCCGCATCATGAATTTCGATAAATATACCGAACGCTCCAAAGGCTTCGTGCAGACGGCGCAAAATCTGGCGCTGCGCAGTAATCATCAGCGCCTGACGCCGGAACACCTGCTCAAGGTCCTGCTCGATGATCGCGAAGGATTGGCCGCCAATCTGATGCGTTCGGCCGGCGCCGACCCGCTGAAGGCCCTGAAGGCCGTCGATGCCGAATTGGACAGGCTGCCCAAAGTGGAAGGCGGCGGTGGCCAGGTCTTCATGGATCCGGCGACGGCCCGTCTGTTCGACCAGGCCGAAAAGATCGCCGAGAAGGCCGGCGATTCCTTCGTCACCGCCGAGCGTCTGCTGCTGGCGCTGACTTTGGCCGCGGGCACCGCCGCGGCAAAAATCCTCGGCGATGCCGGTTTGACCGCGGCGTCCCTCAATCAGTCCATCGAGGACCTGCGCAAAGGGCGCAAGGCGACCAGCGGCAGTGCCGAGGACAGTTATGACGCCCTGAAAAAATATGCCCGCGACATCACCCAGGTGGCGCGCGAGGGCAAACTGGACCCGGTGATCGGTCGTGACGAGGAAATCCGCCGCACCATCCAGGTGCTGTCGCGCCGTACCAAGAACAATCCGGTGCTGATCGGTGAACCGGGGGTCGGCAAGACCGCCATCGTCGAGGGTCTGGCATTACGCATCGTCAATGGCGACGTGCCGGAATCTTTGCGCAATAAGAAATTATTGAGCCTTGATCTCGGTGCGCTGGTGGCCGGCGCCAAATTCCGCGGTGAATTCGAGGAGCGGTTGAAGGCCGTCCTCAGCGAGGTGATCGCCGCGGCCGGCGAAATCATCCTGTTCATCGACGAGATGCATACCCTGGTCGGCGCCGGCGCCGCCGAAGGGTCGATGGACGCCTCCAATCTGCTCAAGCCGGCGCTGGCCCGCGGCGAACTGCATTGCGTCGGCGCCACCACCTTGAACGAATACCGCAAGCATGTGGAAAAGGACGCGGCGCTGGCGCGGCGCTTTCAGCCGGTGTTTGTCGCCGAGCCGACGGTCGAGGACACCATTTCCATCCTGCGCGGCATCAAGGAGAAATACGAACTCCACCATGGGGTCCGCATCACCGATTCGGCGCTGGTGGCGGCGGCGACCCTGTCGAACCGCTACATCACCGACCGCTTTCTGCCCGACAAGGCCATCGACCTGGTGGACGAGGCGGCAAGCCGTCTGCGCATGGAGGTGGATTCCAAGCCCGAAGAGCTGGACGAACTGGATCGCCGCGTCGTCCAGTTGAAGATCGAGCGCGAGGCCTTGAAAAAGGAGCCCGACGCCGCGTCGCGTGACCGCCTGGAGCGGCTCGAGCTGGAATTGGCCGAGCTGGAAGGGCAGTCGGCGGAGGTGACGGCACGCTGGCGGTCCGAAAAGGACGAGCTGGCGCAGGCCACCAAGTTGAAGGAACGGCTTGAGCAGGCGCGCTCGGAGGCGGAAATCGCCCAGCGCGAGGGGCGTTACGAGAAGGCCGGCGAATTGCTGTATGGCGTCATCCCCGAGCTTGAACGCAAGCTGGCCAAGGCCGACGGCGCCGCCGGCGAGCATCTGATGAACGAGGCGGTCACCGAGGAAAGCATCGCGGCCGTGGTGTCGCGCTGGACCGGCATTCCGATGGACAAGATGCTGGAAGGCGAACGGGCCAAGCTGCTGCATATGGAAGAGGCACTTAAGGGCCGGGTGATCGGCCAGGACGAAGCGGTGGTGGCGGTGTCCAATGCGGTGCGACGCGCCCGTGCCGGCCTGCAGGACCCCAATCGGCCGATCGGCAGTTTCCTTTTTCTCGGTCCCACCGGCGTCGGCAAGACCGAATTGACCAAGGCCCTGGCGGCCTTCCTGTTCGACGACGAGCAGGCGATGATCCGCATCGACATGTCGGAATACATGGAACGCCATGCGGTGGCCCGCCTGATCGGCGCGCCGCCGGGTTATGTCGGCTATGAGGAGGGCGGCTCGCTGACCGAGGCGGTGCGCCGCCGTCCCTATCAGGTGATTTTGTTCGACGAGGTGGAGAAGGCGCATCCGGACGTCTTCAACGTGTTGCTGCAGGTTCTCGATGACGGCCGCCTGACCGACGGTCAGGGGCGCACCGTCGATTTCCGCAATACGGTGATCGTGCTGACCTCCAATCTCGGTGCCGATATTCTCGCCGCTCAGGCGGAAGGCGAGGATTCCTCGGCTATCCGCTCTCAGGTGATGGATGTGGTGCGTCAGGCCTTCCGTCCCGAGTTCCTCAACCGGCTCGACGAGATCCTGCTGTTCCATCGCCTGACCCGGGCCCAGCTGGCCGGCATCGTCGATATCCAGCTGGCGCGGCTGGGGGCGCTTCTGGCGGACCGCAAAATTACCTTGGAGATCGATGCCGAGGCCGAACGCTGGCTGGCCGACGCCGGCTATGACCCGGTCTACGGGGCGCGTCCGCTCAAGCGGGTGATCCAGCGCGCCCTGCAGAATCCCCTGGCCACCCTGCTGCTCGAGGGCCGCATCCAGGACGGGCAAGCGGTGCGGGTGTCGGCCAATGACAAGGGGCTGGTGATCGACGGCAAGCAGGTCGCCGACTGGGCGGCTTAAACTACTTTTCCCGGGCCAAGGCGAGGCGGCTGGACAGCGGGGTCTGGGCCAGCCAGCCGGCGCGCTCATGGACCAGCGACTGGAAATGCGCCAGCTCCTTGCCCGCCAGCTTGCTGCCGGCCTGGAATTTCACGCTCATCGGGTTCATCTGCTGGTCATTGACCAGCACTTCGTAATGCAGATGCGGGCCGGTGGCGCGGCCGGTGGCGCCGGAATAGGCGATGATCTGCCCCTGGGCGACGTGGTGTCCGCGGCGGATGCCGGGGGCGAAGCGCGATAGATGGGCGTAGGCGGTGGCGTGCTGGGCGTCATGGCGGATGCGGACGTAATATCCGTAGGAGCTGTTGGGGCCGGCGAAGTCGATAACGCCGGCGCCGGCGGCCAGCACCGGCGTACCGGTGGCGACGGCGAAATCTATGCCCCGGTGCATGGTGCTGTATCCGAGGATCGGATGCATGCGCATGCCGAAGCCGGAACTGATGCGGGCTCCGTCGACCGGGGTGCGCAACAGCGCCTTTTTCACGCTTTCGCCATTGGCATTGTAATAGTCGGCCGTCCCCGCCGCGTCCTGATAACGATAGATGGGCATCGCCTCGCCGGACAGGGTCAGATCGGCGAAGAGGATGTCGCCGTCGCGAATGACCCGGCCATTGCTGTCGACGAAACGCTCGAACATCACTTCGAAGCGGTCTCCGGGCTGGATGTCCCGCTGGAAGTCGACATCGTAGGAATAGGCGCGGATCATTTCCGCCAGGATGGCTGCCGGTACGCCGTCGGAAAACGCCGCTTCGAACAGGCTGCCGTGGATGGTGCCGCTGAAATGCGCCAGTTGGCGGATCACCGGACGTTTGGCTTCGGAGGCGGAAAAGCCGCCGGCCGAGCGCCGCGCGGTGATCTGGCGGCCGGCTTCCGGTTGCAGGCTGACGGCGTCGAAGGCGCCGCTGCCGACGCCGTCGGCCGGGCGGACGAAGGTCAGGGTGACGTCCTGGCCGGGGCGCAGCGACCTGGGGTCGTAGATCTCGCCCAGCGCGTCGATGGCCCTTGCGGCCTCGGCCTTTTCGATGCCGGCGCGGATCAGCAGATCGGCCAGGGTGTCGCCGCGTCCGGCCTCCACCACTTTCTGAATCGGGCGGGCGGCTTCGGCTTCGATGTCGCTGTCGGAGCGGGGGACGGGGGCGGCCTGGCCGGACGCATCGGTTTCCCATTCAATGGCGGCCACCGGCATCGCCTGGGGTAGCGGCGGCCGCTCGCCGTCGATGGAAAAATACGTCAGGGCGAAGACCGATGACAGGACGGCGGCGACGGCGAGCGTCTTCAGCGGCGTCGCGGTCAAAAGGCGCATGCGCTTTTCCTTAAAGCTTGGAGTCCCCGGAGTCCGGCCCGTCCCCTGGTGTTCCGCCCGTTATGTCAGCCCATTCGGCAAATGGCAAGACACGCGGATGGCGGCAGGATGGCGGTTGGCGAAAATAGTCGGTTGACAGGCCCCCCCCCGGGGCGTAGAAACCGCGGCTCCCGGTGACGCCGCTGGACCCTCGGGATCTGGCGGAAAAATTGGGATTGACGGAAAAAGTGGTGTGGTTTATAAGCCCGCCTCCCCTGCTTCGCTAAAGCTTGGCAGGGTTTACCCACCGAAGCCTTGGCGTAGGTGGGTGCTG
>DUZF01000036.1 GCA_013349665.1 Rhodospirillaceae bacterium | reverse complement strand
CAGGAAATAGGCGAAGCCGGTGGCGGCGTGATCAGCCTCGAGCCTGGCGCGCATAGTGTTTTCGGCGGTCCGGGCCAGGATCAAGGACACGCAGTTCAGCACATGGCGCATCCCAAGCAGCACATAGGGGCTGCTCTGTTCGATGGCGTCGCCGGCATAGGTCGCCATGGCGACCACCGCCCGCGGCGGTTGCGAGCGCTGAACCCTGTTGGGGTCTCCACCCAGCACGCGGATATCGTCGAGGATCCTGTCTTCCTGGTTTTTCTCGGCGACAAGAATGGCCCGCAGCCAGGACTCGAGCAGGCTGTCGGCCTCGCCGCAACGGGAAATCGCCTGTTCCGTCAGTCGGTTGGTCTGGCGCTGAGTGTGGTAGGTGCCGGCCAGGACGTCGAGATAAAGGTCGCGGTCGACGCCGGTGGTGACACCCCGGAGAACCAGCGGAACGGAGCGGAACCTTGCCAGTTCCATCGCGGTCTCGCAAACCAGTTCATCAAAGAACGATAACGTCATGGCTTTTCCTGATAAATACCGATAGCGCCACATTACCGGAGCGGATTGTGGAGTTGTGCGGAGTTTGGTGTTGGGCTGTGTATGTTTGAAAGAAAATTTCACGGCCAACCGGGCTTGCATGGCTTTATCGAGATGGCTGTTTGGTGATCAGGTAATGAATTTCATGCGTGAATTCGAAGGGTTCGAGGCTGCTCGCAGGCGGTTTGGAAAATTTTAATACATTGTATTTATTAGATATTTTTTAAAATTTCGCCCATTAAAAGAGGGTTTGAAAATATTTCTACTAATGATAATTAAACCTTTGATTTGACGATAGAATCATCCAGCTTCTCTGTTTTTCTTGCTTTTTGGCGCGGAAACCTCAAAAGTTCCGAGGTCAACCCTGCCCAGAGTATGATAAAGATCGCTCGGCAATTGATGCGCGACGCAAGCGTGCGTCGTGTCACATACACTTTTGGAGACATCAAATGCCGATCGGCACTGTCAAATGGTTCAACGGCACTAAAGGTTATGGCTTCATTTCCCCGGAGAACGGCGGCCCGGATGTGTTCGTGCATATCTCGGCGGTCGAGCGCGCGGGCCTGAGCAACCTCAATGAAGGCCAGAAGGTCTCGTTCAATGAAGAGCGTGACCCGAAGAAGGGTAAGTCCTCAGCGGTCGACATCAAGGTCGTCTAAGCCACTGATGAAGCCGACGGCGACGTCTGTCGCCGTCGCGATCGGGTGCCGGGGGTTGCTCAGGGTCCAGCATGGACCAGGGCAAACTCCGCCACCCTTTTTCTTTCCCGACAAATCTCCCAGCTATTTTTGCCGCTGTGATATCGGTCACAGTCGGGCATTCCGATTGAGCGGATGCTAATCGTATTAACCCTGGACATGGGGATGAGCGATGACGGCGAATCTGTTCACGGCGGCCAAAGAACGAGCCACCCTTGAGGCGGCGATGGCCAAATACATGGCCGGAGGCGGCAAAGTCACCAGGCTTGAAGCTGTCTATCAGCGTGACAAGGAACCCGACCTGTCCCCCGAGGTGATCGAGAAGCCGACGCCGGCGAGGCATTTCGGCGGCAAGAGACCTCATTTTCAGGCCTGGTGAGGGCCGGGATCAGCTGTCTTTTTTCATAATCATGGCAACGGCGCGCCGATGAACCCGCAGACGATCGACCAGCGCCGCCGGAAGCGGCGATTTGCCGTCATTCATCGTCCAACCTCCGTCATGGCTGAACACAGCGCCAAGGGATTGTGCTTCGGCCACCAGGCGATCGGCAGCCGATAGAAAATCAGGGGCGTCGTTCATAGAGCAGTACCTCAAGCGCCGCATTATGTGGCCCAGCTACTGTACTCCACATTGATTGCCAGTGTGGTGAATTTGAAATACCTGTCATTTCGCCCCTCACCGATTGTCGAAGAATTGTCCGGCTAAGCTTCCGATTGGATTTTTGGTGGGCTGGACGTGACTTTGCAGCGATGTTAAACCGCCTGCCATCCTTTGCCATCGCAGGGTTCTGACCCTAATGCTGCGCCGTTTCATGCCAAATCTGTTTCACCCGCCCATTTTCTCGCAGTGGCGCGACGATTTCACGGCCGCTATTGCCGGCGTCCTGGTGTCCGTGCCGCAAAGCATGGCCTATGGCATCATCCTCGGCGGAGTCATGGGGAACGCCTGGGGTGGGGTCGGCGTGTTATCCGCTCTTTACGGTTCGGTGCTGGTCGGATTGCTCACCGCCTTGTTCGGAGGATGTCCGATGATGGTGACCGGGCCGCGGGCCTCGACCTCGCTGGTTCTGGCGACCCTGGTCGGGCAATTGCTCCGTTCCCGGGCTCTGACCGGGCTTGTCGATCCGGCGCCGACGGCTCTGGCCCTGGCCTCGGTGGCGGTGTGCCTGGCCGGCATGATGCAGATCGTTTTTGCCGTGCTGCGCCTTGGCCGGCTGAGCAGATTTATTCCCTATCCGGTGATCACCGGCTTCCTCAACGGATCGGCGCTGCTGATCCTGGCCAGCCTGGTGTGGAGCGCCACCGGCGTTCCCAAGCAATCCTCGGTCGCTGCCCTGCTCTGGCATCTGGACGAAATCCGCCCGGCGACGCTTGCTCTGTCGCTGACGACCGCCGCCGTCATCCTGGCGGCGCCCAGACTGTTCAAGCGGGCGCCGGCTCCCCTGGTCGGCCTGGTATCAGGCTGCCTGGGCTATTATGGCCTGGCTGCCCTCGGGTTTGGGCCGGCGGCCGGCTCCACCGTCCCGCCATTGCCCGATCACGGTGCGGTTCGATTGGTGATAGGTCAGGTCGGCGGCCTTCTGGCCGGCTCGGATGCCGCGGAGTTGTGGACGCTGCTGTTGCCGGCGGCCTTGTCCATCGCGGCGTTGGCAACGCTGGATACGCTGCTCTCCGCCTCGGCCATCGACGCCCTGACCTTGCGAAGGTCCAACGGCACCCGGGAATTGCTGGCTCTGGGTCTGGCCAATGCCGTCGCCGGGTTGTTCACCATGATGCCCGGGTCCGGCGGCATGGCCCGGACCATGGCGGTTCTCAAAGGCGGTGGGCGCACCGCCGCCGCGGTGCTGTTGACGGCGCTGTTGACCCTGGCGGTGACTATCGTTCTGGCGCCATTGATTTCCTATCTGCCGCAGGCGGTAATGGCGGGGTTGCTGCTTACCGTCGGTCTGGGTCTGGTCGACGCCTGGCCGCTCGACCTCGCTCGCCGCCTGATCAGGACCCGCGGCGGTCAGGCCGCCGCCCGCTTCGACCTGTTCGAGGTGCTGGTGGTGGTGGCCGCGGCCGTGTTGATCAACCTGCCTGCCGCGGTCGCCGTCGGCGCCCTGGTGTCGTTGCTGTCTTTCGCCTCGCGCATGGCGCGCACGCCGATCCGCCGCTGTTACCGCGCCAGCGGCCTGGCGGCGCGGTTGTCAGGCGACACCGAGCGGCAGGTGTTTCTTCGCCATCACGGCCACCGCATCGCGGTGATCGAAATCGAAGGCGCGCTGTTCTTCGGCACCGTCAGCGAGGTGGAGGCGAGGGTGGATGAGTTGATTGCCGAAGGTGTCAGCCACCTTGTTCTCGACCTCAAGCGGGTCAGCAGCATCGACACCACCGGTGCCCGCGCCCTGGAGCGCCTGAACGCCAAATTGGCCAGGGTCGACGGCTTTCTGGCACTGGGTTATCTGGAACAGGAGCGCCGAAGCCGCCGCGGCGACGGCTTCGGCGACGACGACCGGCGGCGGCAGTCGAACTCGCGTCGTCTGTGGTTGGAACTGGACCTTCCCGGGACCCTGGCGAAGCTGGGAAGTGATCGCCTGCTGCCGGACATCGATCAGGCCGTGGCCGTTTGCGAGCGGCATCTGGCGCAGACCCTGGCGACCCAGGCCGACGAGGTGCCGGCGGCCGGGACAATGCCTATTCTGCACGGTATCGGGCGCGACGGCCTGCGGCAGCTGCGCCCCTATGTGACCCGCCATGTCTTCCGGACCGGCGAGACCATCTTCCACCAGGGGGCGGCGCCCGACAGCGTCTATCTCATCGCCCTGGGGCGCGCCGACGTGGTCATCGACCTGCCGCGCACCGACCGCAAGCTTCGGGTGCAGACCCTGGTGCCGGGGACGGTGTTCGGCGAAATGGCGGTGATCGACCCCAAGCCGCGCTCGGCCAATATCGTTGCCACCGCGCCAACCCGTTGCTGGCGGCTTGCCGCCGAGGACTGGCATCGGCTGCAGGTGGAACAGCCCGATCTGGCTTTCCGTCTGATCGGCAATGTCGCGATGATTTTTGCCGAGCGGCTGCGCGCCGCGAATACCCTGCTGGTGGAACTGGAAGCCTGATCTCGGTGCGCAGTTTGCCCCAGTTTTGAAACATGTGGATGTATATTGATGTGTAAGCGTCAATTTGTTTGGTTTTAGTCTCTAATTAAGAACAGCAAAAACCAGTTTATAGATGCGGATTTAAATACAAAAAATATTATTATTATTTCAAGAAATGACAGATTGTATTTTATAAATATATGGCGCATGTTGCGACGGTGAGTTGGCGCTCTCGGTGCGAGAGTGCCAAAAATCTCGAAAAATCCGGAACCGAGGAACCCTTCATGGCACGGTCGTGAGGGGCTCCGACCTCCTCGGGAGATCCCTCCGACGGGCCCGAAGAAGACAGCCGCTTAACCTATGGGAGACGGACTATGCCCGCCAAAGAAGTCAAATTCAGTGTCGACGCCCGCAACCGGATGCTTCGCGGCGTCGATCTGCTCGCGGATGCCGTCAAGGTGACGCTTGGACCCAAGGGTCGCAATGTCGTGCTTGGCAAGTCCTATGGCGCGCCGCGCATTACCAAGGACGGGGTGACGGTCGCCAAGGAGATCGATCTTTCCGACCGTTTCGAAAACATGGGCGCACAGATGGTCAAGGAAGTCGCTTCCCGCACCAGCGATATGGTCGGTGACGGCACCACCACGGCGACCGTATTGGCGCAGGCCATCCTGCATGAGGGGACGAAGGCGGTTGCCGCCGGCATGAACCCGATGGACTTGAAACGCGGCATCGATCTGGCGGTGCAGGCGGTTGTCGCCGACATCAAGGCCTGTTCGCGGAAAGTCTCCACCAATGACGAGATCATCCAGGTCGGGACCATTTCCGCCAATGACGACCAGGAAATCGGCGAGATGATCGCCAAGGCCATGCGCAAGGTCGGCAACGAAGGCGTGATCACGGTAGAGGATGCGAAATCCCTCGATACCGAACTCGACATTGTCGAGGGGATGCAGTTCGACCGCGGCTATGTTTCGCCTTATTTCATCACCGACGCCGAGAAGATGATCGTTGAATTGGAGGATCCTTACATCCTCCTGCACGAGAAGAAGCTTCCCGGCATCCAGACATTGCTGCCGGTGCTGGAAGCGGTGGTCAAGACCGACAGGCCGCTGCTGATCATCGCCGAGGAAATCGATGGCGAGGCGCTGACCACACTGGTGGTCAATAAACTTCGCGGCGGCCTCAAGGTGGCGGCGGTAAAAGCGCCGGGCTTCGGCGACCGCCGTAAGGCCATGCTCGATGACATCGCCATTCTCACCGGCGGTCAGGTGATCAGCGAAGATCTCGGCATGAAATTCGAGAATGTCACGCTGGACATGCTCGGCAGGGCCAAGAAGGTGCGCATCGACAAGGAAAGCACGACGATCATCGACGGTGCCGGCAAGAAAAAGGACATCCAGGGCCGCTGTACACAGATCCGCTCACAGATCGAGGACGCGACCTCGGATTATGACAAGGAGAAGCTGCAGGAACGTCTGGCGAAACTGGCCGGCGGCGTGGCCATCATCCGTGTCGGCGGAGCCACCGAAATCGAAGCGGCGGAACGCAAGGACCGGGTCGACGACGCCATCCATGCGACCCGCGCCGCGGTCGAGGAGGGTATCGTCGCCGGTGGCGGCGTCACCCTGCTTTACGCCAGCAAACGGCTCGGCAAGCTGAACCCCGAGAACAACGACCAGAAGGTCGGCATCGGCATCGTCCGCCGGGCCCTGCAGGCCCCGGCCCGACAGATCTTCGCCAATGCCGGCGTCGAGGGGCCGGTGATCGTCGGCAAGCTGCTGGAAAAGGGCGATGCCAGTTATGGTTTCGACGCCCAATCGGGCAGTTATGTCGACATGATCAAGGCCGGTATCATCGATCCCACCAAGGTGGTTCGCCTCGCCCTCGAGGGCGCGGCCTCGGTCGCCGGTCTGCTGATTACCACCGAGGCGATGATCGCCCGTGCGCCGGAACCGGGTGCCGATCAATATTAGATACCGCATGGCCGATTGATGAATATTTTATGGGTGCTCCCCGCCTCGATTTTTGCTCTGGTCTTCGGGGCCTGGGCGGGTTCTATGCTCCTGTCTCATACGACGGCGACGATCATCGTCGCCGTCGTCCTCGCCCTGGTCATCGTCCTTGTCATGATCATCGGCCGGGTGATCAAGCCTCCCAAGAGCGTTTAGACCATCCTGCGTCAAGCATGACGCAGGATGGAGCCTGCGCCCGGCGAGGGCGAATATGAAACGTTTAGCGTAACTTCACGCCGTCGGCGAGGCTGCGGTAATAGACGCCGTTGCTGCGCACCGCTTCCGGCGGCAGATCCTGGCGGGCCAGGCGTTCCGCGGCCGCCGAATCTCCGGCCAGGGCCTTGATCAGGGCCAGGTTCTGGCGCACCTGCGCCGTCGCCTTCGGCTGGTCGACAGCCTTCGACAGAGTCGCCTCGGCCTTTTTGAGGTCGCCGGCCTCGGCCAGCGACAATCCGAGATTATTGAGCAATACCGGATTATCGGGCGCCAGCACCAGCGCCCGTGCATAGACCTGCTGCGCCTCGCCATAGGCATGCTGGTAATCCAGCGCCACCGCCAGGGCCGACAGCGGCTCCCAGTCGCCGGGCGCAGCCTCGGCCGCCTGGCGCAAAACACGCACCGCCAGGCCCAGCCGGTCGCCGGCCAGATAGTCCTTGCCCAGTTCGGCCAGCAAGGCCGGATTGGCGGGATGGCGATCGAGGAAGCTTGCGGCGGTGTCGATGGAGGGCTGCACCTGCCCGCTGTAGCGCAACGCCCGGGCCAGTTTCAGGGCGAAGGCGGGATCATCCGGATGCTGCCGGTAGAGGATGTCCCAGTTGCTGGCCGCCGACCGGAAGTCGGAAACCGCCTCGGCCGACATCGCCGCCGACAGCGCCGTCGATTCGACGACAGTGCCGGAGGCCTGGCGCTGGTCAGGCAGCGCGCATCCCATCAGCGCCAAAATCGGCACCATAGTGACAATCCGGCAGGCTCTCGGCGCCATGGCAAAGTCCCATTTGTAAAAGCGTTGTTCAGATGTTTAGCATAAGATAGATGCGTTAATGAATCCGGTTGTGGCGGAGTATCGGCATGAAGACGGCCATCGGCTTGATTTTAGCGCTGCTGATTCTGGGCGTCTGGAGACCGGCCGCGGCAGCCGGCGCCGAGCCTCTGCTGGTGACCTATGATAAGGTCAGGCTGGTTCGTCTGGATGCCGCCGCCCGGCGCCTGATCGTCGCTAATCCGGCGGTTGCCGATGTCAGCCTGGAAACCCCGACCCTGCTTTATATTTTCGGCAAGGCGCCGGGAGAAACCAATCTGGTGGTGCTGGGCGAGGACGATCGGCCGCTGCTTTCGCTGCCTGTGGTGGTCGCTCCGGAAACCGAGCGGACCGTGTCGGTGCATGTGCCGACCAACGAGGGATCCGCTGTGCGTACTTATTCCTGCGCCGCCGGCCGCTGTGTGCACATCGCCTCGCCGGAGGCCCTGGCGGGGACCGCCGCCCCGGCCGCCGCCCCGGCGGCACCATCATCGGCGGAGGCCGCCGTCACCCCGATGTCGTCGACCGCCGGGGCGGTGCAGGGCGGCCGTTGACCCGCAGTCTCACAAAATGGTGGGCGTCAGATTGTCCGTCGGCTTGGTTCCGGGGCCGACATGGGCAATGATGGTCCGCGGCGCCGTTTGAAGCATTTCCGAGGCATTGTGCTGCGGTATGGGGAAGTCGGCGATGGCGATGGTCAGTCGCGGGTGCAGGATCTCATCTCCCAGCGTTACGTCGAGATCGGTCAGGGCCTCGGCGACGCGCAGCGCGATAGCCTCGCATTGAAGGGAACTGGTGCCGGTCAGGACCACGCAGAATTCGCCGTCGGCCATTTTGGCAACGATGTCGCTGGTCCGCGGCAGCAAGGAGAGACGAGCCGCCACGGCACGGTCGACGGCATTGGATCCCTCGGCGCCGCAGGTGCGGACGATGTCGGTCATATTGACCACATCGATGAACATCAGCGCGCCGCGGCCGTTATTGCGCCGGTACTGGGCGTAGAGGTTGCTGAAAAAGCGCTTGAAGCTGGTGGCCGACAGCAAGCCGGTGACCAGATCCTCGCCGCTTTGGATCTGCAGGGCGCCGGACAGCGACAGCAGGCGGTCGGCCTGTTGCATGCAGAAGCGCAGTTCGCCGGCATGCAGCGGCTTATGGGCATAGGCGTCGGCGCCGGCCTCCTGGGCCGAGAGCATGCCGTCCTTGCTGGTGTCGCTGCCGTATCCCAGAAGATAAAGATGCTCGACCCGCGCCAGGCTTCTCAGGTCCCGGCAGAGTTGGCGTCCGCCGCCGTCGGGCAGGTCGAAATCGACCACCACCAGGCGGAAGGGATCAAGCCGGCAGCGCTTCACCGCCCCGGCCAGATCGTCTTCGATCTGTACCGCGTGTCCCATCGCCGCCAGCCGCGAGCGGGCCACTCTGGCGAACAGCGCATCCTTGGACACGATCAGTATTTTCAACACCGACATGACAATCCCTCCGGCTCGGTTTCATTCATTTACCGGAGAAAGTGGAAAATGGCCACCGGCGCTGAGGTTTAGGGTGATGAAGAAACCGTTTGCACTGGCGATGCTGATCTCCGTCCTGGCCGGTCCCGCCGGCGCCGATGTGGCGGCGGGGCGGTCGGCCTTCGAGGCCGGTGACCTCAGGACCGCCGAGGCCCTGCTGCGGCCGGCGGCCGAAACCGGCGATGCCGAGGCGGCGCTGTTGCTCGGACGGATGGCGGAGGACGGCACGGTCGTCGCCGCCGGCGACAGCGAGGCCTGGCGGTGGTACAAGCGCGCGGCGGATGCCGGACAGGTCGAGGCGATGGTCCGCGCCGCCGATTTCGTCTGGGCCGGCCGCGGCACCGTTATGGATCGGCGCCAGGCCTACGCCCTGTTCAAACGCGCCGCCGAGGCGGGCAATGCGCGGGCCCGCGGCCGCATCGGCGAAATGGCCCTGTCCGGGCTCGGCCGTCCGGTCAATGCCGTCGAGGGTCTGGCCTGGCTGGTCCAGGCGGCGGCGGCCGATGACCCGGAAGCCCTGTTCCTGCTGGACGGGCTTGCCGCCCAGGGACGGGCGGAGACGCCGCCGGCGGGATCCTCGACCCCGGTCGATGCCTTTGCCCAAAGGATGCTCGAGGAGGCGCGCGCCGCCCTGGCGGCGATCAATGTCGACGGCGAGGTCACCGCCCTGCTGCGTGCCGACGGTTCGGTAAGGCTGACGCTGAGCCGGCTGTCGATGGCCGCCCCGGATTGGGATCT
Organism: Rhodospirillaceae bacterium; assembly: GCA_013349665.1. Taxonomy (GTDB): domain Bacteria; phylum Pseudomonadota; class Alphaproteobacteria; order Rhodospirillales; family Magnetospirillaceae; genus DUZF01. The sequence continues at coordinate 9,643 of DUZF01000036.1, read as the reverse complement.
GGGCACCATTCGCGTGCTGTGCCGGGCCGCCGGCGATGGCGAGGCGGAGATCGAGCTGTTGATCCCCTCGCGCCTGCGGTTGGGCGACGCCGTGCTCAGCCTGTCGGGTCAGCGGCTGCGCGGCCGCTGGTCGCTGCGAAGCCATGGGCCGGTTTCACTCAAGGCCGAGGCGGTGGCCGGCGGGCTCGACTATGGCGCCCTGTGGTCCCTGGCTTTCCAGTCCCTCGCGGCGGAACGACAGGCCGGCCGCACCGTCATCGAAAAGCTGGCGGCGAGCCATCTCACCCTCAGGGGCGACATCGGCGGCCGGCGGCTCCAGGCGGCGGCGGACCGGTTGCGCGGTCGCGGGGAGTGGCGCCCGGCCACGGCCGGGTCGGCCTGGCCCGAGCTAGGGGGCGTCATCCGGGCATTGTTCGGCCTAGCTCTGGGTGACGGCGCCGTTCCCCGGCCTGCCGAGGCATCCGGCGATATTGCCCTCGAGGAGGTCCGGGTCGAGCAGGACGCCGTTCCCTTGATGGCGGCGCGCAGCCTGGAAAGCGGTCTGGCGCTGGCCGACCTCGACAAGCCGATGGCGCTCGGCCATTGGTCCTACAGCCATGACGGTTGGGTGGCCGATGGTCGGTGGTCGGCCCCCGAGCGGCTGACGGCCGGGATCAGCGGCGAGCATCTGCCGCTGTCGGCGCTGCTGCGCCTGGCCGGTGGTGACTGGTCTGTCGCCGCGCTCGCCGATCTGGCGGTCAGTCTGTCGGCGGCCGGCAGCCGGGTTTCCCTCGATGAACTGGCGGCCTTCGGACGGCGGTGGTCGCTGGCGGCGGTGGGCCGGGCGGTGCCGGCCAATGGCGGACTGACCCAGGCCGCCGATGTCACGGTGGCCGATCTCGAGGCGATGCTGGCGGCCAGTCCGCGGTTTGATCCGGCCACCGGGCAGTTGCTGCGGCAGGTGGGGCGTCCGGGAACCGACAGCAAGAACCGACCGGTAACCCGGTTTCAACTGGTGCTGCCGCCGGGCGGCGGGGCGCTGGTGAATGGCAAAGCCTTGGGAGATCAGGTCCTGCCGTAGTGGATGAAATCGCTCCACAGGCGTTCCACCCGCTGCATCGACTGCGCGGCGCCGTCCAGCGCCGCCTGCATATCCGGACTGGGGTCCAGGCGACCGGCCAGATAAGCCTGCAGGTCGCGGATGCCGTTGCACAGGCGCATGCCCTTGTCGGTCAGCCTGAGGCGGATCGACCTTTTGTCGTGGGGGCTGCGTTCCTGGCCGAGATAACCGAATTCGGTCAATTTCTTGATGTTATAGGAGACGTTCGAGCCGTGATAATAGCCGCGGTCCTTGAGGTCGCGGATTACCACTTCGTTTTCGCCGATATTGTATAGAAGAAGCGCCTGCACGGCATTGATGTCGTCAACATTCATTTGCCGCAGTTCGGTGCGCAGCACATCCAGGAAATGGCGGTGCAGTCGTTCGATAAGATTGACGATGTTGAAATAAGGCTCGCTCACAAAATAAATGATATGGACACTCGAAAGACAGCGCAACACAAACCGCGAATGCTGGATTTCGACTACAGCCGCGGCAACAGGCCGAGGGCGCGGAAACTTGAATGGCCGCCGCGGCCGATGATCAGATGATCGTGCAGGACGATGCCTACCGCCTGCGCCGCGTCATGGACCAGGCGGGTCATGTCGATGTCGGCGCGGCTGGGGGTGGGGTCGCCGGACGGATGGTTATGGACCATGATGATGCCTGAGGCATGCAGATCCAGGGCCCGTTTGACCACCTCGCGGGGGTAGACGGGGGTATGGTCGACGGTGCCGCGGCCTTGGGTTTCGTCGGCGATCAGCGCGTTCTTGCGGTCGAGGAACAGCAGATGGAAGCGTTCCCTGGGTTCATGGGCGAGGCTGATCCGGCAATAGTCCAGCAGCTTGTCCCAGGATGACAGCACCGGCCGCCCGAGCACCTCGGCGCGGGCCAGGCGACCGGCGGCGGCGGCCACCAGTTTCAGCGCCGCCGCGGTGTTTTCCTTGACCCCCGGCACCCGGGTCAGCGCCGTCACCTCGGCGGTCAGCACGCCGGCGAGACCGCCGAAGCGGGCCAGCAGGTCCTTGGCCAGCGGCTTGACGTCGCGCTGCGGCAGCGCCAGGCACAGCAGCAGTTCCAGCAGTTCGTAATCGGGCAGGGCGTCGGCGCCGCCGTCGAGGTATCGGGAGACAATAAAGTTCTTACAGAGACAATAAAGTTCTTACAGAGACAATAAAGTTCTTACTAAATATATATAAACTAAAAGTTGATTTAAGGCTAAGGTTCTCGCCTCAGCAAAGGTCATCGCTTTTCAGATGCAAAAGATCGCCCCCGTCGCCAGCGTCATGGGGAGACAATTTAGGCGTTACAGTCTGCCGTAGGGCAAGCCTAGGCCAGGTGGATGCCTGAGAATTTATTGGGCAGCGTCATATCGTCTGGCGCCTGCATGCGCGACCTGCCAATTCGGCGCATTGGTCGGTCAACTCGATTAGTTTGACAGCACCGCGATGTTCGGCTTCACGGCGAATTTCCTGAAGCGAGGCAATCATTTCCCTGAGGTGGTCTGGTGGCAGTGTGGTGTTGGCGAGTTCAATCATGGGCGACAAGGTAGCGAGATCCTGTTTGTCCCGTCAATTGATGGACGACGGTAACGCTCATTCCGGCGACGTTCCTCTTGTAAAGCCTTCGTGCAACATCGACCGGCGCCCACAGGATTGTTTCTGGTGCAATGCCAGCCCGCTTGGCGGCGGATAATGTTAACCAAACGAAGCTGATCTTCAACGTTAAAGAATATTTCAGAATTTATAAATCTACCCAGCCGCTTGCGTATTCGGATAATTAATCTATATTTTGTGTGCCGTTGTGCCAGAGACCACTGAATGGAGTTTTGATGGTGAGTGCAGACAGCAAATTAACAATATTTGCCGCCGGGAATGGCGACACCATAATGATTGAGGCCCACGGCAAGACCATTCTGACCGACATCCATTATCGTCGGAGCCAAGCCGAGGACGAGGATAACGACCGGGTGCCGGATTTTGCTCCGGACATTCGTGCCGCTTGCCCGGATGACCGCCTGCACGTTTTCGTGCTGACACATCCAGACAAAGACCATACCTACGGCTTCGAAGTATTGTTCCATACTGGCGTCCCTGGAAGCTGGAACCGCTACCCAAAGGATGGTGAGCCGAAGATTCTTGTCGATGAAATCTGGTGCAGTCCGTATTCAGTCAATCCCCATTACGTCACGGAACATGCGAAGCCGCTTCTCGACGAGATCAAACGCCGTCATAAGCTCCAAGGCACGACTGACGGGATGCTTGCCGGAAATCGGCTGACGGTTATGGACATGGAAGGCACCACGTCCGGCAGCGTGGTGCCGGGGCTGTCATGGCGGTTGCTGGCCCCCACCAAGCCTGAATGGGACATCCCGAAAGCACCAGAGGGAGAGCCGAGGACGTCGTCCAATCCCACCTGCCTCGTCATTCGCTGGAAGGTCACCGTGGACGGGAAAGACAACCTCATCCTTCTCGGTGGCGACAGCACGGTTGAAACCTGGGAACGCATAGGCGAGGAAATCCACGCCAAAACGCCGGACGATCTCGCCTGGCATATCCTAGTGGCACCGCACCACTGCTCTCGGCACTCCCTGGGCTGGGTTGAAGACGATACTAAGGACAACGACTTCCAGGAGTCTGAAGGTGCCCTACGCGCCCTTGGCGAAATGCGCGGCAAGGGCTTCGTCGTCTCCAGCAGCAAGCGGGTGAACCATCTCAAAAGTCCTCCGCCGTCGCAGCAGGCCAAGAACCGCTACCTCAAGATTCTCGCTGATGGCGGTGAAGTGGACGGCGCAGTCCGCAAAAGGTTCATTTGCACCGGTGGCGATGCCGACACCGACAAACCGATCCACGCGGTATTCAACCTGACCGGTGGCGGCACCACCCGGAGGCAAAAGCCCAAGGCGCCCGCCATTGTCGGTGGCGTGGGCGCCGGGTCGTCTTCCGTGGGGCGCGGCGGGGGCTACGGTTGACGAAAGCCGTACCCCCGGATTCACTGGATGTCGCCCGTCTCGACGCGGCGGTCGTGCGCGAAATTGCCCTGATCCGCGCGTCCGACGGCGTCGATGAAAGGTCCGTCAAGTTCTACGACGACGACGTAACGGGCGGAGCCTGCATAGCCTTCGACATGGAAACCGAGGCGCTGGTCGAGTCGGGCGGCGGGCATGGCATCCTCGACGTCGAACCATTTCTGATGCTCTGGCCGTCGTGGTCGGACATCGGCCGCCGGGCGCCGATGGTGCTGAGTGGACGTGAAAGCTTTCCCCAGGATATCGGTCACGTCACTCCGCTGCGGGACCGCCCCCTTGTCAGCCTTTGCCTAACCCGAGCGGGGCTCCAACCCATATACGACAGGTGGGGCATTGAAGGGGTGCTGACCCGCCTGCGCACTTGGCTTCGGGACGCAAAAACAGGCGGCCTGATGAGAGACGGCTGGGAGCCCGTCCTCTTGTCCTCCTCGCCCAGGGAACCGATCGCTGGCATATTCGAGGCGGGGAAATTCCAAGAGCTCGCGGCTGCCCGGCAAAGCCAAGGCGCGGGTGCCGCCACAGGTGTGGCACGGATCGGGGGCACGGATCGAAGTCCATACCTGATCCTCAATGACGCGACCCCGTACGCTGCTAACGACAAGGATCAGAACTCGTCGCTCTTCAAAGCAATCAATGGGGCCAATGATAATGTTGGGGGAGCCAAAAATGTGCCTTGGCTCTTCCTGTGGTCGAACCCCGCGTCACCTATCGAAAAGCCGATATTCGGGAACTGGGAAACGGAAGCCGACGTCCGGCAAGGGCTGTGCGCGGCCGGACTGGAAAACAAGTTCGACGCAGCGTTGGGGGAGCTACTGACCAAGAGCGGTTGCAAGTTCCAGAACTTCACGGGAAAGCGGGTCGTCGTCATCGTCGTGGGCATCTGGCGTCCTCAGGCCGTTCTACCGGGGATTTTCGGCTTGTCCGAAGACACGAAAACGGCTCGTCGGCTTGAACTCAAGGCGTACTGGATGACCGCGCCCTACAACGGCGATTTCCTTGGCGAACAGTGCAAGGTACTGCCGGTCGTCGCAGATCCGGCATCCACCCCAGAACTGTTGCGTTTCACATCCGGCACTGCCGCGGTCGCGCCGATCGTGTTGATCGGCGCCGGTGCCCTCGGGAGCGCCATGGGCGAGCACCTTCTGCGGGCCGGGGTGGAGAATATCCTCGTCGTCGACAATGACAGACTCCGTCCGCACAACCTCGCCAGACACGGGGGCCGGATCGCCGACCTCTACGACGACAAAGTCCTTATTCTCCAAAAGATCGGCCGTGACGTTTCCGTAAAATCGTCCGTTGCCGGATTGGTGGCGGATGTCGCCGGGCTCGACGACGAGCAACTGAAGGCGCATTTTGGCGACGCCCGGCTTATTGTCGATGCCAGTGCCGACGAGCGTGTCCGCGGACGGCTTGCGGAATTCATTCCCGCTGACGGGCAGCAGATCGTCCGCACGGAGATCTATAACCGCGGGCGCCTTGGCGTACAGTTTTCCACCGGCGTAGGGAACAACCCAAATCTCCTCGACCTTTACTACCTCCTGTGCCGTGAGGCGTTGGAGCACGACGACCTGGCCGATTGGCTCAGAGCCGTCCATTTGGGCGGCGCGGATTCCGAAGAACTGCTTTTCGGGTTCGGATGCGCCTCGGCGAGCACCCGCATGCCTGGATGGGTCGTCGCCCAGCACGCGGCCGCGTTCATGCCCACCATCACCGAAGGAATGGATAGCCGCCTCGTCAGCGGCATCGGTCTGAACACTCTTGACGAAAACCGCCGCCCTACTGGCTGGCGCTGGTTCGACGTTCCGCCGATGTCGGTTTATGTTTCCAACCAGGCCCCCGGCTGGGCCGTCGGCATCACTCCGCGCGTCCTCGAATTCATCCGCAAAGAACGAACCGCGGCGCTGCCCAATGAGACCGGTGGCTACCTCTACGGCGGTTGGGACGCGGCGCTGAAGCGGATCGTCGTCGTCGAGGCCACCGGGTTGCCACCGGGGTCGAACGCGTCACCGACCAACCTGGAATTGGGCCCAGCGGGACAGTCCAAGAAGGAACAGCGCATCAGGCATAGGACGCTCGGGCGGATCGAACTATGCGGCACCTGGCATAGCCACCCGAACGGAAGTGCGCGCATGTCCCCGCGCGACCGGAAGACCATTGCCGCCTGCCGGAATGTCGATGCGCTGCGTGGTGTTCCCACTCTTCTGCTCATCGCCGCCGACGGCGATGAGCAGGTTCATCTTCAAGCCTAAGGAGCACCGTGACGCTCATTGACGAATACTCCATCAAAGCGCGGCAAGTACCAGCGCTCGTCGCCATCGCCCCTATGGTCTTCGCGGTCTATGCCCTCTTCCCCGAGTTGCAGAGTGCATGGGGCGCGCTCGGAGGGGTGCTGACCACGCTAGGCGGCCCGGCAGCGCTCGCTTACGTTGCCAGGGGCTACGGCAAGCGGCTGGAGCCAGACCTGTTCAAATCGTGGGGTGGCAAGCCGACCACCACGATGCTGCGGTGGTCGGACGACTGCATCAGCACGGACACCAAGCGCCGCTACCACAAGACGCTGCGCGCCGCGGGCGTGGTCCTACCTTCTGCCGATGACGAGGCCAACGACCCAGTTGCTGCGGACGCCAAATACGAGTCGGCTGGAGAGTGGATGTTACGGAAGTCACGGGATACAAAAAAATACCCGTTCGTGTTCACCCAGAACATCAATTACGGCTTCGCGCGGAACCTCCTGGGCCTGAGACCGCTCGGGCTGTCCGCCGCGGCGGTCTGCTCTCTTGCACAGTTCAGTCTTGCCGGATGGGACCTGATCCAGAAAAGCGACGTATCCGTGTTCTTGGGCATCTCGATAGCGATCAGCGTGGCAGGCACCTCGTTCTGGCTCCTGGCCGTCCGTCCTGGATGGGTGCAGAGCGCAGCGGTCGCATACTCCCGTGCACTCCTGGAAATATGCGACCACGTCGACGACCCGTGACAACCCGAGAGCGATGTCCTCAATCTCGATGTTGATGGGTGATGGGGGCAGGATGTCGGGGCGCCGTCCCGAAAGCATTCTCTGCCAAGCCCTGGCAAGAGGGCCGAAAGCAATTTCCGCTATCGCCTAAAATCACCAAGCCACGCTATATGTCTAAAATGAACACCCAGAAGGTATCGAAATTCTGCCGTCCCCTGCGATGTTGCAAGGGAGGCGTTGGCTGTCTAACAGATGGAAAATAATGGCTGACTTCATCGAAGAAGAGTTAAGCTATCTTGTCGCCATTGGCATTGTACGGAATTTGGCCGAGAAGGAAGCCTGGAGAATCTTAATTGAAATCGTCAATGCACATGATTTTCCGGGCTATACCGCCCACTTGAGTGCAGGCCCGGCTCCAGGGGGTGGCAGCTACAAAGTCACCTTGGTAAGTGGGGACCCTTTGTGGGAGTTTGCCTCAATCTGCGTAGATGTCGGCCTTATGGTCCAGCATAATCTTGCAGCAGTTCCTGACGAATATCTTAATCACCTGCGACGCGGCTTCGAATACGCAGATGGGACTGGTTTAGACAAACATCACAGCTTCTCAGTTGTTCTTGACGAACTCCGTCGCCTCTCGCCTTAGCTCTTCCTTCCATGTGGGCGGGGCCCTCAATCTAATCAATCTGTCGACCCCGCCAGACTCATACCTTTTCCAACTGAACGCATCGTTACGATATTTTCCCGCTTTTACGATTGCATGCATGAAGTCGGCGATCATCGGGTCGAGATCAAATAATCCGGCGTTTCTTGGAAGTTTCTCAAGTTCCAATGTCACAGCGTCTTCCAATCCAGCGAAAAACTTTGTGCAAACTCTGGGTATCAACCCAATCTTGCTAATCGGCGGCACGATTAGGCATGGAGTAACGTCGATGCCTGCCAGCCTTCCCGCGGCAAGTAGTGTTGCAGGTAACAACCTGCCGCCGTGCCATAACCATCGAACTGGAATTGGTCGACCACCAGCGATCACCGCACCATGGCCTCTGATAACCGAGTCTATGGCCTGTGCGAACGGATGACTGTCAGGGCAAGTTTCAGCATAGGCTTCAAAATCACACCAGCCGAAGGCTTTTTTAATGCGCTCATCTTCAGGAAACTGGGCGATTATTTCGTATATTGTTGCTGTCCGTGTATTTTCCGTCATCAGAGCACCTTTTTAGTTGCTCCTCACATGGTTGATCACATCTTGGTGCGAGGGAAGGATCTTGGCGGGGAGATTTGCAGCTTTGTATGTGCACACTGAATTGAAACGCGTGCCAAATTGGCCGGGAGAATCTGATGCTACTCACCCGTCGGTTCGCTCATTGTCGGCCAAGGCGTGCATTTGACTGACTGCTGTCGGGTCATCAGTGTCGTTGAGGAACCCAAACCGCGGCATCTTCATTGCCCAAAGGTTCTGCGGCTCCATTCAATATTTGTATGCCGACCCAGGCGCAGACCAGCGCATCGATCTGATCTTCCAACGGCTTGAGGCTGGCCATCGACACCTGCGTGGTTGGCCAGATGAATTGCGATCCCTTAATGACCCGATCCAGCTCGCCCGCGATGGACGAAAGCTGGCCGACCGCCTTGAGCCATCTGTCGGACGGCGGAATATCCCTCCACAGTCTGCTTGCCTTGGAGATTTTATAGGGCACCCGCCGCTCGACACCCATCAGGGTCAGCAAAGCGGGGTGTGGGTAGGTCTCAACGATGGCTGGCAGGGCGATCGGATTGCTGACCGCCAAGGAAAATCCGTTGGCGGCGAACCCGTCCCGCAAGGTGGCACTGATCGGGCCAGGTCGGTTTGCCGTGGGAGAGTGTGTGCTACAACCCGCCGCGCCGAATTTTCTCGAAACCAGATCGTCGGCGGCACGCCGCTTTGTAATAGCCGACTTTGCCAGCGGAATGTCCGCGGCCACCAGCACCAATTCGGCGCCGCCGAGAAATTTCTTGGCGGCGTTGACCAGGGCGCTTGGGAGGTCGGCGAAATTCTCGGGTGTTGGCATGCCTGCGACGACGAGAAAACCGCCATAAGACGGCGCGACGGCTACGCATGACCAGTTCCCGGCGGCTTGCTCGGTGACCAAAGCGATGCCGCTTGATCCGTCAGGCGTCCATGCCGCATCAATACCGAGAATAGCGCGCATTTTAGGGCGTCCACTCCTCCACCTGCTGATCCGCCCGCAGTGCCATACGGCGAGCACCGACCCCGTCGAATACAATGTCCAGATCGACCTCTGTCGGCGGGATCGGCAATGACGAATTCGCTTCGGCATAAAAGCGCTGTGCCACGGCCTCATCCCTGCGGGCGTATGCCGTCTCCCACCATCCCACGATGTTATCCCGCGCTTGGGCAAGGGCGGCACCCGATGGAAGTCGTTGCCGCTTGTGATGCTGGTTTTCGCTTCGGTCTGCGGGCATCAAGTGTTGATTTTCACCAAGAACTGACCCGGTTGGGCAAGGAATTTCCACTGAGATTTGACCCATGTTTGAACTTCTCCCCGACTGGCTTCAGCGGGGGTCCAAGGAGTGATCGACATGGCAT
>DUZF01000035.1 GCA_013349665.1 Rhodospirillaceae bacterium | reverse complement strand
CGGTCGAAGCGGGACTCAACGGCAGGCATCGACGGGAACGCCATGCGCCGACAGGTCGTGGATCGTCGCCGCCGGTCCACAGAGCGGACAGGCGGGATCCGGCTTCAGGCTCACTTTGTGAAAACGCATCGACAAGGCTTCGACCAGCAGCAGGCTGCCGGACATACTGTCGCCGATGCCCAGGATCTCCTTCAACACTTCGGTGGCCTGCAGACTGCCCATGACGCCGGCCATGGCGCCCAGCACTCCGGCCTGGGCACAGGACGGCGCGTCGTCCTCGTCCGGCGGGCCGCCATAGAGACAGCGATAGCAGGGCCCCGGAGCCTTGAAGGTGGACAATTGGCCGTCGAAACGCAGCACGGCGGCCGAGACCAGGGTCTTGCCGGCCAGGCGGCAGGCGTCGTTGATCAGAAAACGGGTGGCGAAATTGTCGCTGCCGTCGGCCACCAGATCATAGCCGGCGATCAGCTCAAGGGCGTTGCCGGCGTCGAGGCGCAAGCGGTGCGGCACCACCCGCACCTCGGGATTGACCGAGGCCACCGTCCGCGCCGCGCTGTCGACCTTGGGCATGCCGATGCGCTCGGTGCCATGCAGGACCTGGCGCTGCAGATTGGTCAGGTCGACGACATCGTCGTCGACGATGCCGATGGTCCCCACCCCCGCCGCCGCCAGGTACAGCACCAGAGGCGAGCCGAGGCCGCCCGCCCCCACCACCAGCACCCTGGCGGCCAGCAGGCGGGCCTGCCCGGTGCCGCCCACCTCGGGCAGGATGATGTGGCGGGCGTAGCGGCGGATCTGCTCCTCGGAAAAATCCATCGCCTTACGCAATACCCTCGAACAGGGCCGTCGACAGATAGCGCTCGGCGAAGGAGGGGATGATGGCGACGATCATCTTGCCGGCATTTTCCGGCCGCTGCCCCAGTTCCAGGGCCGCCGCCAGGGCGGCACCGGAGGAAATGCCGACCGGGGCGCCCTCGATGCGGGCCGCCTTGCGGGCGGTGGCGAAGGCGGTCTCGTTGCTGATCTGCAGCACTTCGTCGATCACCGCGCGGTCGAGGACACCGGGCACGAAACCGGCGCCGATGCCCTGGATCTTGTGCGGGCCGGGGGCGCCACCCGACAGCACCGGGCTGTCCTCCGGCTCCACCGCCACCATCCTGAGACCCGGACGGCGCGCCTTGAGGACCCGGCCGATGCCGGTGATGCTGCCGCCGGTGCCGACACCGGAGACGACGATATCCACCTTGCCGCCGCTGTCGACCCAGATTTCCTCGGCGGTGGTCCTGGCGTGGACCGCCGGATTGGCCGGGTTCTCGAACTGCTGCAGGATGATGGCATGGCCGATTTCCTTGGCCAGTTCCTCGGCGCGGCGCACCGCCCCGGTCATCCCCTTGGCGGCCGGCGTCAGTTCGATCTCGGCCCCGAGCAGGGCCAGCATCTTGCGCCGTTCCAGCGACATGCTTTCCGGCATCGTCAGCACCAGGCGATAGCCCTTGGCGGCGGCGACGAAGGCCAGCGCGATACCGGTATTGCCTGATGTCGGCTCGATGATCACCATCCCCGGCTTGAGGCTGCCGTCGGCTTCCGCCGCTTCGATCATCGCCAGGCCGATGCGGTCCTTGACCGAGGCCAGGGGATTGAAAAACTCCAGCTTGCCGACGATGTCGGCCTTGACCCCGGCATCGGCGGCGAGACGGGAGAACCGCACCAGCGGCGTGGCGCCGATGGTGTCGATAATGCTGTCATAGACGCGTCCACGGAAACGATCGTTGTTGGGGTTCGACATGATATCCCTCGTTTAATTGCCAAAGCTCAGATGTTGAAGTCGACTTTTTCGGAAAACTCGCTGCGGATGCCGGCCTGATGGGCCTTCAGGCATAAATCGTCGATGGAAATGGAATCGAGGCGGCGCATGATGTCTTCCTGCAGGTCACCCCACATCGGCCCGATCACCTGTGTTCCCAGTCCCGAGGAGGAAATGTCCAGGGCCTCTTCCTCACCCGCTTCCAGGGCGCGGACCACCCGGACGATACCGCCCACGGATATGCGCCGGCGCTCCCTGGCCAGACGGTAGCCGCCGCGCGGACCGCGCACCCCGGTCAGCACGCCGGCCCGCACCAGCTGCTGCAGGGTCTGCTCGAGGTAACGCCTGGGAATTCCCTGGCGCCGGGTGATCTCCTTGCTCTGCACCGGTTCGCCGCCGGCGTGGTAGGCGATATCCAGAACCGCCTCGATGGCGAACAGCATCTTCTTGGACGGACGCAGCATTGCCTCTGCACTCTCCTTAATGGCCGGTTGACCCGAAGCCGCCGGCGCCGCGGCGCGATTCCGGAAGCGCGTCTTCCTCCTGCCAGGCGATCCTGGTCACCGGCGCCACCACCATCTGGGCGATGCGCATGCCGCGGGTGACGACGAAGGCGGCGGACCCGTGATTGATCAGAATGACTTTGATTTCGCCGCGATAATCGGCATCCACCGTGCCCGGACTGTTGAGCACCGTCACCCCATGCTTGGCGGCCAGGCCCGAGCGGGGCCGCACCTGCGCCTCGTGGCCGGGCGGCAGGGCGATGGCCAGCCCGGTCGGCACCAGGGCGAAGGCCCCCGGCGCCAAAGCGAGGTCGGCCTCCACCGCCGCCAGCAGATCCATGCCGGCGGCGTCGGCGCTCTCGTAGCGCGGCAACGGCAGATCGGCGGCCAGACGGCGGACCAGCACCGTCACGTCGCTCATCGCGCCCCCCTCAGTCCGACGGCGATGCGCTGGACCAGGCGGTCCGCCACCTCGTCCTTCGACAGCGGCAGCCAGGGCTCGACGCCATCGGGACCGACCAGATGGACGGTATTGGCGTCGCCGCCGAAGGTGCCGGCGGCGGCGGAGACGTCATTGGCGAGGATCAGGTCGCAGCCCTTGCGGGCCAGTTTGGCGCGCGCATGGTCGAGAAGCTGCTCGGTCTCGGCGGCGAAGCCGATCACCAGGCGGGGCCGGCGCGGACCGGCCGCCGCCAGGGTCGCCAGAATATCGGGATTGGCCTCCAGCACCAGGCTCGGCGGCGTCCCACCGGCCACCTTCTTGGTTTTTTCGGCGGCCGGACGGGCCACCCGCCAGTCGGCCACGGCGGCGGCGCAGACCGCCACCTCCACCGGCAGCGCCGCCAGGGCGGCGTCCAGCATCTGGGCGGCGGTTTCCACTTTCACCGTCGTCACCCCCGGCGGGTCGGCGATGCTCACCGGCCCGCTGATCAGGGTCACCGCCGCCCCCTGGCGGGCCAGGGCGCGGGCGATGGCATGGCCCTGCTTGCCGGACGAGCGGTTGCCGATGAAGCGCACCGGGTCGATGGGCTCGAAGGTCGGGCCCGAGGTGACCAGGGCGCGGACCCCCGACAAAGGACCGGCGGAAAAATGCCCCTCGATGGCGGCGACGATCTCCGCCACCTCGGCCATCCGGCCGTCGCCCACCTCGCCGCAGGCGAGGTCGCCGGCCCCCGGTCCCACCTGCAGCGCGCCGCGGGACCTCAGCAGCTGCAGATTGGCCTGGGTGGCGGGATGACGCCACATCATCAGATTCATCGACGGCGCCAACAGGATCGGCTTGTCGGAGGCCAGCAGCAGCGTCGAGGCGAGATCGTCGGCCAGGCCGGCGGCCATCTTGGCCATCAGATCGGCGGTCGCCGGCGCCACCACCAGCAGATCGGCCTGGCGGCTGAGGCTGATATGGGCCATGCCGAAATCGTCGGTCAGCGAGAACAGATCCTCATGCGCCGGTTGCCCGGACAGGGCGGCCACCGACAGCGGCGTGATGAAGCGGGCGCCGCCGGCGGTGAGTACGCAGGGCAGTTCGGCCCCCTTTTCCCGCAACCGGCGGATCAGATCGAGGCTCTTATAGGCGGCAATTCCGCCGGCGATGATCAGCAGAATTCGGCGACCGGCAAGCGTCACTGGAAAATTTCCTTAAATTACGCACCGAATGTGTGATTACTGTAGACAGCACAGCGAATGCGCGCAAGAGGGAAGTGACGGCGATGGCGATGGACCTGCTGGGCGGCAGCGGTGTCCGGACGTTCGGATGACACGAAGGCCGGCTTGCGGCCAGGCAACGAAGGGCGAAATCAGGCAGAATGACAACCAATGCGATTGACTGTCCTATTTTATGCTACTAAAATTTGTCGGCACGGCGTTATGGCCGGCGCTAATCGTTCCTGGATGAGCTTATGTTCGACACAGAAATTAAGAAACTTGAAGAAATCAAGAGTAAATTAAACTTGGCCTGCGACCAAGACAATAAAGATTATAGGCATATAGCCAATAGCGAAATAAGAAAACAGTTTGAAGACGACATTACCGCCGAGCACTTCGTGTCTCAAAAAAAAGAATATTTCAAAACACTGAAGGGCGACCTTACTGTATTGGAAAGGGCTTTGACGGAAATTGCTGGCAAACGAAATCTAAAGGACATCCTCGCCGCCACGGGCAGTGACTCGGACACAATGTCGGAGTGATGCGTTTACCCATCAGCCCCCTCTGGCCAGCAGTGCCGCCAGGATGGCCACCAGGACCCAGGGCACCCAGGCCGGGAAGATGCCGTTGCGGGGGCTGCTGCTCATGCCGCGCAGGGAATCGCGGTGCAGCTTCAACCCGCCGGAGCGCAGCGCCTCGACGGTCTTTTCCGCCTGTGCGACCAGTCGCGGAAGGCTTTCCAGCGACGACATCAGCGAGCCGACGGTTTCGCGGACACGGGCCTGCGGTCCGAGATTGTCGGTCATCCAGCTTTCGATCAGCGGGCGCGCCAGATGCCACATATTGACCTTGGGATCAAGCCGCCGCCCCACCCCTTCGGCCAGCAGCATACTCTTTTGCAGCAGTAGCAGCTGCGGCTGGGTTTCCATGGCGAAGGTTTCGGTGACCTGAAACATCTGGCCGAGCAGCCGGGCGACGGAGATTTCGTGCAGCGGCCGGCCGAGGATCGGCTCGGCGATGGAGCGGCAGGCCTGGGTGAAGGCGTCCACCGACTTGTCGGCGGGAACGAAGCCCGCCTCGAAATGCACCTCGGCCACCCGCCGGTAATCGCCGTTGAGGAAGCCCAGCAGCATTTCGCCGAGAAACCGTCGGGTCTGCCGGTCGACCCGCCCGGTGATGCCGAAATCGACGGCGATCAGTTCTCCGCGCTCGCCGACGAACAGATTGCCGGGATGCATATCGGCATGAAAAAAGCCGTCGCGGAAGACCATGTTGAAAAAGGCGCTGGCCGCCTTGGCCATCACCTGGTCGCGGTCATGGCCGGCGGCGGTGATGGCGTCCACCTCGTCGACAGGGATACCGGCGATGCGCTCCAGGGTCATCACCCGCTTGGCGGTGCGCTGCCAGTCGATGGCGGGGATCATGAAACTGTCGTCGTCGATGAAATTCTCGGCCATTTCGGCCGCCGCCGAGGCCTCGAAGCGGAGATCCATCTCCATGGTCACCGAGTCTTCGAAGGCGCGCACCGAATCCACCAGCCGCAGGCGGCGAAACGACGGCATCAGCCGTTCGGCCCAACGGGCCAGCCAGTAGAACAGGGCTATATCGCCGGCGAATTGCCGTTCGACCCCCGGCCGCAGCACCTTGACGGCAACGGTGGCGCCTTCGGTGGTGACGGCGAAATGCACCTGGGCAATGGAAGCGGCGGCCACCGGCAGATCCTCGAAGCTGGAGAACAGCTCCTCCACCGGCCGGTCGAGTTCCTCGGCGATGATGCGCCTGGCGTCGGCGGCGGGAAACGGCGGCAGGCGGTCCTGCAGCTGCGACAGATCCGCCGCCACCTCCTCGCCGACCAGGTCCGAGCGGGTCGACAGCGCCTGACCGAACTTGACGAAGGTCGGGCCGAGCCGCTGCAGGGCCACCGCCAGCCGCTGGCCGGGGCGCAGCTGACGGCTGTCCGGGCTGACCAGGGGATCGAGGGCGTTGACCAGCAGGCGGCCGGCATCCGAGGCTTCCAGCGGGAACATGGCGCCTTCGCGGGCGAGGACGCGGGCGATGGAGGTCAGGCGCCAGAGATTGCGGGCAACCGAGATCATCCGATTAGAGTCGCCAGCCGGAATGCAGTGCGGCGATGCCGCCCGACAGGTTGCGATAGCTCACTTGCGCCAGCCCGGCGGCCCGCATGCGCTCCGCCAGTTCCGCCTGCGGGGGGAATTTGCGGATGCTTTCCACCAGATACTGATAGGCCTCGCGGTTGCCGGCCACCAGCTGGCCCAGCCAGGGCAGCAGGTGGAAGGAATAGGCGTCGTAAAGGCGACCCAGCAACGGCACCGCCACATGGCTGAATTCCAGGCACAGGAAGCGGCCGCCCGGCTTCAGCACGCGCACCGCGTCGGCCAGGGCCTGGTCGATATGGGTGACGTTGCGCAGGCAGAAGGCGATGGTATAGGCCTCCACTGCGCGGTCGGGGATCGGCAAGGCCTCGGCATCGCCGCAGACCCAGCGGATGTCGGCGTCGAGATTGCGGTCGATGGCGCGGTCGCGGCCGACCGCCAGCATTTCGCGGTTGATGTCGCAGACCACCACCGGACCGCCGCCGCGCTGGGCGAAGCGCAGCGCGATGTCGCCGGTGCCGCCGCCGACGTCCAGCAGGGTCATGC
Source organism: Rhodospirillaceae bacterium (assembly GCA_013349665.1). Lineage (GTDB taxonomy): Bacteria > Pseudomonadota > Alphaproteobacteria > Rhodospirillales > Magnetospirillaceae > DUZF01. Next base: position 13,561 of record DUZF01000035.1, on the reverse strand, counting down.
CCGGACGCGGACGCAGCCAGTTCAGCATGGCGGCTTTCCACAGGCGATGGATGCCGGCGCTCATCAGGTCGTTCATCAGATCGTAGCGCGGCGCCACGTCGTCGAAGACGGCCCGCACCAGAGACGCCTTCTCCTGCTCGCGCACGGTGCGGAAGCCGAAATGGGTGGTATCTGTCTGGTCTTCTTCAGTCATTGCCGCCGGAGTTAACCACGAAGGCAGAAAGAAAGGAAGTCCCGGGGGCTTCCCGTCTTCGTCTCCTGGTATCTTCGTGGTAAACACCTCTTCATGCCTGAACTGCCCGAAGTCGAAACCGTCTGCCGCGGACTGGCCGCCGCCCTCGAGGGCCGGCAGCTGGTCGCCGTCAGCGTCCGGCGCCCCGATCTCCGGCGCCCGTTTCCGCCGGATTTCGCCGCCCGGCTGACCGGCCGGCGGGTCGAGCGGGTCGAACGGCGCGCCAAATACTTCACCCTTCGCCTCGACGACGGATGGGTGCTGCTGGGCCATCTGGGGATGTCGGGCCGCATGGTCGTCGGCCCCGCCGACGACACGCCGCCGGGCCGCCACGACCATGTGATCCTGCTGACCGGGGACGGGCGGCGCGTGGTGTTCAGCGACCCGCGCCGCTTCGGGCTGATGGACCTGGTGCCGGCCGCCAGCCTGGCGGCGCATCCGCTGCTGGCCGATCTCGGCCCCGAGCCGTTGGACGACGCCTTCGTCTGGCCGGTTCTCGCAGCCGCCATGGCCGGGCGGCGCAGCCCCATCAAGACGGTGCTGCTGGATCAGACGGTGGTCGCCGGGATCGGCAATATCTACGCCAGCGAGGCCCTGTTCCGCGCCGGCATCCTGCCGACCCGCGAAGCCGGCTCGCTCACCGCCGCCCAGGGCCGCAAACTGGTGGCGGCGATCAAGGCGGTGCTCAACGCCGCCATCGCCGCCGGCGGCAGCTCGCTTCGCGATCATCGCCAGACCACCGGCGAACTGGGCTATTTCCAGCATTCCTTCGCCGTCTACGACCGCGAGGGCGAAGCCTGTCCCGGCTGCACCTGCCGGACCGGCATCCTGCGCCTCGTGCAAAGCGGCCGTTCGACCTTCTATTGCGCCAAACGTCAACGTTAGTTATGACTCCCGCCATGGTGCGCACCCTGATCATGGCCATCGCCACCGTCGCCCTGCTGTCCGGCACGGCGGCCGCCGGCAATGCCTTCCTGACTGAATACGAGGATCTGCCGTTGCCGGCCGGCCTCAGCGAACTGCCCGGCGGCACTTTGTTCGAAGCGCCGGCCGGGCGCATCGTCGAGGCCCAGGCCGTCGGCGAGCTGACCGCCCAGCAGGTGCGCGCCTTTTATTCCGAAACCCTGCCCCAGCTGGGCTGGGAGAAGACCGCCGAAACCACCTTCCGCCGCGACCGCGAGCTGTTGACCATCCGCATCGAAGACCGCAAGCATCCGCTGGCGGTGCATTTCTCGGTCGTCCCGCAATAACTCCGAGGGAAAAAATCCATGGCCTACGAAAACATCATTGCCGAAACCAGGGGCCGCGTCGGCCTGATCACCCTCAACCGCCCGAAGGCAATGAATGCCCTGTCGAGCCCGCTGATCGCCGAAATGGGCCAGGCCCTCGACGCCTTCGAAGCCGACCCCGAGATCGGCGCCATCGTGCTGACCGGCAGTGAAAAGGCCTTCGCCGCCGGCGCCGACATCAAGGAAATGGCCAGCAAGTCGTTCACCGACTGCTTCGTCGAGAATTTCATCACCCGCGGCTGGGAGGCGGTCTCCAAGGTCCGCAAGCCGGTGATCGCCGCCGTTGGCGGCTATTGCCTGGGCGGCGGCTGCGAGGTGGCGATGATGTGCGATTTCATCCTGGCCGCCGACAACGCCAAATTCGGCCAGCCGGAGATCACCCTGGGCATCATCCCCGGCGCCGGCGGCACCCAGCGCCTGACCCGCTTCGTCGGCAAGTCGAAAGCCATGGAGATGGTGCTGACCGGCCGCACCATCGACGCCGCCGAGGCGGAGCGCTGCGGGCTGGTCAGCCGTGTGGTGCCGGCCGGCGAATTGCTCGACGAGGCGCTGAAAGTGGCCGACCGCATCGCCTCCATGGGGCGGGTGGCGGTGCTGGTGGCCAAGGAATCGGTCAACCGCGCCTATGAGACCACCCTGGCGGAAGGCGTGCATTTCGAGCGGCGCATGTTTCACGCGCTGTTCGCCACCGCCGACCAGAAGGAAGGGATGGCCGCCTTCGCCGAAAAGCGCCAGCCCAATTTCAAGAACCGCTAGAGAAGCAGTTCCGAATTGCTGATCAGCAATTCGGAATGCTGAACGACCGGCCATTGAGGCCGGGGGCGAGTCGAGCTTGGGAGACGTGCGCGAAGCGCACAACGCCCCGGAGGGGCCGCCCGCCGAGGGACTTGATGACTCTGGTAGATCGTAATTTTGGAAACGATCTACCAGGTCCTGATTTCTGAATTGACTGCCGGAACGCGGCGACATATAACCGCCGCTTTCCACCGGACCCCATCTGAAAACGGGTACTTTATCTATGGCTCACCATAAGTCCGCCAAGAAACGCAATCGGCAGACCATTCGACGCACCAAGGTCAACCGTGCGCGCGTCAGCCGCCTGCGCACATCCGTCAAGGCCGTCGAGGCTTTGATCGCCAGCGGCGACAAGACCGCCGCCGCCGCCGCCCTGCGCCTGGCCGAGCCGGAATTGATGAAGGGTGTCCAATCCGGCGTTCTTCACAAGAACACCGCCTCGCGCAAGGTTTCCCGTCTGGCTGCGGGGATCAAAGGGCTGGCCTGACGCCGCTCCGGCTTCCGTTTCATCCGCCGAATCCTCCGACCACCCGCTAAATTTGGCGGGTGGCGTTGGTTTGCGCACATTTCAAGAAAAATGAGTCGGCGTAAAAAAAAATTTTTGTTCGCTTTTCGGTCACGTTGCGCCATGACGAAAGCATCGATAGAGTCGTCCCTCGCGCCATCGAAGCGATAGCGCCTTCCATTGAGTAGTATTCGATTAATTCCGGTCTTTCCGTTTGGCAAGAACGGATTAGGTGTTTCCATTTATACTTGGGTTGTGACAGCTGTCACTGGATATTTTGGTGTAATGTGTAAGTGTTAAGCCCTTCGCAAGGGCTGCCGGTACACAAAGCGGCAGCAGATACGGAGGGCAGATGCTGAATGTGAGCGCGCCGGGTCCTTGGTCGAGGGTGACGACAGACACCCAGATCGGGCAGCCGGTGGAAATCAGGGGCGGATGGGGTGGTCAAGTGAACGACGAAATTGTTCGTGCGCAGTGGAACCGTGTCAGGGGACGGCTTCGCGACGAATTCGGCGAGGCGACCTTCAAGAGCTGGCTCAATCCCTTGAGCCTTGACGTCGTCCATGGCGGCCAGGTGCGCATCGGCGTGCCGACAAGATTCCTGCGCGACTGGGTGGCCACCCATTACGGCGACCGCATTCGCGCCTTATGGTCGAAGGAAAACGCCGAAGTCAGCGGCATCGACATCGTCGTCATGCCCAACCGGGAAAAGGTCGCCGAGACGGCGGCCGGCGCCGATGCGCCCGCCGCGGCGCGGCTGCCGGCGGCCCCGGCGACGGCGGAGCCGGTCAATGTCGCCGACGACATCAGCGCCGCCCTCGACCCCCGTTATACGTTCGATAATTTCGTCGTCGGCAAACCCAACGAATTCGCCCATGCCGCCGCCCGGCGGGTCGCCGAATCCGATACGGTGTCGTTCAACCCCCTGTTCCTCTACGGCGGCGTCGGCCTCGGCAAAACCCATCTGATGCATGCCGTCGCCTGGCATATCCGCGAGCGCAATCCCGGCCGCTCGGTGATCTATCTGTCGGCCGAGAAATTCATGTACCGCTTTGTCCGCGCCATCCGCTTCCAGGACACCATGGCGTTCAAGGACCAGTTCCGCTCGGTCGACGTGCTGATGATCGACGACGTCCAGTTCATGGGCGGCAAGGATTCCACCCAGGAGGAATTCTTCCACACCTTCAATGCGCTGGCCGACCAGGGCCGCCAGATCATCATCTCGGCCGACAAATCGCCGTCCGACCTGCAGGGCATGGAAGAGCGCCTGCGCTCGCGGCTGGGCTGCGGCCTGGTGGCCGACATCCATGCCACCACCTACGAACTGCGGCTGGGCATCATCGCCTCGAAGGCGGAACAGATGGCCGTCGACGTACCGCGCAAGGTCGCCGAGTTCCTCGCCCATAAGATCACCTCGAATGTCCGCGAGCTGGAAGGCGCGCTGAACCGGGTGGTCGCCCATGCCCAGCTGGTGGGCCGCGACATCACCCTGGAATCGACGCAGGAGGTGCTGCACGACCTGTTGCGCGCCAATGACCGCCGGATCACCATCGAGGAGATCCAAAAGAAGGTGGCCGAGCATTTCAACATCCGCACCAGCGACATGCATTCGACGCGGCGCGCCCGCCAGGTCGCCCGGCCACGCCAGGTGGCCATGTACCTGGCCAAACAGCTGACCTCGCGCAGCCTGCCGGAAATCGGCCGCAAATTCGGCGGCCGCGACCATACGACGGTCATGCATGCGGTGAAAAAAGTCGAGGAATTGCGCGGCGTCGATTCCAGTTTCGCCGAGGATGTCGAACTGCTGCGGCGCATGCTGGAAAACTGAGCTTCAGGGCTTTTGGTATCAACGGCTTGTGCTATACTGTGCCCCCTTTGACAGGGGGGTGCGGTAACGCGCCTTTTGACATCGCCGCGAGACCGCTGAAACGCCACGGATAGCCATGAAACTGACCATTGAACGGGCCGCCCTCCTGAAGGCGCTGAACCACGTGCAGAGCGTCGTCGAGCGCCGCAACACCATTCCCATTCTGTCCAATGTCAAGCTCGAGGGACGGGACGGTCTGGTCACGCTCAACGCCACCGACATGGATCTCGACATCGTCGAGGCGGTGGCCGCCGACGTCTCCCAGAGCGGCGCCACCACCGCTCCCGCCCATACGCTTTACGAGATCATCCGCAAGCTGCCGGACGGCTCGCAGGTGGAGATCGAGCAGAGCGGCGAGGACGGTCAGCTGACGCTGCGCTCGGGCCGCTCGAAATTCGTCCTCGCCTCGCTGCCGGTGGACGATTTCCCGCTGATGTCCGGGGGCGACCTGCCGCACAGCTTCCTGCTTGCCGCCGAAGAGCTGAAGGCGCTGATCGACCGCACCCGCTTCGCCATTTCCAACGAGGAAACCCGCTACTATCTGAACGGCATCTACCTGCATGCCGCGGCCAGCGGCAAGGTCCAGGTGCTGCGCGCCGTCGCCACCGACGGCCACCGTCTGGCCCGGGTCGAGGTGCCGCTGCCGGAAGGCGCCGCCGGCATGCCGGGAGTCATCGTTCCCAGGAAGACCGTCGCCGAGCTGCGCAAGCTGCTCGACGAGGCCTCGCAGCAGGTTACCGTCTCGCTGTCCGAGACCAAGATCCGCTTCGCCTTCGACAATGCGGTGGTCACCTCGAAACTGATCGACGGCACCTTCCCCGACTATGAACGGGTGATCCCGGCCGACAACGACAAGGTCCTCGAGGTCGACTGCCGGGCGCTGTCGCAGGCGGTGGACCGGGTGTCGGCGATTTCCACCGAGAAGTCGCGGGCGATCAAGCTGGCGGTGGAGAAGGGCGGCCTGACGCTGTCCGCCTCCAGCCCGGAAAACGGCAGCGCGGTCGAGGAACTGGAGGCCGCCTACGACTCGACTCCCATGGAGATCGGCTTCAATTCCCGCTATCTGCTGGAAATCCTGGCGCAGATCGAAGGCGACGCGGCGCGCTTCGCGATGGCCGATTCGGGCAGCCCGACGGTCGTGCGCGAGGTCACCGACGACAGCGCGGTCTATGTCCTGATGCCGATGCGGGTGTGACACCCCTTGCAGCAGCCGAAGTCTTTGGCGGTGACGCGCCTGACGCTCACCGATTTTCGGTGTTATGCCTTTCTTCGTCTCGATGTGCCGCCGCTGCCGGTGGTGCTGACCGGGCCGAACGGGGCGGGCAAGACCAATATTCTCGAAGCCCTGTCGTTCCTGGCCCCCGGTCGCGGTCTGCGCCGCGTCCGGCTGTCCGAGGCGGCCAGACGTCAGGCCGGGCCGGCGGCGCCCTGGGCGGTGGCGGTCCAGCTGTCGCGGCCGCAGGGGACGAACGACATTGGCACCGGCCGTGAGTCAGGGTCCGAGCGGCGCAGTTTGCGCATCGACGGACAGCCGGCGAAAAGCCAGGCGGCGCTCGCCGATCTGCTCAGCGTCCTGTGGCTGACGCCGGCGATGGACCGCCTGTTCATCGACGGTCCCGGCGGACGACGCCGCTTTCTCGACCGCCTGGTGATGGGGCTCGACGCCGCCCATGGCCGGCGGGCGGCGGTCTATGAACACAGCATGCGCGAGCGCTCGCGCCTGCTGCAGCATGGCGGCGGCGACGCCGCCTGGCTGACGGCGCTGGAGGAAACCATGGCGCGACAGGGGGTGGCCATGGCGGCGGCCCGCAGGTCCACGGTGCAACGCCTCAACGACGCCTGCGGCCAGGGGATCGGCCCGTTTCCGGCGGCGGATCTGACCGTGCGGGGCGAGGTCGAGGGCAGCCTCGACGGCCTGACCGCCGAGGATGCCGAGGCGCGGCTGCGCGACGGTCTGGCGGCGGCCCGGCGCCATGACGCCGACAGCGGCGGCGCCGGCCTGGGACCGCATCGCAGCGACCTGGCGGTGCGCCACCGCGACAAGGATCTGCCGGCGCAGCAATGTTCGACCGGCGAACAGAAGGCCGTGCTGGTGTCCATCATCCTCGGCCAGGCGCGCCTGCAGGAACCGTCGGCGCCGCCGATCCTGCTGCTGGACGAGATCGCCGCCCATCTCGACCGCCAGCGCCGCGCCGCCCTGTTCGACGAATTGTCGGCGCTGTCGGCGCAGAGCTGGCTGACCGGGACCGACGAGGCGCTGTTCGCCGAACTGGGCGAGCGCGGGCGTTTTTTTCGCGTGGACGACGCCGTGGTGACGGCGGTTTAGAGTAGAAAGCAAGGAAGACCAGGCAATGACCAGCAGTTCCAACCAGCCAACCGAACCGACGGGCGTCGAGCCCGGCACCTACAACGCCGATTCCATCCAGGTGCTGCGCGGTCTCGAGGCGGTGCGAAAGCGTCCGGGCATGTATATCGGCGATACCGATGACGGCTCGGGGCTCCATCACATGGTCTATGAGGTGGTGGACAATGCCATCGACGAGGCCCTGGCCGGGTATTGCGACCGCATCGAGGTGCTGCTGAACGCCGACGGCTCGGTCACCGTGCGCGACAACGGCCGCGGCATCCCCACCGACATCCACAAGGAGGAAGGGGTCTCGGCGGCGGAAGTGATCATGACCCAGTTGCATGCCGGCGGAAAATTCAACCAGAACTCCTATAAGGTGTCGGGCGGCCTGCATGGGGTGGGGGTGTCCGTGGTCAACGCCCTGTCGGAATGGCTGGATCTGCGCATCTGGCGCGGCGGCGAGGAATATTACATGCGCTTCCGCCATGGCGACGCCGAATCGCCGCTGGCGGTGGTGGGTCCGGCCGGCGACCGCACCGGCAGCGAAATCACCTTCATGCCGTCGACCGGCACCTTCACCATGGTCGAGTTCGACCTGCCGACCCTGGAACACCGGCTGCGCGAGCTGGCGTTCCTCAATTCCGGCGTCTTCCTGCGGCTGATCGACGCCCGCCATGCCGAGACGGTGACCGTCGATCTGCATTACGAGGGCGGCATCCAGGCCTATGTGCATTATCTCGACCGGTCCAAGACGGCGCTGCATGCGCCGCCGATCATGATGGCGGGCGAAAAGGACGGCATCGTCGTCGAAGTGGCGATGGAATGGACCGACGCCTATCACGAGACCTGCCTGTGCTTCACCAATAACATCCCGCAGCGCGACGGCGGCACCCATCTGGCGGCCTTCCGCGCCGCGCTGACCCGCACCGTCAACAACTATGCCAATGAATCCGGCATCGCCAAGAAAGAGAAAGTGGCGCTGTCCGGCGACGACATGCGCGAAGGCCTGACCTGCGTGCTGTCGGTCAAGGTTCCCGATCCCAAATTCTCCTCCCAGACCAAGGACAAGCTGGTGTCCTCGGAAGTCCGGCCGGCGGTCGAGAACGTCGTCGCCGACCGCCTCGGCCAGTGGTTCGAGGAACATCCCGCCGATGCCCGCAAGATCATCTCCAAGGTGGTCGAGGCCGCCGCCGCCCGCGAGGCGGCGCGCAAGGCCCGCGACCTGACGCGGCGCAAGGGGGCGCTCGACATCTCCACCCTGCCCGGCAAACTGGCCGACTGCCAGGAACGCGATCCGGCCGGGTCCGAACTGTTCATCGTCGAGGGCGATTCCGCCGGCGGCTCGGCCAAACAGGGGCGCAACCGCGCCTTCCAGGCCATCCTGCCGCTGCGCGGCAAGATCCTCAACGTCGAGCGGGCCCGCTTCGACAAGATGCTGGGCTCGGCGGAAATCGGCACCCTCATCGCCGCCCTGGGCACCGGCATCGGGCCGGAGGATTTCAACGCCGACAAGGCGCGCTATCACAAGATCATCATCATGACCGACGCCGATGTCGACGGCAGCCATATCCGCACCCTGTTGCTGACCTTCTTTTACCGGCAGATGCCCGAGATCATCGAAAAGGGCTTCCTGTACATCGCCCAGCCGCCGCTCTACCGGGCCAAACGGGGCAATTCCGAGGTCTATCTCAAGGACAACCGGGCGCTGGAGAACTACCTGATCGACGGCGGCCTGACGGAAGCCAGGCTGCAGTTGGCCGACGGCACCCAGGTGGCGGGGGTCGAACTGCGGGCGCTGGCCGACCAGGCGCGCAACGTCAAATCCCTGCTGTCGGGAATCGCCCGCCGCCTGCCGATGCGCCTGGTGGAACAGGTGGCCATCGCCGGCGCCCTCAAACCGGCCCTGCTGGCCGAGCCGGAGCAGGCGGCGGCGGCGGCGGCGGCCATCGCCCGGCGCCTCGATGCGCTGGAGTCGCCGCTGGAAACCGGTTGGCAGGGACGCGCCATCGAAGGCGAAGCCCTGGTGTTCAGCCGACTGCTGCGCGGCGTCACCGAAACCCATCATGTCGACGCGGCAACGCTGAGAAGCGCCGAGGCCCGCAAGCTCGACGAGCTGGCCGGCCGCCTGCAGGAAAGCTATAGCGGACACGGACAGCTGGTGACCAAGGACCGTTCGATCCCGGTCACCGGGCCGGTGTCGCTGGTCGACGCCATCACCGACGCCGGCAAGAAGGGCATCGGTATCCAGCGATATAAAGGCCTGGGCGAAATGAATCCGGGCCAGCTGTGGGAAACCACCCTCGACCCCAATGCCCGTGCCCTGCTGCAGGTCAGGGTCAGCCATGTCGAGGAGGCCGAGGAAGTGTTCTCCACCCTGATGGGCGACGTCGTCGAACCGCGCCGCGACTTCATCCAGGCTAATGCGCTGAAGGTGGCCAATCTCGACGTATGACCGACCGCACGATCACCAAACCTAGAAGGAACCCATTCATGACCCCTTGTTTCAAAGGCGCCGTGGCGCTGACCGCCGTTCTGCTGACGGCGGCGACGTTTCCGGCCTTCGCCGCCGACCCCGACCCGGTTGTCGCCACGGTGAACGGCACCGCTATCCACCGCTCGGCGCTGGAGAAAAAACTGCAATCGATCCAACAGCACGGTCAGGTGCCTTTGGAAAAGGTCTATGACCAGCTGCTCGACCAGGCGGTGGTCGGCGAACTGATCATGACCCAGGCGAAAAAGCTGAAGGCCGAGGACGATCCGGTTTTCAAGGCCCAACTGGCCGAGCTGCGCCAGCAGCTGCTGGCGCAGTTCTTCCTCACCAAGCAGGCCGAGGCCGCGGTTACGGAAGAGGCGACGCGGAAGCGCTACGAGGAAAAGCTGGCGACTACCGCGCCCAAGGAAGAGGTGAAGGTTCGCCATATCGTGGTGGCCACGGAAGAGGCCGCCAAGCAGGTGATCGCCGATTTGCAGGCGGGGACCTCCTTCGAGGATGAGGCCAAGGCCAAGAGCCTTGATCCCTCGGGCAAGAACAGCGGCGGCGAGATCGGCTACATCAGCAAGGACAGGACGGTGCCGGAATTTTCCGCCGCCGCCTTCGCCCTCAAACCCGGCGAATACACGCAAACCCCGGCGCATAGCAAACTGGGCTGGCACATCATCAAGGTCGAGGACCGCCGCATGGCGCCGCCGCCGGCCTACGAAGCCGAGCGGACCAAGATCAAGATGGAACTCGTCGAACAGAACATGCAGAAGATCGTCGAGGCGATGGTGAAGAACGCCCAGGTCAAGCTGTTCAATCTTGACGGCACGCCCAAGCCCGAGAAAGCTCCGTCGCCGCACTGACTTTTCTCACTGAGTGGCACGGGTGTCCGTGCCGGTGCGCATCCCTCACCCCCCCCACCGCCTTTGGCGGCGGTTCCCCCCCTCTCCCGCTTGCGGGAGAGGGTCGGGGTGAGGGTAGATCCGCAACCGACTCAATCACCTAACAAAACGCTCTAGGATTTGCCGTACCACCCCACTCAAGAGTAACGGGTCTGCAGAAAGTAATAAACTTTATTACTTTCGGTTATGACGTAATATATACCCTCTTCGACAGAATTTATAAAACTGGATAATTTTTTAGCTATAAACGCGAACTGACGTTTATTCAAAGACATCTTTATATAAACCGGATAAGAATGGCGAACTACGAAACAATCCGTTCTCGTTCCATCGATTCGCCGTCTGGTCTTGAAAAAATGCTGGGATCGATAAGAACTTTGTCAGGGTCCCGGGTGCTTCTGGCGCTCTCCGCCACCTTTTTGTTGCTGGCTCTGTTCAGCATGACCGCCCTGCTGCTGGTCGACTACCGCAAGACCCTTGCCGAGGCGGAAACCCGCAACGAGGTGATCGCCCAATTGGTGGAAGCCCATGCCCGGCGGTCCCTTGAGATCGCCAAGGGCGCCTTGCTGGAAGCCGCCGAAGCGGTGGTCACCGATGACGGCCTGCGGCCGTCCGCCGAGAGCGCCGCCCGCATGCGCCGCTGGATCAATGAATTTCCGGGGATTCGCTCCTTCTGGCTGATCGATACCGGGGGAGACCTGATCTTTTCCACCGAGAAGTATAGCGGTGACGGGTTCAATTTTTCCGATCGCCCCTATTTCAAGGCCCATGCCGCCGGCGAGGAACTGTATGTCGGCGGCATAATCCGCGGGAGGGTCACCGGGACTTGGTTGTTCACCCTCAGCAAGCGCCTGACCGACCGTTCGGGACGCTTCCGCGGGCTGCTGCTGGCGGCAATTCCCACCGATTTCTTCACCGACCTGTATCGCAAGATCGAACTGGGGCCGGAGGACAATATCAGCATCTATAAAACCGATGGCGCCATCGTCGTTCGCCGGTTGCAGACCTGGCAGGGCGCCGAGCCCCCGTCGCTGGCCAATTCGCCCCTGCTGACGGAGCACCTGCCCAGATCGCCACGCAGTTCCTACCGTGCCGTCTCGCCGGTCGACGGTGTCGACCGCCTGAATTCCTATCGGCTGGTGGAAGGCTGGCCGCTGGTGGTGCTCTCCGGCCTCGAATGGCAGCGGCTCCTGCAGCCCTGGCGCCATCGCACCGCCGTCCTGATTCCCTATTGCCTCGCCGTGCTGGCAGCGATCGGCGGCCTCACTTTATGGGCCCATCGGCGCGTGCGCGGCGAAGAGCTGGCGCTGGCCAAGAACGAAGTCCTGCTGAACGAGGTGCACCATCGGGTGAAGAACAATCTGGCCATCGTGCAGAGCCTGCTGATCATGGAGATGAAACGCTGTCCGCCGGAGCTCTCTCACGGCTATCGGGACAGCATCGCCCGTATCGAGGCGATCGGCCTGGTCCATCACCTGCTTTACGAATTCCAGAACTTCGAGGGTATCGAGGCCGCCGACTATCTGCGCCGCCTGTGCGACGGCCTGCAATCGACGGCGGCGGATGTCCGCATCGAGGTGGTCGCCGAGGAGGTCTCGGTCTCGCTCGACAAGGCGGTGCCGATGGCGCTGATCGCCAATGAAGCCATCACCAACGCCATCAAGCACGCCTTCCCCGCAGGACAGCCGGGCGACATCGTCGTCAAGCTGCGCCGGCATGCGGAAAAAGCCGAGCTGTCGGTCCAGGACAATGGCCGCGGCTTGCCGTCCGGTGCCGGCGAGGGCGGCACGCTGGGCATGATTCTGATCCGGCTGCTGGCCCGCCAGATCGATGGCGCGCTGTCCATCGGCAGCGACAACGGCGCCTCGGTGACCGTGACCTTCCCGCTGGCCTCGTAACTTTCCAGGTTCCGCCCCCGCGAGGCTTGATCTCCGCCGGCGACTCGCTACTCTGTCGCCCGGGGGGCCGAAAGGGGAGCGATGACAGAGGAAAACGGCACCGGCGACACGGCGGCGGCCAAACGGCAACGGCGTTTCAAGATTTTCGGCGGTGTTCTGGTGATCGCCTTGTCAGGCGCCGGTGTTTACTGGCTGGCCAATCGCAACACCGAAAGCACCGACGACGCCTATGTCGAAGCCGATGTCGTGCAGTTGGCGCCGCAGATCGGCGGCATCGTCGCCAGTCTCGGTTTCGACGACAACCAGACCGTGGAAAAAGGTCAGGTCCTGCTGCGCATCGATCCGCGGGACGCCGAGATCCAGGTGGCCGTGGCGCGGGCCGCGCTGCAGGTGGCGGTCGCCCAACGGGATGCCGCCGAGGCCGATCTGGCGCTGGCCAGGGCCACCACCGGCGCCGCCATCGACGAGGCGGGCCATGTGATTGAGCAGATGCGCCGGCAAACCAGCGAGGCCCGCCAGCAGGCCGAGGCCGCCGGCGCCGACGCCCAGCGGGCGGCCGCCGACGTCAAGCGTTACCAGGAACTGGCCGCCGGGGCGGTGGCCTCGCGGCAGCGCGTCGACCAGGCGCAGGCCGACGCAAAATCCACCTCGGCCCGCTGGAAGGCGGCGCAAACCGCGGCGACGGCGCTGGAATCACAACGGGCGCAGGCCGAGGCGAGGCTGCGCGATGCCGAGGCCGCACCGCAGCGGATCGCGCAAAAAGCGGCGCAACTGGCCAATGCGACGGCGCAGACGGAACAGGCGGCTGCCAATCTGCGGGCCGCCGAACTGGCCCTGTCCTACACCACGGTGACGGCGCCGCAGGCGGGTCGGATGGCCAAACGGGCGGTCAATATCGGCGACGTCGTGCAAAAGGGCCAGGTCCTGGCCCAGTTGGTGGTCTATCCCCCCTGGGTGACGGCCAATTTCAAGGAAACCCAACTCGAGCGCATGGCCCCCGGGCAGACAGTGGCGATCACCGTCGACGCCTTGGGCGGGCAACGGCTGACGGGCAAGGTCGACAGCCTGCAGGCGGGCACCGGGGCGCGTTTTTCACTGCTGCCGCCGGAAAACGCCACCGGTAACTTCGTCAAGGTGGTGCAACGGGTGCCGGTCAAGATCGTTCTCGATGGGGTGGCGCCCGAACTTTTGCGCCGCCTGGCCCCTGGGATGTCGGTGGTGCCGGCGGTGGACCTGTCCTCGGGCCC
>DUZF01000034.1 GCA_013349665.1 Rhodospirillaceae bacterium | reverse complement strand
GTGGACCGGTCGTTTTGCGACGACTGCCTGGCCTGCGCGGCCCTGTGCCCGACCAACGCGCTCCATGCCTACGGCACGGAGTACAGTGTGCGCCAGGTGCTGGCGGCGGTGGAGCGGGATGCGCCCTTCTATGCCCGATCGGGCGGCGGCATCACATTGTCTGGCGGCGAGCCTCTGACGCAGGCCGAATTTGCCCTGGCCCTCCTGCGCGAGGGCCGGCGGCGGCGGCTCAATTGCGCCATGGAAACCTGCGGCCAGGTGCCATGGGAGGTGCTGCGCCAGGCCTGCGGCTCGCTGCAGGAGGTGTTCTTCGACATCAAATTGATTGATGCCGATCGCCACAAGGCGGCCACGGGTGCAGGTAACGCACGCATCCTCGACAACTTGCGCCGGCTCTTGGCGGATTTTCCGGCGATGAAGGTCGCGGTCAGAACTCCGGTTGTCCCGGGCATCAATGATACGCTCGAGGATATCTCGGCCATCCTCGATGTCCTGGAGCCTTACCCTTGGGTCCACTACGAACTTCTTCCCTATCACCGTCTGGGAACCCAGAAATACGCGTTCCTTGGCCGGGAGTGCGAAATGGGCGAGGCGGTGCTGGACGCGCGTCGCTGGAACGACCTGCAAGCCCTGGTGAACCTCAGGCTGCCGTCTCGGCGTGGATCAACCCGCGCAGATACCGTTTGAGTGCCAGATAATCCGGCGAGTCCTCGTCGCGCGGCCGCTCCAAGTCCACCGACAGCACCTGTTTGATCCGCCCCGGACGGCTGCTCAGCACGACGATCTTGTCGGCCAGCAGGATGGCCTCGTCGATGGAATGGGTAACCAGCATCACCGTCTTCGGTTCCCGGCGCCAGATGCGCACCAGTTCCTCCTGCATGTAGCGTCGCGTCTGATCGTCCAGCGCGCCGAAGGGCTCGTCCATCAACAGGACCCGCGGGCTGACCGCCAGGGCGCGGGCGATGGCCACCCGCTGGCGCATGCCGCCGGACAACTGGTCGGGGTAGCGGTCGGCGAAGCCCGTGAGTTCCACCAGGTCCAGGTGATGGTCGACGATGGCCGCGCGGGCGTCGGCCGGCAGCTTCTTCATTTCAAGGCCGAAGGCGACGTTTTGGCGAACCGTAGCCCAGGGGAACAGGGCATAGTCCTGGAACACCATGGTGCGCTCCCAGCCGGGGCCGGAGACCGGCTGATCTTCGACGCGGATGATGCCGGCGCTGGGCGTTTCGAAGCCGGCAACCATGTTCAGCAAAGTGGTCTTGCCGCAGCCTGAATGACCGAGGATCGCGCAGAATTCGCCGTCGGCAAGCTCGAAGCTGACATTGGTCAGCGCCGTCACCGTTTGGCCGGGATCGCCATATGTCTTGGATACGCCGGCCAGGGAAACCCGTCCCATGTCATCGACCTCCCTGTTGCTGCGACCAGGGCAGCAGCCAGCGGGCCAGGCCCCTGAGGGCGAAATCGATGGTCAGGCCGGCGACGCCGATCGCCAGCATCCCCACCACGACGATGTCGGTGCGCAGCAGCGAGCGGGCGTCGTTGATCAGAAAACCCAGACCGGAATTGGCGCCTACCAGTTCCGCCGCCACCAGGGCCATCCATCCGAAGCCGAGCCCGACCCTGAGGCCGGTGACGATCTGCGGCAAGGCCGCCTTCAGCACCACCCGGCGCAGCAGCACCGCTTCACCGGCGCCCAGCGACCGGGCGGCGCGGATCAGGTTGCGATCGACCTGGCGAACACCTTCCAGGGTGTTGAGCAGAATGGGGAATACCATGCCTAGGAATATGATGAACTCGTTCTGCACGTCGCCCAGGCCGAACCACAGGATGCTCAGCGGGATCCAGGCCAGAGGGGGGATCGGCCGTAGGATTTCGACAACCGGATAGAACTGCTGGTGAATGCCTCGCCACCAGCCCATGGCGATGCCCAGTGGCACCGCCCACAGGGCCAGCGCGAAGGCGACTGCCTCGCGGCGCAGGCTATCG
The DNA here is from genome assembly GCA_013349665.1 of Rhodospirillaceae bacterium. Taxonomy (GTDB): domain Bacteria; phylum Pseudomonadota; class Alphaproteobacteria; order Rhodospirillales; family Magnetospirillaceae; genus DUZF01. The sequence goes on along the minus strand of DUZF01000034.1, from coordinate 18,313 downwards.
GCCAGGTGGTGCGGCAATTCGCCGGTGGCGATCAGTTTTCCGGCGGTGGATGCCAGTTGAACGGGACTGGGCAGCAGGATGGCGATTTGGCGATCGAGCCGGGGCAGCCACAGCAGGCAGACCAGTTGCCAAAGGACGACCAGGCCGGCCAGAAGGACCAGTGGTTTCAGACGCCGATACCAATTGGCCCTGCGTGCCGGCAGGATCACCGGCACCGCGGTCCCCGCTGCCGCGCCGCTCATGCCTGATAGGTCTTCCCGCCGAAGCTCCAGGCCTTATGCAGATCACCGGCTTCGGGAAACCGCTGTGGGGTATTGGAGGTGGTCTGGTTGAAATAATCAGGATAGGGGACGGACCCGATCACCCCGGTCCAGTCCGCCGACAGGAAGACCGGTCGTTGCGGCACGGTCCAGCCCAACTTGGTGGCAGTGGCGGCGGCGAATTGCGGCGCATAGGTGGCGGCATATTCGGCTTCGCCGATTTCGCGGGTCAGCCGATTGCGTTCCTTCAGCCAGGCCCGGACACGGCCGTTCTCCGCGGCCCAGAAGCGCGGTTGAGGGATCAGCGCGGAGGGCTTGAACAGATTGTTGTTCTTGGCGATCTGGCCGGCGATGAAGGCCGGGTCGACGGCTTTCAGGGCGGGGTCCTGGCGAACCAGGTCGACGGCGTCGGCTGGCTTGAGGCGGATCCACAGCGCTGCCTCGATGAAGGAGTCGGTGATCGCCTGCACCACATCGGGAACATTCTCGATCAGTTCGGCGCGGACGAAGCCGATGCCTTCGTAAATGCTGTAGCGATGGCTGGAATCGATCAGCCGGCCGGTCTTGCGGTCGTCGGTGAGCAGCGACAGGGTATGGTCCCAGGGCACTACGGCCGCCACGCCTTTTGGCAGTTGCAGCTGTTCCGACAACGGAAGGTTCTTGAGGATGACGTCCTTGCCGATTTCCACCCCATTGGCCACGGCGGCCGCCTGGAAATAAAACTCTGCCGAGGAGCCGGTGACGATGCCGATGGTCAGCGGTGAGGCCGCGCCCTTGAGATCTTTCAGGGACTGGAAGGGGCTGTCGTTGGGAACCACCACCCCATGGGTCAGCAGGGAATAATTGATGACGCCGCGCGCCGGCACGTTGCGGTCGACCAGCGAGAGATAAGGGAAATTGCCCGAGCCTCCCACCTGGATGCGTCCGGCGGTGAAGGCTTCGATCAGCGGCGGGCCGGCGTCGAAGGGGGTGAAGGTCACCTCAAGGCCTCGTTTTTGCAGCAACTGCAGGCGATCGACGGCAATGTTGAGGGCGTTTTGTCCGGTCCATGGCGGCTGATATCCGACGGTCAGTGGCCACCACCCCTTTTCTTTCAGCCAGGCGATGGATTGCACGGAAACCCGCTCGTAAGGCTCGGGCCATCCCCAATCGGTGAAGGATTGTGCGGCCTGTGCCGGCCTGCTGGCCTTAACAATGGCGGCTGCCGCGGTGATTCCGGCGAGAACGGTTCGGCGGCTGACAGATGGTCCGGGCATGTTGACTCCAGCTTCGAAGGTGTGAGCGATAGCGGTCTATAAAACTATAGACTACTAGGTTTTAGGTTGCTCTTTCCGGCGATGGCTGTCAATATCCGCGAATGAACGCCGCTTTCCGCAAGCCGGATCCCTTTCCGACCCCGCCCAGGACCGAGGTGCCTGCGCCGTTGCTGTCAGTTGAGGGCGTAACCCTTCAGTACCGAAGCGGCCATGCGCTGGTGACGGCAACCCACCGCATCGACTTTACCGCGGCGAAGGGTGAAAGGCTGGTCCTGCTGGGACCTTCGGGGTGCGGCAAATCGACCCTTCTCAAGGCCGTGGGTGGATTCCTCCGGCCAGTGGAAGGGCGGATCCAGCTCGATGGACGGGAGATCGTTGAACCCGGTCCCGACCGCATGATGGTCTTCCAGGAATTCGATCAACTGCTGCCATGGAAGACGGTGCGCCAGAATATCCTGTTTCCTCTGCGCCAGGCGCGTCACGGTTGGTCGAAGGCGGACATCGATGAAAAGGTGCGCCAGATCATCGGCAAAGTGGGACTGACAAAGTTTGCCGAGTCCTATCCGCATCAGCTTTCCGGCGGCATGAAGCAGCGGGTCGCCATCGCCCGGGCCATGGCCATGGAACCGGCGATCCTGTTGATGGATGAGCCCTTCGCTTCGCTCGATGCGCTGACCCGCCGGCGCATGCAGGACGACTTGCTGCAGCTTTGGCAGGACACCCGTTTCACCATGCTGTTCGTCACCCACTCGATTGACGAGGCGCTGCTGGTTGGTAGTCGGGTGATCGTGCTGACACCCCATCCCGGTCGTGTCAGGGCGGTCATTGAGACCGCTGCCGAGGCCCTCGGCGGGCCGGGCAGTCCGCGGTTCCGGGCGGTCCATGAGGAAATCAGCGGCCTTCTGTTGACCGAGCGCTTTGATCAGGGGGGCGGAATATGAGCCAGGCCAACGATATTTCCTCCATCGACGATTTTGCCGTTGTCGAGCGTCCCTTGTCCCTGCCGGCGCAGGTGTGGGACAAGGCGGTCGTGCGCCGCGCGGTCATTCTCGCCGGATTGGCCCTGCTATGGCAGGGCTACGCCATGGTTGCTGGCAACCCTCTGATGTTTCCCAGCTTCGGCGAAACGGCACAGGCCTTCGGTGAGGCCTTGCTGCACGGTACCTTGCTGAACAAGGCCTGGACCTCGGTCAAAGTCCTGCTGCTCGGCTATGGACTCGGCGTGCTGCTGGCCGGCCTCCTGGCGGGATTGGCGGCATCGACCCGCTTCGGCGAGGATCTGCTGGGAACACTCACCGCCATGTTCAATCCACTGCCGGCCATCGCTCTGTTGCCCCTGGCGCTCTTGTGGTTCGGTCTCGGCACGCCCAGCCTGCTGTTTGTCCTGGTGCATGCGGTGCTATGGCCCCTCGCGTTGAATGCCTCGGCGGGCTTCCGTGGAGTGGGAGAGACCCTGCGTATGGCCGGACGCAATTACGGGCTGAAGGGCTGGCGCTATATCGGCCTGATCCTTATTCCGGCGGCATTTCCTCAGATTCTTACCGGCCTGAAGATCGGCTGGGCCTTCGCCTGGCGCACTCTGATCGCCGCCGAACTGGTGTTTGGCGTGGCGTCCGGAACCGGCGGTCTCGGCTGGTTCATTTTCGAAAACAAGAACCGGCTGGAAACCGCCAATGTGTTCGCCGGGCTGGGCACGGTGATCCTCATCGGTCTGGCGGTCGAAGGGCTGCTCTTCCGCACCCTGGAGCGACACACGGTTCGCAAATGGGGCATGCAGAGATGAGCGCGAAGCCGAACATCACAGTTCAGTGACGGCGGCCATCACTGATTACCTGCCGCAGGTAAGCATTGCCGCCGAATGGCGACCGCATTGCAAAATCCAAGGATCAAGATTTATGGAACTGACCGCTGGAATGACAAACCTGCCACCCCGCCGAACAGCAATGAACTGGCCTTCATGACCCTCATCGGCCACCTATATCGAGACACCCGGTAATAGCGACACCCGGGTCGATAGACCGTTCAAGGCGATTTTATGCAGAATCTCGCTGACCGTCGTGCAACAGTCGGACAGGATGGCCACATTGTATTTCTCAGCGGCTTTTGAGATCGCGGTGTGTGTCACGCAGTTCTGGGTCATCATGCCGCAGACCAGAAGTTCTTCGATCTCAAGCCGCGCCAGTGTCTCCTCCAGGTTGGTCTGGTGGAATCCGTCGGCGAACTGCTTGACCACCAACGGAGCATCGCCCGCCAAAGCACAAATCCGGGGATGCAACTCGACCCCCGGCGTGCCTCGATTGAAGAAGGGTGCAGGCCCCCCAGCAACATGCTGAATAACGATCACATGGACGCCCTGTTCCCTGGCCCGGCCAATGACTTGTTCGACGTTGGCAAGCGTGTCTTCTGCATTCCACAGCGGAAACTGGCCGCCTGGGAAATAGTCGTTCTGTATGTCGATGACGATAAGGGCGCGGTTGCCGACGGACATGGCGAACTCCAGGGGTCGCTTGGCGGAAGGTTCAGACGATCAATAAACTCGAATTGTCCGTATTGGCGAACCAGCCACCAATAGTCCTGGGCACGATAGCGTCATTTATAGCCTCGGAGAAGCCCAGGTTCGCGCCTTACGATCCTCTGATGGCGACCCGCCGGGACCGTCCGGTCCCCCAAACGGCAGAGGTCATCCAGTCGATCATCGTCGAGCAGGTGCAGGTCGCCCAAAGGGACCGGAGGTGGATGCGGCAGGAGGTGACGGCAAGAATCACTTCGCCGACGGTTAGGCGAACGGCGGCATCAGGCCGTAGGTGATGGTGATTGGCCACTTGAACCTCACCCAATGGAATGGTTCGTATTGAACGAAGATCCAACATACTCTTTCTGGTGACCACCCCGTTTCTGGACTAGCATTTCACCCAGACCACACGCTGGAATTGATTGCGTCTAGCCCTCGATCTTAAGGATGTCGGCTAAACGGGGGAAATGGGATGGATTCCCAGACAGGCACAAACTTAAAACAACAAGGTGAAGAAGCGGCGCGTCTCCCCCACCTTATGCTGTTGGGCGGCGGGTTCCTTATTATCGCGACTGTCGTGCTACTCATCGGCTGGACGATCCTACAGGGTCGAGACTTCGCGTATCGCGATGCCAAGATATCAACCGCCAATATTTCCCAAACTCTGGCAGATAACGTCAACAACACGATACGTCAGATTGACAACGGCCTTCTGGCGATCCTCGATGAAGTTTCCCTGCAGCAGAAACGTGGAGCATGGGACGACGAGGAAATGAGAGCTGTGATAGCAAGACAGGATGAGCGCAATCCCGAGACCCCTGGTTTCCGTATTTTTGGGGCGGATGGAAAATTACGGTACGCCGTTAGCAACGTTGTCAATCGCAGCGCTGACAATTCACAACGCGAGGATTTCAAATATCTGCGCGATACCCCCAACTGCGAACTATTGGTTACGCCACCGCTTATCGGAAACACCTCAGGGAAGCCATTGATCGCTGTAGCACGTAGGTTCAACAATCCAGATGGATCATTCGGCGGTGTGGCTTACGGAACCATCCCGATTTCGATTTTAGAAAAGAAGTTTGCCAGTCTTGATTTTGGTTTAAATGGGGCGGTCGGGCTTTATCACTCCAGTTTCCGGCTAGCCGCGAGGGTACCCCATACCGGTCGCACCGATGAACTGATTGGAACCCCAGCTTTGGGTGAGCAATTGCGTGCCATCATTGCATCCGGTGTTCAGGACGCCCATTACGATTACTTATCAGCCGTTGATAGCGTCCGTCGAACAGCTCACGTCAAACGGGTGGAGGGCCAACCCTATTACGTCTTGGCTGCGGAAGCTGAGGACGACTTCTTGGCCGATTGGCGCCGCACCCGTAATTCTTTGCTTTTGTTTTGTGTCGGCATTGTGATCGTCATTCTGGCAGGAATGTTCCTCATCGACCGCCGGATTACCGAGCGCGAAGCGGCCAACGAGAAACTACGGGTGAGCGAAGAACAAATGCGCCTGTTCTTTGAACGCCAGATAGTCGGTATGGCTATAACCTCACCGCGAAAGGGCTGGATGAAAGTTAACGATCAGTTGTGTCGTATGCTGGGCTATGCCCGAGAGGAACTTGATCATCTGACTTGGGCAGGATTGACACATCCTGACGATTTGTCTGCCGATACCGCTCAGTTCGAGCGCGTCCTGTCCGGAGAAATAGACGAATATTCTTTGGAGAAAAGATTTTTCCGCAAAAATGGGGAAGTGTTGTGGACAGAACTTTCGGTCGGCTGTGTGCGAACTAAAGATGGATCTATTGACTATATTTTGGCTTTGCTTTCTGACATCACCGCACGAAAACAGGGAGAGACGGATCTTTTAGAAAAAAGCCGTGATCTAGAGCAATTTACCCATATTCTTGCGCATCATCTTCAAGAGCCTGTCCGCTTGCAGGTCAATTTCTCCTCGCGATTGAGCCAATTGCTCGAAGGGAAGGAACTGACGACGGATATCAAGAGAACTCTGGACCACATCATTCGCGGCGGCAACCGGCTATACATCCTACTGCGGGACGTTCGTCATTATCTTGAAGTGTCTCAGGCGCCTCTGCAACCTGACCGCTGTTCCACCCAAAAGGCACTGGAAACGGCACTGGCAACACTGGCATCAAAGATCGCCGAGACGAAGGCGGCTGTCCATTATGGCGATCTTCCCAACGTCAAGATCGCCGACGGTCAAATGGCGAATGTTTTCATCGCATTGATTGGCAATAGTCTTTTTTATACCCGCGACGGCGTCGCTCCGGTCATCCTGATTGAGGCGACACAAGAGGGGCACGATGCAATAATCTCTATCGATGACAATGGAATTGGCATTCCGGAACAATTCCGGAACCGGGTTTTCAACGTGTTCGAGCGACTGCATTCTGATCAACGCCAACCGGGAACTGGAATTGGTTTGGCCTTGGTCCGAAAGATTATTGTATCGGCCAACGGGAAGGTTTGGATTGAAACCTCCCAGTCCGGAGGTGTGCGTCTCTGCCTTTCTCTGCCGCGGATCGACGATTAGCCGAACCGACCTCGTTGCCAGTTGCACACATCAGGGATCGGTCCTGGCACAGATCAGGTGACGGCCAACATTCGGCCAATGGCCCATCAGCTTTAAGGCAGACATCACTTCAACCGACCGCAATCAAGCCAACAGCGGTCGTCCCACTGAGCATCGTCGGACGCACGGTACCTTGGCCAGTTCTGGGCGAACGGGGAGACAAAGCTCCCGCCCCGGCGGATTTCGGCCGCGCTAACAATAGTGCTCATCAATCCTCAGGTGCCGGGCAGGGCGTAGATTTCGGGGAAGAACAGGTCCTTCCAAGTTTCTGGCCGTTTGCCGATCGTGCCGACGCGGGCCATGAAATCGGTGTATTTGGTGATGTTCTGGGGGGTGATGGTGTATTGGATGTCTGGATCCTTCAGCAGCGCCTCGACCTCCTCAACGCTTTGCCTTGCATGGTCGAGGCGCACATAGATCTCGGCGGCGCGATGCGGTTCTGCGCGGATGATGTCGTTCGCCTCCTGAAGGGCGGCAAGGACGGCCCGAACCGCCCGAGGGTTTTCGTCATGGAATTTCCGTGTGGAAAAAATCCCGCTGAAGGTTGCCGGACCGCCGGTCACGTCATAGGACGAAAGGACCTTGTGGATCCGGGGGTCGGCCAACTCCTGGTACTGGAACGGCGGGCTGGTGAAATGGGCGGTTATTTCGCTCTTGCCGGAGAGCAGGGCGGCCGCTGCGTCCGGATGGGCAAGGCCGACAGTTTGAGTATCGAGCCTGTCGTATCGACCAAAGGCCTGTTCAGCCGCCATTTGCAGGATTGTCGCCTGATAGGCCACCTTTACCGCCGGCAGAGCGATCCTATCGCTCTCGGTAAAATCGCGGATGCTCTTGACGTTCGGGTTGCTGCTGTTGAGGAAGGCAGGTTGGGAGTTGAGGGCCGCCAGGGCCCGGACATTCAGGTTGCCGAGGGTTTTGTCCCATAGAGTGATAAACGGAGTGATGCCGGCCACGCCGAAATCGGCGCCTCCCGACAGCAGGGCGTCGATAACGGCGGTCGGCTGGTTCAGCGGGATAACCCGGCTGGTGATGGCGTCACCGGAGTCTCTTGAGTGCTTTTCCACCAGTTTGAGGTCGTCCAGGAGGTAAAGCTGCAGGTAGCCGAGCCCCTGCATGCGGGCAAAACGCACTTCGCTGACTTCGGCAGCCGCGTTGTGCCCCATAAGCCCCGCGAACAGTAAGGTGGCCAGCAACCGCTTGAGCGCGATAATGCCTGTTATCCCTCGGCCGGGCGAATGGCGCTCTTCGGTTGCTGTAAGGGTGATGGCTCTGAACATTGATGTCTCCGTCAACGGTTGGTGATCACATCGGGCACGAAGCCGGCGTCGATGTGGACGATGATGCAAACGGTCGTCTCCATGGCATCAGACGATCTCGATCAGCTTGGTCTTGCCGCCGGTGCGTGGCAGAGAACCGAAGGGGACCATGGTGATTTGCGGGCGGATGGCGAGGATGTCACGTATCCGCTGTTCGATTTGCCGGGCGATTTCGGCCCAGCGATGGGGTGCCAAGCCTTCCCCCGCCTCGACCACCACCTTGAGCGGCGGATCGACTCTTGGCGGCGGGCCGTTCAGGCGTATGCGGATCTGGCCCGAGACTTCCGGCTGGAATCCGGCCACCACTTCCTGCACCGCCGCCGGATAGACCTTGGCACCTTTGACGTTGAGGAGATCGTCGGCGCGACCGATAATCGCCATGCGGGTGCCGAAATGGCCGCAATGGGGGCATTCGCCCACGTGGATGCGTAGAATATCGCCGGTGGCGCTACGGAAAGCCGGTGCCGCTTCGTATTCCAGCGCCGTATGGATGGCTTCGCCGACGGCGCCGTCAGTGATGTCGATGGGCAGTTTGGTCTCGGGATCCACAAGGTCGTAGCGGAACACGTAGTCCTCGCCCAGATGATGCATGCCGTGGTATTCGGCACCCCCGCAGGAAATGGTGCCGTTGTGCCAGGCTCCGCCGGTGACGTCGTAGACCTGTGCGCCGAAAGCCTCGGTGACCCTGTCGCGGAAAGCCTTGATGCCGACCCCCGGTTCGCCGGTGCAGACCAGGATGCCGATCCCCAGATCTCCGGCCGACTTGCCGATTTCGTAGGGAGCCCGCTCGATAATCTGGGTCAGCAAAGACGGCGTGGCGAACAATGCCTTTGGCCGGGTGAATTCGATGTAGCGGAGGATCTTGGGAATCCCGCCCTCAGCTCCCACCGCGATGGGGCGGGCTCCATAGGCTTCCAGGGCCTGGACATAGGTAATCCCGGCCAGCCACAGCGACAGGCCGAAGGCGTGGAAGGTGGTGTCGCCTGGTTGGATGCCGGCGGCGGCGAACAAGCGGCCGAGGATGATATTGGTAATCTCCTGGTCCTTCCGCGTGAAGGCGTAAAAGGTAGGTTGTCCGGTGGTTCCCGAGGTCGCGGCGATATGGACAACTTTCTCCAGTGGTGCGGTCAGATGCAGGCCGAAAGGATGGTTGTAGCGCCGCAGCGATTCTTCCTGCGATGCGCGGTGACTGGTCTTGTCGAGGAAGGCCGGCAGGCGGCGGAAGTCATCGAGGCTGCGGATATCCTCTGGCGAGGTCACGCCGGCTTTGAGGAAGCATTGGCGGTAATAATCCTCGTTGCCCCAGACATAGACAATCTGACGTTTCAGCTTTTCGAAACGGCGCTTGCCGAGGATGGCGATGTATTCCTGCGGGTCGCGGGTGTCTACACGGAAGTCATGCATGGGTCCATCTTGCGGGCTGGGGAAAACGGGGATAGGCCTGCAACTGTTCGTCGGCAATTCGTTCGCGGTTCTCGTATGGGACGCCTTCGTCCTTTCAGAGGATGTTCTTCGTGGCGGCCGGAATGTCATCGTGAATGACCATCCCCGTTAGCAGCAAAGCGAAGCCGGCCAGGGCAAGGGCCGGCCCAGCCGGCTGCAGCGACATGGCGGTCGAAGGCCACATTCCCATGATCGCCAGGATCACCACCCAACTCGGGCTGGCGCAGCAGGCAAGCCAGGTCAATGCCGAGGTTGTCAGCGCAATGCCCATCAGGCCAATTGCCGAAATCACCGGGACTGGCCGGCTGAGAGAGTTCGTCTTCCGCCAAAGGCGGCAAAACAGTAGGGAGGCAAGAGCTCCAACCAGCAGGTTGAAAGGGATAACCTGCAAGCTCCATTGCGCCAGCGGCAGACCCGGCACGGAGCGGCCGATTTCCAGCCATGGCTCACGCAAGGCTACCGGCAACGCCTGCGCCGGAGACGGGAATCCGGTCATCACGCTCCAGACATTGTCCGCCCAGGGGTGGATCCGGACATAGTCAGGCCATTCACGGAAGCGCAGCATCAGGGCCAGCAGCAGAGTAAAGTGGTACCCCACGATCATCACGATGCTGCGCCATGCCATCATCGGCGTGCCAGAAAGGCTCGGGTTTCCTCGAACAATCGAAGGCGGCCGGTTTCCGCCGGAATGAAATGGCTGGCCCGGGGAACTTCGACCAAGCCGCGCAGTTCGGCGCCGGTCAGCCGGGTGAAAAGACCAATAGACATGGATCGCGGGGTCAATTCATCCCACTTGCCGCGAATGATCAGGGTGGGCGCCGTGATGAGCGAGGCGTCATAGGGCATATCCCCTCGCCAGGCGCCATCCGCCATAACCCCGGTGGGTGAGCGGAAACGTTCGGGCACCCGGCCGGCGGCCTCGGGCTGGCTTTCGCGGACCGCGCGCTGAAAAAGCTTCAGGGTGGTGGCGGGCAGTATCCGGTCCGCTTCCCCGGCGGGAACGCCGGTCTGTGATCGCGCCCGCGACTCGGCCAATGTCCATTCCTGCCAGGCACCCGTCGGTTGCGACGGAACCGGGATGGTGTTGTCGTTGGCCCATAGCGGGGTGACCAGCACCAGCGACTGGACCCGGTCGGGATGGGCGGCGGCGAACCGTCCTGCGATCACGGTCCCCCAGGACCAGCCGATCACCTGGATACGCGGCAACCGCCGATGGCCGAGAATGAAGTCGACGGCCGAGGAAAAGTCGGCGACAGCCTCCTCGGTGGTGGCGACCGGGCCATTGTCTCCGGCCGGCTCCCGCATGGCGCGGGGCCAGGTGGAACGGCCGTAGCCGCGGATGTTCACCATCCACACATCCCAGCCATGGCGGGCCAGATCATCGGCCCAGGACGTACCGTCTATGGGCAGGTCGAACACCACTTCCGACGGCAAGGTCGCCCCGTGGACATACAGCACCGTCCGTTCGGGGCTGAACACGGTCCTCCCGAACGGTTTCTTGTTGCGCAGGAACAGGCGGATGCCCTCGGTGCCGGACGGGATCTGATGATCATGGGAGACAATCGATAATTCGACGTTCTCGATGGATGCCGGGGCAGTGTTAACCTTCATCGGCGGCTCCTCTACCAGTTCGATCCAAGGCCCAGCAGGTCGAGCAGATGATGGCGCAGTTCGACCAGATACTGGTCTCCCCGTCCCCTCGGATATGGCCGGTCCACGCTGACGTCGGCCACCACCCGCGCGGGTCTTTCGCTGAGGACGATGACGCGATTTGCCATGTAGAGAGCCTCCTCCACGTCGTGGGTCACCAACAGGGCAGTGAACCCGGCGCGGCGCCACAGCGTCACCAGTTCCGACTGCATGGTGATGCGGGTCATGGAGTCAAGCTTGCCCAACGGTTCGTCCAGGATCAGCAGACGCGGGTCATTGACCAGGGCGCGGGCCAGTGCCGCCCGCTGGGCCATGCCTCCCGACAGTTGCTGGGGGTGGGCCTTGGCGAAATGGGACAATCCGACAAGTTGCAAAGCGGTCCCGACGCGATGCCGGTCTTTATGCAGGCGGTCCTGGGCTTCCAGACCGAGGGCCACATTGTCGAATACCGTTCGCCAGGGAAACAGGGTCGGGTCCTGGAACACCACGACACGAGATGGATCGGGGCCGGTCACGGGGACCCCGTCCGCCAGGATCTCGCCGGAACTCGGTTGGTCCAGACCCGCCACCAGCCGCAGCAGGGTGGATTTTCCGCAACCGCTGGGGCCCAGGAGCGCCACCAGTTCGCCGGGTTCGACCTCGATGCTGATGGTGTCGAGGACGGGCAGGTGCTCGCCGTGCAGGGCGAAATGATGGTTGATGTTGCGAATGGCTACGGCCATTCCGGGATTGGCCGGCGGCTCCGGCCTAATCGCAACGGCTACCATCTGACCAGTCCTTTCTGCCAGGAAAGGACCTGATTACGGACAGTAAACAGCAGGGTGACCAATCCCGAGCAGAGCAGCGCCATGACCAGCAGCGCGGCATACATATTGGCATAGGCCGCCCAGCCCTGGGCCCATTGCAGGTACCAGCCGAGGCCGGCCTTGACACCAAGCATTTCTGCGACAACCAGCACCACGAAGGAGGCCGACATCCCCATGAACAGGCCGACGAACACATGCGGTAGCGCGGCCGGAACCGCGACTTTCAGCACCAGGAATCCCTGTTTGGCGCCAAGCGTGCGGGCAACATCGTAATAGGAGGCGGGAACGCTGCTGACGCCCGACCATGTCAGGATGGCGACCGGGATGGCAGTCGCCAGTGCGATCAGGAATACGCTGGCGCTCCAACTGCTGGGGAAAAGAAAAAAGGCGATCGGGATCCAGGCGGTTGGCGGCAACGGCCCAATGAGCCTTAAGACCGGATGCCCCCAATATGCCGCGGCCTTCGACCAGCCGATGGCCAGGCCGCTGGAGAAGCCGACGGCGGCGCCGATCAGGTAGCCGGTGCCTAAGAGAATGCTGGAGTGCAAGGCGCATTCCAAGAGGCGCGGCCAATCCTCAAGATAGGCCTCCAGCAGGGCCTGGGGTGGAGCGAAGAACGGCGGCGGCAGCCATAGCAGTTTGGCGGTGACGGCTTCCCAGATCGTCAACCCAGCCGCCAAGGCCAGGGCCCAGGGCGAACCGCGGCGGATCCGGATGGCGATCGGGTCGTCGGGACGGAACGCCAGGGCGAGAGCCACCAGGACAAACCCGATGATGGTCTCGATTATCGACAGGAGGTGAGTATAGGACCATTCGTTGATATCCGGCCAACCGGCGGTGACCACGGCTGCCAGGGCCCAGGCGGCACCGGCGGCGACCCCTCCGCCCGAGCCGAGATCCAATAACGACCTCGGCGAACCCTTCGTCTGCCCTTCTTTGGCGGTAGTTGGTTCACTTGTGGCATGTTTCTGATGAATGGCTTCATTAGACTCCCCCGGTGCGACATCGCCAGGCGCGTTGGGTAGAGCCGCGGCATCCGCTGTAGCCATGTCAAAAGCTCCCTCAGGCGACGTCAGCATAGACCCTGTCGGCGAACTTGATCGGATCAGTGCTTGGTTTAATTACCCCGATCTGTTTGAGTTCCTCGACCCAGGTGGCGATTTCCGTCTTGAAATCCTTACCCACCTGATGGTGGTCGTGGGTATGGCTCTTCAGCATGTTAACCAGTTCTTCGACACTGGTTTTCGGCGAGTAGGGATAGAACGCCTCGGCCGTGCGCCTATAGTCCTGGACAGTCAGGTTCTGTGCCTCGATGAGGGCGCGGGTCAGGGATGCCGCTGCCGGCCTGTCCTCGCGCAGAAGTGATCCGCGGACGCCAATCACGCAGCAGACCCGATTGCGGTATTCGTCGCTCAGGTTCGTCGCCACCTCAAAAAGGTTCGGGTAATTCTTCAGAAAGTGCCAGGTCAGAGGGTCGGAATGGCTGAGCGCATGGGCTTCACCCTTTTGAATGACGGTTGGCAGCAGGTCAGCCGGATATTGGCGCCACTCGATGTCCTTCACCGGATCGAGCCCGCGCTTCTGCGCCAGTAGGGAAAAGAAGTTCTTGTCGGGGCCGCCGAGATCGGGCGTGGCGACGATCTTGCCCTTGAGGCTGCGGATATCGTTGGTAATGCCGGAGTTCCGGTCAGCCAGAAGGCGAAGGCAACCGCCGTGGGTGGCCCCGGTCAGCTTGACGTCGAAACCCTGTTCAAGTGGCTTGAGCCAGCGGAGCGCCATGCCAACTCCGGCGTCGGCCTTGCCTGTGGCCAGGCTTTCCAGGAGCTGATCGGTTGACCCGACGAAGTTGATCAGTTCGACGTCTAGCCCATGCTTGAAAAACAACCCGGAACTAATAGCCAGAGGGATCGGGGCAAGGCAGGCGGCGTTAGCATTCCATGCGAGTTTCAAGGGCTTCGGCGGTGCATCTGGACGGCCGGCCGGTTCGGCCAGTGGTCGGCCGGAAGTGAAAGCGGCGCCCAGGCCAGCCAGGGCGATGGTGCTGACGAAGGTTCGCCGGGTAATCGGGGCTGAAATGCGGCTCATGATTGCCCTCCTGGGCTGCGGGAGAAGAAGGCAAGTATGGCCCCATCCGCATCCAATAGTCAATAGACTACTAGATTATAGACTGCTGTATCATGACGTTCGGTTCCGCATGAAATTTGCGCAAACAGAATGGCTCTGACCCTTGCGAACAAAAACTCCATAGTCTACTAGTAAATAGAAATTATAATTTAAGGAGATGGGGTGATGGGCATGGGCAAGCTCATATCTCTGGCTGAGGCTGTCCGCCGTTTCAGCTGGGATGGCATGCAATATGCCAGCGGAGCCGCCTTGCCGGTGGGTTCGGACGCGGTGGTTTTTGGCAGGGAACTTGTGCGCCAGGGTCGCAGAGACCTGCATGCCGTGTTTCATGCCAGCAGCCAGCAGTTGAACCTGCTGGCTGCCGCCGGCGCCGTGGCCAAGGTCGAATGCGGGTTCTCGGGACTCGAGGTGTTCGGCTTCGCCAACGGATTGCGCCGGGCCGTGGAAACCGGAAGGCTTCTGCTCGAGGATTATTCAAATCTGGCGATGGCGCTGCGCTTCCTCGGCGGCGCGCTCAACTGGCCATTCGTCCCCGCCACCACCAACATCGGCTCCGACCTTCAATATCGCAGCGCTTTTTCAGGCGAAGGCCGGCCAAAGATACCGCCGGTCCGCGATCCCTTCAGCGGCCGCGAAATCGGCGCTTTCTCACCTCTTCGGCCAGATGTGGCGGCAATCCATGTGACGCTGGCCGACGTCGCCGGCAATGCCATCATGCTGGGGACCGAGTGGAGCCGCTTCGAACTGTCGCGCGCGGCCAAGCGGGTGGTGGTCATCGCCGATGCCATCGTCGACCAGGACTGCATGAGGCAGTTCCCCAATCTGGTACGCATCCCCGACATCATCGTCGAGGCCGTGGTCCATTGGCCGTTCGCCGCCTGGCCGCAAGCTTCACCGGGCATGTATGACGTGGACGAGGAGCACATGGTGCTGATGAACAAGGCACTGGCGACCGATGAGGGAACGGCGTCCTATCTGCAGACCTATGTGCGTGGCTATCAGGATCTCGACGGTTATCTCGACATGATCGGACGGAACCGCGTCGAGGTCCTGTCGCGCAGTGAAACCTCTTTCCTCGTTGATCCGTTCCGCCGCTGGATCGTGCCTCCGGAACACCTCGCCGGCCTGCGGGGAGAGGCTGCATGAGCGCCGCGGGCTACAGTCGCCAGGAAATGATGGCCATTGCTACCGGGCGGGAAATTAAGGATGGCGAACTGGCCATCTTCGGGGTCGGTCTGTCCATGCTGGCCGGCTATTTCGCCAAGGAGCACCACGCCCCCAATGTCCGTGCGATGACCGAAGGCGGCGTGTTCGGAGCGACGCCGGTGGGCGGCCTGCCCTGGGGCATTGAATGCAACCGGATTTCCGCCAACGCCACCAGCTTCACCAACGCCCTCGATGCCCTGGGCTTTTTGGTGGCTTCGGGTCGCTGCGACGTCGGCATCATCGGCGCCGCGCAGGTGGATCGCTTCGGCAATGTCAATACTACCGGCATTTGGGAGGGCGAGATCGGCGCCGACTACCGGCCGCCCAAGACCAGGCTGCCGGGTGCCGGTGGCGCCAACGACATCGCCTGCGGCGCAAAACGCACAGTGATCATGGTCACTCATGAGCCGAAACGGTTTGCGGAAAGAGTGACCTACCTGACCTCGCCGGGATATCTGGACGGCGGCGACAGCCGTGATCGCTTTGGGTTCCAGGGGGGAGGTCCTTCGGCGATTGTGACTACCCTGGGGATCCTCCGGCCCCATCCGGATACCCGGGAATTCTGGCTGGACTCCTGGTATCCGTTCTCCAGTGCGGACGAAATCAGGGCCAACACCGGTTGGGACCTCAAGGCTTTCGATCACGCCCGTGAGGTCACGGAACCGTCGCTGGCCGAGTTGGCTGCCTTGCGCCGCGTCGACCAGACCGGTGCCTTGCGGAAGGAAAAATGAGCGAGACGATTCCCTTGCTGTTGGGTTTCCTTGTGCTTCTGGTGGTGCCCGGGCCGACCAATGCGCTGCTTGCCGCCGCCGGGGCGGCGAGCGGTGTCCGCCGTTCCTTGGCACTGATCCCGGCGGTCGTCACCGGCTATTTGTTGGCCATTGCCACTTTGGTCATGCTGCTGTTGCCCATGGCGCGGGCCGACCCCCGGCTTGCCCTCCTGCTGCGAACGGCCAGCGTGATGGTCCTGCTGCATGTCGGGCGCCGGATGTGGAGCGAGCCGCCTGGGCCGACCGGGGCCGGCCGTTTCGGCCAGATCCTGGTGTGCACCTTGTTCAATCCGAAGTCCCTGGTTTTCGCCATGGGGTTTCTAGAATTGATGGACGCCGGCAGGACCGATGGGGTGTGGGCCTGCGCTTTCGGCCTGGTGGTTGAAATCGCGGTCGCCGCCGGCGGCTGGATCGCACTGGGTCATCTGGCCGGGTTAGGCTTCGGTGCCAAGGGCCGGGGACGTATCGTACAGCGGTCCGGCGCACTCGTGCTTTTCGGCTTCGCGCTGATCATCGCCGGCACCGCGCTGCCTTTTCTCCGCGGGGTGCTGGCCAGATGATGCAGGGAGGTGGCAATGGGCTTTGATGCGGCGCTGCTTGAGGACTGGGCCGGCCGGGTGCTGCAGGCGGCCGGTTTGTCGGCCGAGGATGCGGCTTTGGCGGCCTTCGAGCTGGTGGCGGCCGACCGTCGGGGTCAACTTACCCACGGTGTAGCCCGCTTGTCCGGCTACGTCGCCAACCTTCTGGAGGGCCGGGCCAACCCGGCGCCGAGGCTGGGGATCGAGGAAAAATGCGGGGTGCTCTGCATCGACGGCGACCTTGGGTTGGGACAGGTGGTTGCCATCCGCGCGATCGAGGCGGCGGTCGAGCGCCTGCGCGATCGGGCGATACAGGTTTTCCTTCTGCGCCGGGTCGGACATCTTGGAGCGCTCGGTGGCTATGTGCGGCACGGCGCGGCCCAGGGCAAGGTGGCACTGATCAGTCAGGCCGCGCAGCCATGTATGGCGCCCGAGGGTTCGCTCTCCGCCGCTATTGGCAACAATCCATTGGCTTTCGCCGCGCCGGTGCCGGGCGGCCTGCCATTAGTGGTCGATCTGTCATTCAGCAAAGTGGCGCGCGGCAACGTGCTGTTGGCCGCCCGCACCGGCCAGTCGATCCCGGACGATTGGGCGATCGGTCCCGACGGCCACCCCACCACCGACCCGGTCAAGGCGGCGAAGGGCGCCATGTTGCCGGTGGGGGGGCACAAGGGTCTGGGACTGGCGATGATCGTGCAGGTTCTGGCTGGCGTGCTGACCGGTTCGTTACCGCAGGCCAACGCGTTGCTCGGGTCGGCCGCCGAGGTGGGGGCCTTCGGCCTGATCGCCGATCCCGCAGCCATCATCGGAGCTGATGCCTACGCCGAAAACATGCACGCCTGGATTGGGCGTTACCGTGCATCGGTGGGGACCCATGGCCGATTGCCCGGTGAAGGTGCCGCCGAAAAGGAGTTGGCCGCCGCCCGCGACGGCATCCCGCTGTCGGCAGCGATCCGCGCGGAACTTGCCGGCCTGGGCGACAGGCTGGGCGTGCCGTTACCCGTCTGAACAAAGACGCTATGGCTCTCCGAGGATGGCGATAACCCGCTCGGCGATCATGCGGCTGACGCGCAGATGGGCTTCTTCGGTCAGGCCGGCGACATGGGCCGTGAGGATGACGTTGGAAAGCCCGGCGAAGGGATTGCCGGCGGGTAAAGGCTCATCGGCGAAAACGTCGATCAGCGCCCCCTTGAGGCTGCCGGCGGCGAGGGCGCCTGCCAGGGCATCCTCATCGACGATGCCGCCCCGAGCGGTGTTGATCATTACAGCGCCGGGCCGGATGGCCTTGATCGCGATGGCGTCAATCATGCCGCGCGAACTGTCGTTGAGCGGGCAATGCAGCGTGATGAAGTCGCTTATCGCCAACAAATCCACCAGTTCGACGCTGCGGATGTCCAGTGATCGCCACACCGGATCGGCCGGGTCGAGGAAAGGGTCGCAGGCGATCAACGACAGGCCGAAAGCGGCCGCCCGCCGTGCCACCTGCCGGCCGATACGGCCCAGGCCAACGATACCCAGCGTCTTGCCGAACAGTTCGCTGCCGACGTTCTGAGTGCGTGGCCATTCGCCGGCCGCCACCCGCTCCGAGGTGAACAGCGTATTGCGGGCGAAGGCCAGCAGGCCGGCGAAAACGTGCTCGGCCACTGAGATCTCGTTGCCGCCATCAGCCGCCACCACGGCAATGCCGCGCCCTTCACAGGCCTTGAGGTCGATGTTGTCGAGGCCGACGCCCAGTCGCCCCACCACGGTCAGGCGTTTCAGAGGGGCCAGCAGGTCTTCCCGGACCTGGGTCTGGTTGC
>DUZF01000033.1 GCA_013349665.1 Rhodospirillaceae bacterium | reverse complement strand
CCCTCGCTGCCGCTCGGGACCCTCTCCCGCTCGCGGGAGAGGGGGGACCCGCCGCGGAGCGGTGGGTGGGTGAGGGTCACTCTGCATCGACCTAATCGCAGCGGGCTCTAGCTCTGCACCGCATCCCCCACCGGCAACCATTTCGACAGCACGGCGCGCAGCTTTTCCAGGCGCAGCGGCTTGCCGAGAAAATCGTTCATCCCGGCATCCAGACAAAGCCGGCGGTCTTCGTCGAAGGCGTTGGCGGTCAGCGCGACGATCGGCGTCTGGCCATAGCCGGGCAAGGCCCGCACCGCCCTGGTGGCGTCCAGGCCGTCCATCACCGGCATCCGCATATCCATCAGGATCAGCGCATAGGACGTCGTCGCCGCCATAGCCACCGCGATCCGGCCGTCCTCGGCGAAATCCGCCTGGACAGCGCATCTTGCCAACAGAATCTTCAGTACCTCGCGGTTGGTTTCGGTGTCCTCGGCGACCAGGATGCGGCCGTTGGTAACGATCGGCATCGGCGGCTCGACGACGGGGGTTCCGACGGCGCCGGTCGCCGGCTGCACCAGCGCGGTGAACCAGAACCGGCTGCC
This sequence comes from Rhodospirillaceae bacterium, assembly GCA_013349665.1. Lineage (GTDB taxonomy): Bacteria > Pseudomonadota > Alphaproteobacteria > Rhodospirillales > Magnetospirillaceae > DUZF01. The sequence continues at coordinate 19,890 of DUZF01000033.1, read as the reverse complement.
CTGTCCCGGCGCACTGTCGACCCCAACGTCACCCCCCATCAGCGTGGCAAGCTGTTTGGTCAGAGCCAGTCCCAGACCGGTGCCGCCATATTGCCTGGTGGTCGACATATCCGCCTGCTCAAAGGCGGCGAACAGCCGCGGCAAAACCTCAGCCTCGATGCCGATGCCGTTGTCTTCCACCGTAAAACGCAGCAACAGGCCGGTGCCGGTCCGTCTTTCCAGCGCCGCCCGCACGGTTACCTCCCCCCTGGGGGTGAATTTCATCGCGTTGCTGACATAATTGAGCAGGCATTGGCGAAGCCGCAGGGCATCCCCTTGCAGCTGATCCGGGATCTCGGGACTGACCATGAGACGCAAGTCGACTTTGCCGGCCGCCGCTTCGTTGAGAAACGGATCCATCACACTGGACAACAGATTGCCCAAAGAGAAATTCTCGGCGCTAAGGAACAGTTTTCCCGCCTCGATCTTCGACATATCGAGAATGTTGTTGATAATACCGAGGAGATGATTTGCCGCCTGGTCGATCTTCCAAAGCTTGTCTTTTTCATGATCATTGTGGGCCTCCTGATAGAGGCTTTCGGTGAAGCCGACGATGACGTTCATCGGGGTGCGAATTTCGTGGCTCATATTGGCCAGGAATTGCGACTTGGCGCGACTGGCCTCCTCGGCCCGCTGTTCAGCCCGCTTGAGTTCGGTGATGTCCACATGGGTGCCGATCAAGCGCACCGCCCGGCCGTCGGAGCCGCGCTCGAAGGCCCGGCCGCGGCCGAGGATCCAGCGCCAGGTACCGTCCTTGGCCTTCATGCGGAATTCGACAGCGAAGGTTTCACGCCGGTTTTCGATACATTCGCGATTGGCCGCCAGAGCCATCTGGCAGTCGTCGGGATGGATCAGGTCGAGCCAGGTCTGGCCGACCATCGGCAATTCGCCCGGGTCATAGCCCAGCATGCCGAGATAAGCCGGGCTGAAATAGGCCTGGTCGCTGACGATGTCCCAGTCCCACAGGCCATCATTGCTGGCCTCCATGGCCTTGCGAAAGCGCATCTCGCTGTCGCGCAAGGCCTGTTCCATGCGCTTGCGCTCGGCGACGTTGCGCTCCAGACAGAGGACATAGGGCTTCTGGCGGAATTCGAAATAGGTGGCGTTGACCTCGATCGGGAACTCCCCTCCGACGGCGCCGACATGACGGCTGTCGAATGTAATTGTCTTGCGCGCCTTGATCCTCTCAAAATTCGACGCCCATTTTTCAGCCGTATTGGCCTGGGCATCAAGATCCATGACTTTTAGCCGGAGCAATTCCTCCCGACTGCATCCATGAGCCTTGCAGGCTTCGTCATTGACATAGTGGAATTGCCCGTCTCTGTCGGTCAGATAAGTGGCTTCCTTGACGGTATTCATCGCGAAACTGACCAGGGCCAGGTCTGCCAGGACCTGTTCCCGCTTGCGCAGCAGATAGGTGAGAAATACCCCCGCCGCCAGGGCGCCGGCGGCGACATAGACCGCCAGACGCAGTTCCTGGTACCAGGGTGCCATCGCCGCGTCACGGGCCAGACCGACAATGACGTACAGGGGATAGTCGGTGAGCCGGCGGATGGCGGCAATGCGCAAGATGCCGTCAAATGATGACGTCGATTCAACGACGCTGACGGCAACGCCCGACGCAACCTGGTGCCCGCTGGCCGAGTCGACGACGACCTTACCCAGCAATTCCTCGCGCACCGGATATCTGACCAGGATCCGGTTCTCGGCATTACGCAAGGTGATCAGGTCGGTGGCGCCAAGCCCGACGGAGCCGTAAAGCTGCTCGAAGTTTTCCGACACCCCCAGATTTGCCACGATCATACCGGCGAATCCGCCATCGGGCAGGTCGATGCGCCGCGCGATCTGAATGCCCCAGCGATTGGAAACGCGCCCCTTGATAACCTCCGAAACCACCGGATTGGGATGCGGGCCGGATTTCAATTCAAGAAAATACGCGCGATTGCCCAGGTTGATTCCGGCAGCGACGCCGAGGGAATTGGCATAGACCAGCCCGTCGCTGTCGGTGACCGACATCGACACGATCCCGGGACTGCGGTGCTGCCGCTCGGCAAGCATACTGCCGATGCGCTGCCGACGGTCGTCCGGCAGGCGCATGCCCAGGGCGATGTCATCCATAACCAGATCGGCGATTGATTCCATGAGAACCGAATTGGTGCGCTCGATTTTCGCGGCGGCATGTTCTTCCACCAGGCGCGCCAGTGAAAGGGCTCGTTCGCCGGTCTTATTCTGATAGACGAGGTAAGACGATCTGAGGGCAAAAGCGTGGTAGCCGACGAAGCCCAGAAGGATCAGCCAGATGATTGCGATGCTTTGCGAGGCATGCCTCTGCTGCATGCGATCTCCGTTCTTGACCAGACGTCTTTCCGACATTACGCGGATGAACGCTGCGTTCAAGCGGAATGACGGGAAGTTGCCTGATCATTTTGCCGATATTATTCGGCGGCGTCCCCCTCCGCCATGCGCTTGAGGATATCGAAACGACGCCGCACGTCGCTGTTGGCGCTGGCCACCATTTCCCGATAGAGATCGGGATCCTGACGCTCGGTAATGCGGAACCGCGTCTCGTTGGTCATGAATTCGGCCAGATCGAGTTCGGGATCGTTGGCGTCCAGTTCCAGCGGGCTGACGCCGGTCCCCAGGCGCCGCGGATCATAGCGGTAAAGCGGCCAGTAGCCGCTTTTTACCGCCGACTTCTGGCGGTCGAGGCCGGCGGACATGTCGTAGCCGTGGGCGATGCAATGGGCATAGCCGATGACCAGCGAAACCCCGTCAAAGGATGCCGCGTCCTGCAACGCCCGCACCGTCTGGGTGTCGCGGGCGCCGAAGGCGATGGAGGCGACATAGACATTGCCGTAGGTCATGGCGATCAGGCCGAGGTCCTTTTTCGGCCTCAGCTTGCCGGCGGTGGCGAATTTGGCGGTGGCCCCCAGCGGCGTCGACTTCGACTGCTGGCCGCCGGTGTTGGAATAGACTTCGGTGTCCATCACCAGAATATTGACGTTGCGGCCCGACGCCAGAATATGGTCAAGACCGCCATAGCCGATATCATAGGCCCAGCCGTCGCCGCCGACGATCCAGACGATCTTTTCCACCAGGTAATCCGCAAGCTCCTCCAGACGGCGGGCGGCGGCACCGGCAATTGCCGGCAGATGCTGCCTGAGCGCGCTGACCCTTTCGCGCTGACGCTGGATGCTGAGATCATTGTCCTGCGGCGCGTGCAGCAATTCGGTGACCAGCTGGCGCGGCAGGTGATCGGCCAGCGCCTTGACCAGATGGCGCGCCTGCGCCTTGCTCTGGTCCACCGACAGACGGAAACCCAGGCCGAACTCGGCGTTGTCCTCGAACAGGGAATTGGCCCAGGCCGGACCACGCCCGTCCTTGTCAACGGTATAGGGGGTGGTGGGCAGATTGCCGCCGAAGATCGACGAACAGCCGGTGGCATTGGCCACCAGGGTGCGGTCGCCGAACAGCTGGGTCAGCAGTTTCACATAAGGGGTTTCGCCGCAACCCAGGCAGGCCCCGGAGAACTCGAACAGGGGTTTGATCAGCTGCACCGATTTGGGCGTCAGCTGCAGCTGTGCCCGTTCGAGATCGGGCAAGGTAAGGAAATAGGCGAAATTGCCGCGCTCGGCCGCCAGCAGCGGATCCTTCGGCACCATGGCCAGCGCCAGCCGGCCGGGATTGGCCTTGTCCTTGCCGGGGCAGACCTTGACGCAGAGGGTGCAGCCGGTGCAGTCCTCCGGCGCCACCTGCAGAAGATAGGTGCCGCCCTTCATTTCGGCGCCGCGGTAGGGCATGGTTTTCAGGCTGGCCGGCGCCGCCGTGACGGCGTCGGCGGGCACCGCCTTGGCGCGGATGGCGGCATGCGGACAGACCATCGCGCATTTATTGCACTGGATGCACAGCGAGGGCTCCCACAGCGGGATCTCGTCGGCGATATTGCGCTTTTCGTACTGGGCTGTGCCCACCGGCCAGGCACCATCCGGCGGGAAGGCGCTGACCGGCAGCAGATCGCCTTTGCCGGCCAGCATGACGGCGGTGACGCGTTGCACAAAATCAGGCGCGTCGAGGGGAACGATGGGCGGCAGTTCGCGGCTGCTGGTGGCGCGGCCGGGGATCTCCACCCGCAGCAGATGGGCCAGCGTGGTATCCACCGCCTCGCAATTCTGCTCGACCATTTTCGCGCTTTTGCGGCCATAGGTCTTCTCGATGGCCTTCTTGATCTGACCGATGGCCTCATCCCGCGGCAGGACTTTCGACAGGGCGAAGAAACAGGTCTGCATGATGGTGTTGATGCGTCCGCCCATGCCGGCCGCCTGCGCCACCTTGCGGGCATCGATGACATACATCTCGAGCTGCTTGTCGATGATCGTCTGCTGCACCGGGCGCGGCAAATGATCCCATACGGCCTCCGCCGGATGCTGGGAATTCAGCAGGAAGGTGGCGCCGGGACGGGCGCTGTCGAGCACGTCGATCTTGTCGAGGAAGTGAAAATGATGACAGGCGACAAAGTCGGCCTGGCCGATCAGATAGGCGGACTGGATCGGGGCCGGACTGAAGCGCAGATGGGAAATGGTCACCGCGCCCGATTTCTTCGAGTCATAGACGAAATAGCCCTGGGCATAGAGCTCGGTATTTTCGGCGATGATCTTGATCGAATTCTTATTGGCACCGACCGTGCCGTCGGCGCCCAGGCCGTAGAACACCGCCTCGCGGGTATCCGCCAGATCAAGCTGGAAGCCCTCATCCACCGGCAGCGACAAACCGGTGACGTCGTCATGGATGCCGACGGTGAAATGGCGGCGCGGCTTATCCTTCCTCAGTTCATCATAGACCGCCTTGACCATCGGCGGACTGAATTCCTTCGACGCCAGGCCGTAGCGGCCGCCGATCACATTGGGCTCGGCGCCGGTCGGGCGCAACCCGGCGGCGCGGGCTTCCGCCAGGGCGGCAACGACATCCTGGTACAACGGCTCGCCCACCGCGCCGGGTTCCTTGCAGCGATCGAGGACGGCGATGGCCCGGGTCGACGGCGGCAGCGCGGCGATGAAGGCATCGATGGAAAACGGACGGTAGAGCCTGACCTTGACGACGCCGACCTTGCGGCCTTCGGCATTCAGGCGCTCGATGGTCTTGTGAACGGTTTCGGCGCCCGAACCCATGATGACGATGATCTCTTCCGCTTCCGGATGGCCGGCGTAATCGAACAGCCGGGCCTGGCGGCCGGTCAGCGCCGCCAGACGATCCATTTCCGCCTGAACGATGCCGGGCACCGCGTCGTGGTAGCTGTTGCGGGCCTCCTGGGCCTGGAAGAAGGTATCGGGATTCTGGGCCGAGCCGCGCAGCACCGGATGGTCGGGGGTCAGCGCCCGCCGGCGATGCTCATGGACCAGGTCCTCATCGATCAGCGTTCGCAGGTCGTCGTCGGACAGAGCCTCGATTTTCGCCACTTCATGGGAGGTGCGAAAGCCGTCAAAGAAATGCACGAAAGGGACCCGCGATTTCAGCGTCGCCGCCACCGCCACCGCCGCCATGTCCTGGGCCTCCTGCACCGAGGCGGCAGCCAGCATGGCAAAGCCGGTCTGGCGGGTGGCCATGACATCGGAGTGATCGCCGAAAATCGACAGGGCATGGGTGGCAACGGTGCGGGCCGAGACATGCATGACGAACGGGGTCAGTTCCCCGGCGATCTTGTACATGTTGGGGATCATCAGCAGCAGGCCCTGCGAGGCCGTGAAGGTGGTGCCCAACGAACCGGCCTGGATGGCGCCGTGGACGGCGCCGATGGCGCCGCCCTCCGACTGCATCTCGGTGATTTCCGGCACCATGCCCCAGATATTGGTGCTGCCCTCGGCGGCCCATTGCTCCGCCAGTTCGCCCATGGTGGAAGACGGCGTAATCGGATAAATGACCGCGATTTCACTGGTGCGAAAGGCGACGGAGGCACAGGCCTCGTTGCCGTCGAGGGCGATCATCTGCTTTGAGGACATCGGTGGCCGGCTTTCCGTCTGGGGTGAACTGATCGGTCGGATAGATACACGGAGGGCCACAGGTTTTCAAGAAATTTCACATATATAGTAATTCCCGCAACTTTACGTCGCGAACAGCCGGCAAAACGATGCGATCCATTCGCTGGCATGGCGGCGCCCCATCGCCCCGGTCCTTGTAGTTTCTATATATCTCCAAATCGGAACGTGACGGCGACGTCGCGTCATGATATCAGGGCGGCATGACCAACAGCGACGCCCTCTACCATCGCCTGTTTTCTCATCCGCTGATGGTCGAGCATCTGCTGCGGGATTTTGTCCCCGAGGTGACGGAACTCGACCTCGACTTTCGCCACCTGCAGCGGGTCAACGTCAAGTTTCATGGCCCACGCAATCGCCGGGAAGGCGACATTATCTGGCGCCTTCCGACGCCGCAGGGCGACGACATCTACCTTTACCTCCTTCTCGAATTCCAAAGCGGCAGCGACTGGTGGATGGCGGTGCGAACTCAGGTCTATCAAGGCCTTCTGTGGCAGCATGTCATCGCCGAAACCAAATTGAAGAGCGGCGATCGACTGCCGCCGCTTCTCATGTTGGTGCTCTACAACGGCGAGCGCCGCTGGACGGCACCGACTGAGCTGGCCGACCTGATCTTGCTCCCCGCCGCATCGCCGCTCTGGCATTGGCAGCCGCGAATCCGATATCATCTGCTGGACATGGGCGCCTTTCCGGGCGATGACTTGGCCCGGCGAGACAGTTTGGCGGCACTGCTTTTCCGCCTGGAGCAGCGGCATCCGCCGGAAGATCTGGTGGGCCTTATCGACCAAGTGGTCGGCTGGTTCCGGCAGCACCCCGGCACCGCCGACCTGAGGCGGCTGTTTACCGAACTGGTGCGCCAGGCGATGGAAGGCCTGGGGGCCGCGCTGCCGGTACCGGCGGATTTGATGGAGATAAGACCGATGCTGACGACCCTGGGAGAATCGTGGAAACAGCAGTGGCTGGCCGAGGGTAAGGCCGAGGGTAAGGCCGATGCCTTGCAGCGCCTGCTGGACAGCCGGTTTGGGCCCGTCACCGAGACGGCCCGCTCGCTGATCGCCGCCGCCGATCTCGACCGACTCGACCACCTTTTCGACCGGGCGCTCACCGCGACGACGCTCGACGCCGTTTTCGACGAGTCAAAAACGCACTGAGCGGCCTTCATGCCAGCGCCACTCTGAAAATCCCACCCCTCACCGGTTGGCGGCGCGCGAACTGAAATAAACGCAGGCCAGTTGCGGAGAATCGGTGCGGAACCGCTCCCGTCCGTTAACCGCGACATAAAAACAGTGGTCGAGGGGACAGAAAGTCAGGATCCACTGCACCCCCGGACCATTGTCGGAGGTGGTGACGACAACCTCCTGGTCCGCCGGGTCCTGTTCATTCTGGATCGCCATGGCACAAGGCAGCAACCGCTCCAGGTCGATCAATTCACCGGCACCAATCCTGGCAGGGACGGAAGGCACTATCTGGATCACTGGATTATTCCTTTTTCTTCGGCGTCAAACGGATGCCGAGCGCGGGGATCCCCTTTGCGAAAAGCCGATTTCGCAGTTTGGCGGCGCATGGGTCTCCATCCAGATTTTTCTGTGCGCTTCCCCCAGCAGCCAGGTCATGAACCCGTCACCATGGGCTTCCTGATGGGCCAGCTCCGCCCTGGCGCGGACCCGGGGGATGTCGATATTGCGCGCGATGTCCCTGCTGATGCGCCGGTTGATGGCGCACAAAGTCTCGACATCGGCGTCGCTGAGGCTGTGACCGACGCAACTCGAGCGCCTTAGAACAAACTCACAGTCGCGCGGGGACAGAACGACCTGCCGGTTCTTCTCGCCGGCTTCGGTCAGGGCCTGCCAGAGGCAATAATTATTCGCCAGGGCCTCCAGGAAGGCGGCGTGATCGCGGGCCGCGTTGAGGTCGTCCGCCGCCTGCATCAGTGCCGCGACACACAGCTCCGCCAAGGTCAGTCTGATGGGAATAAAATCCGGACCCATTCTTGCACCTCCCTTTAGCGATGCCGGGTGTTCTTCTTTCGTTAGGACCAAAGGGTAAAGGAATTAAGAGAGCGGTCAATTCCGACTAACCTGAAGGATTACTATCCAAAAACAGGTAGTGGCCCGGCCATGGCGACGGTCGGCAGGTCAGGAGGTAATGAGACCTTCCCGAATGGCGTAGCGGGTCAATTCGGCCGTCGAGTGGATTCCGAGCTTTTGCTTGATGTTGCGACGATGAACCTCCGTCGTTCCGACCGTAATCCCCAAACTGGCGGCGATTTCGCCGGATCGCTTGCCCTCGGCCAGCAAGCGCAGCACCTCTATCTCGCGTCGCCCGAGAACGGTCGAAGGAGGACTCTCCGCCGGACCATCCTCGTGGAAATGGCGGATCATCAGTCCGGTAACCTCCGAGGACAGAAATTTTCGCCCATCGACCACCGCGCGGATGGCGGCGATCAATTCGTCCGCTCCGGCTGATTTAACCACGTAACCGTAAGCCCCGGCTTTCAGCATCTCTTCGATATAGAGGCGATCCGCATGACCGGACAGGGCGACCACATGCACGCCGGGACGAAGACGGGTGATGGTGCGGGTCAACTCGATGCCGCTCATGTCCGGCAAGCCGATATCGACGACCATGACGTCGGGATTGAGTTGCTCGAGGGCGGACAGTGCGGCGGCGCCGGTCGCCGCCTCGCCGACGATGTCGATATCCGCTTCGGCGTCAAGCGGCGTCCGCAGCGCCTCGCGGAACATCCGGTGATCGTCGACCAGGACGACACGAATGGTCATGTCGGCACCGTCGACGTCTGGGACGCCGCCGTATCGAGCGGCAAGGTCAGGATCACGGCGGTTCCCTGGCCCGGGCAGGAGCGGACGTCCATGTCTCCGCCGAGAAAGGTGATGCGTTCGCGGACGCTGGACAGGCCGAAGACGTTTCCCGCCGTGATTGCCCGCCGCCAGTCGGCCATGCCACCCCCCTTGTCTTCCACACTCATCCGCAGCCATCCGTCCTGCCCGCTGATCCGCACCACTGCCCTGTCGGTGCCGGAATGCTTGGCGACGTTGATGAGGAGTTCCCGGGTCGCACGGAACAGAAGAGCCGACTGGGCCGAGGTCAGGGACTTGACGGTGCCGTCGTCCTCGACGGCCACTCTCAGATCGTAGGCGCGCCGCATTTCCTCGGCAAGCCAGGACACCGCCGGGACCAGGCCGAAATCCTTCAGCACCGGCGGGCTGAGCTGCGCCGTCAGCGAACGGACGGATCGACTGGCATCAGCCAGCAGACCGTTCAATTCACTGACCTCGACCGACCCCTCAGGCAGCCCTTTGGCCAGGCTGCCGAGTTTGATCCGCGCCACATGCAGCGCCTGCCCCAAATCGTCGTGGAGGTCCGCCGCGATGGCCTGGCGTTCCCTTTCCTCGATAAGCGTCGCCTCGACGGCCAGCTGGCGAAGTTGCTCGGTGCGTTCCTCAACCCGTTTCTCCAGGGCTTGCTGGGCGTGGAACAGAGAATCCTGAGACGCCAGGAGTTCTTCGTTATTGCGCGAAAGGTCGCGTTTGCGCTGGATCAGTTTCTCGGTCGCCATTTTCCGCTCGGCAAGATCCCAGGTCATGTCGGCGAACTCGGTCACCGCCTTAAGGTCGTTTTCCACATAGGGGACAAGCTTGTTTCCCACCCCCAGGACCGCCACCACCTTGCCTTGGCGAAGAACCGGCACAACCAGCTCACGGATCAATTTGGCGTGACCATCCGGCAGCCCTTTGCGGTTGGGCGCGGTGGCGTAGTCGTTGTGGATGGTGGGCAGACGCGACTGGATGCATTCCGCCCATATGCCGGCCCGGTCCACCGGGTAATGGCGATCAGACACCTGGGCATCGCAGTATTCCCTGGCTGTCCGGGTCGACCAGGCCTGCAAGGCGATGGTGTTCTGGTCGGCTTCGACAAAGTGATAAAAACCGATGGAACTGTCGGTCAACGCCTCCAACTCATCGAGGGTCGCCACCAGCAGATCCTGCAAGGTACAGGTCACATCGATTTGCAGGAGCCGTTCCCGGGCGGCCTTGACCCGGTTGCCCGCCAGCAGGACCTGGTTGGCCGCCAGCAGGTCACCAAGCACCCTGCGGTAATGCTGCTGATAGTAGCTGATTGTCCAACAGATAAGTGCGGCGGAGCCAAAATAAACCGCCTGGATAACAACGGTAAATCCGCCACCACCCAGGGAAGGAACGTAAAAAACCGCCGCCAGCACATTGCCCAGTGCCGCGGCCAACAGTCCCGGACCGAAACCGAACAGAATTGCCGCCAGCGCCGCCGAGGGAAGAAAGGTGACGAAGGGCAGTCCCGCCTCGGGCGGCGCGATCACCATGCGGATTGCCAAGGCTATGACGACCAGGACCAGGGCACCAACATAACGGACGACGATGGAATAGTCGGCGGGGAAACGGAACCGGCGCGGCTCGGGGATCTGCGGCGACGACGACATGCGCGTTCAGCCTCCGAGAATCCTCAACATGGCCTCGACATCGACGATCTTGTCGCGGGGGGCGCCGCGACGCTCTCCGCGCGCGGTTTCGACTTCATCCAATCGCCGCCAGTCGTCCAAAGAGACAATCTGCGTTTCCCGTTCCTGAAGCAATGAGATGATTGCTTCGGGTTCCGGCACCGGACGCTGTTCAAGCCCGGCGCCGTCGACCATCATGTGATTGACCACATGCGCCGATGCCGCCTTATGCGAGCCGATCAGCCCCTGAGGTCCGGTTCTGGCCCAACCCACCACATATTCGCCGCCGACCGGCCGGCGGTCCGGTCCGGCGACGACCCTGCCGTCGTCATTGGCGATCAGGCGCAATTTTTCATCGAAGGGAACCCCGGGGATGGGATTGCCGGCAAATCCGATGGCCGTCAGCACCATTCCCACCGGCAACCGTTCAGGCGCGGCCTGGCGATTGTTTCGGTTCAGCATCAGGGCGGCGACGCCGCCGGCGCTGTCGGCGATCACTTCCGAAGGTGAAGTCCAGAACCGCAGATGTAATCTCTTCGCACGGTTGGCCAGGGGGCGCGCCGCATAGGACTGGAGGATATGCAGGTTCTGCTCCGCCTTGCTTCCCTCGGGGTTGGCGACGACCGCCGCGGCGGCGAGGTCATCGGCCTCGACGATGATGTCGACATCCTCGAGATGCCCCAGTTCGCCGAGTTCCTTGGGTGTGAAGGTGGCATCTTCCGGCCCGCCGCGACCGATCAGGAAGACATCGCGGATCCGGCTTTGGCGCAATGCCGCCAGGGCATGGCCGGCGATATCGGTTGCCGCCAGTTCTTCGGCGCTGCGCAGCAGCAGGCGCGTGGTGTCGACCCCGACATTGCCGTGACCGATCACCGCGACGGCGGACACCGACAGGTCGATCCTGGCGTCCTTGTAATCAGGATGTCCGTTGTACCAACCGACGAAGACCGAGGACGGTGTGCAGCGGGTGATCCCCTCCCCCGGAATGCCGAGGCGTCGATCGGCCTCGTTTCCCATGGCATAGACGATCTGGTGATAATGGCGGCGCAAATCCTCAACCGACAGATCGCGCCCGAAACAGACATTGCCGAGAAAGCGGAAGGACGGATGGCTGGCGGTCTTTTCATAAGCACGGGTAATCGTTTTCATTCTCTGATGGTCAGGCGCCACACCGCCGCGGACCAGGCCGAACGGCGTCGGCAGACGGTCGAACATATCGACATGGACCACCGCGTCGGTACGTTTCAACAAGGCCTCCGCCGCATAAAAGCCGGCGGGCCCGGAACCGATGATCGCAACGCGCATGACGTCTCCTGTTATCCGAAAGCCTTTCTTCCTACGCCGAATTGCATTTAAAGCAAAGCAACTCCCCGAACAGGGTCAATTGCGCACAGCAGGGGTACCGCCAGAACAACCCACAATTGATTAAACACCAAAAAAACAATTCCTACATACTTTTGTTACTGTTGGATTTTTGCTTCCGCTGAGGAATAGAATAGCAAATGTTCCCATCAGATTTGTACGGACGAATTTGATTAAGGCTTCTGACAACGCCGCCATAGAGAAACAGTCGATGCTGGGCCGTATTGTCGCGGCTCTGCCGGCGATTGGTCATTTGGAACGGACCCGTCCTGTCCATTACCTGATGGCGGCGGCCCTGGTCGCGGTCGCCTTGGCATTACGCATGGTCATTGCGCCGCAAGACGCCGGGGCGCAATTTGTAACCTTCTATCCAGCGGTAATGCTTGTCGCCGTCTTCGGCGGCTTTGGCCCGGCCATGGTTGCCGCCGTCATAGCCTGCGGGCTGGCCGATTGCCTGTTTTTCCCCCCGTTCAACGGCGTCAACGTCTCCAACAATGCCGTTCTGTCCGTGTCGGTGTTTTTCACCGACGAAGTGGTGGTCTGTGGCGCCATCGCGGCAATGCAACACCATTTTCGCCAGCGGAAACTGACGGAAGCGGCCTTGCATGAGAGCGAATTCACCTATCGCACCTTGTTCGACAACATGCTCAACGGAACCGCCTATTGTCGAATGATTTTCGAAAACGGCGAGCCGGTTGATTTCGTGCATTTGAAGGTGAACAAATCTTTCGACGAACTGACTGGAATAAAGCAGGCCGTCGGCAAGACAATGACCGAGGTCTTTCCCGGTATAAGGCAGAAAGATCCAGAGTTTTTTATTAAACTCGGTCGCGTTGCGATGACCGGACAGCAGGAAAAATTTGAAATATACTTAAATACCCTGAAGCATTGGCTGGCTCTGTCGGTGTATTGCCCACAGCCCGAACATTTCGTCGCGGTGTTCGATGTGATCACTGAGCGCAAGGCGGCGGAAACCAATCTCCGCATCGCCGCCGCCGCCTTCGATGCCCGGGAAGGCATCGTCATCACCGATGCCGGGGAGACCATCCTGCGGGTCAATCAGGCCTTTCTCGACATGACCGGCTTCTCCGCCGCGGAAGTTGTGGGACAGACCCCGCGACTGTTCAAATCCGGACGTCACGATGCCGCCTTTTATGCCGGGATGTGGAATGCGCTCGGGCAAACCGGTGCCTGGCAGGGGGAGATCTGGGATCGCCGCAAGAACGGCGAGGTGTATCCCAAATGGCTCAGCATCAAAGCCGTGACCGGTGCCGACGGCAGGGTCAGCCATTATGTTGCCATCCATACCGACATCACGGAAAGAAAGGCGGCCGAAGAGCAAATCAAAAATCTTGCCTTCTACGACCCCCTTACTCAACTGCCCAACCGCCGCCTGTTCATGGACCGGTTGCACCAGGCACTGTCGGCCAGCATCAGAAACGGACGCGAGGGGGCACTGCTGTTTCTCGACCTTGATAAGTTCAAATTGCTGAATGACACTCTCGGCCATGACAAGGGTGACCTGCTGCTGCAGCAAGTGGCCGTTCGCCTGACCACCTGCATCCGCGAAATCGACACCGTCGCCCGGTTGGGAGGCGACGAGTTCATCGTTCTGCTGGGAGACTTGAGCGAGAACTCCGAGGAAGCCGCGGCGCAGGCCAAACTGGTCGGCGAAAAGATCCTTGCCGCGGTAAGCCGGCCTTACCTTCTGGCCGGACACGACTGCCGCAGCACGCCGAGCGTCGGCATCACGCTGTTCGGCGACAAGCGCGACAGCATCGACGACCTGCTGAAACAGGCGGATATCGCCATGTATCAGGCCAAGGCCGCCGGCAGGAGCACGCTTCGCTTCTTCGATCCCGACCTGCAGGCAACCGTCCAGGCCCATTCGGCGATGATCGAGGATCTTCGGCTGGGACTCAAATTTGGTCAGTTTTCCCTCTATTACCAACCGCAAGTGGAAAACGGCAGGATCATCGGCGCCGAGGCACTGATCCGCTGGCAACATCCTGAGCGCGGTCTGGTTGCTCCCGCCGACTTCATTCCTTTGGCCGAAGAGACCGGCCTGATCCTGCCTTTGGGGCAATGGGTGCTGGAATCCGCCTGCGCCCGGATTTTCGCCTGGGCCGACCGCCCCGGAATGGCCGATCTCACGGTTGCGGTCAATGTCAGCGCCCACCAGTTACGCCAGCACAACTTCGTCGAAGAGGTTCTTTCTGCGGTTGATCGCACCAACGCGGATCCGCACAAGCTCAAACTGGAGCTGACGGAGAGCATGTTGATCGACAACATAGAGGACGTCATTACCAAGATGAACGCCCTTAAGTCCTATGGCATCAGGTTTTCCCTGGATGATTTTGGCACCGGCTATTCATCGTTGTCCTATCTGAAGCGCCTGCCCTTGGGGCAATTGAAAATCGACCGGTCTTTTGTCACCGATGTTCTCAACGATGCCAACGACGCCGCCATCGCCCAGACCATTGTCGCTCTTGGACAGACACTGGGTTTGAAGGTGATCGCCGAGGGCGTCGAAACCGAGGCGCAGCGGGACTTCCTGGCCGAACACGGCTGCAACGCCTACCAGGGCTATCTGTTCAGCCGCCCGGTGCCGGTCGAAGAGTTTGAAAGTCTTTTAGAATCAGCCGTCCCGGCCTAGAGAAAACAAATTTTTTAAACACCAAAATCACCAAGGGCACCAAGGCGATGGTGTCGATGGCCCGATGCGGAGCCCCTCTCCCGCCTTTGGCGGGAGAGGGTAGAGTGAGGACCGACTTAAATACGCTCGAAAATCGTCGCGATCCCCTGGCCGCCACCGATACACATGGTGACCAGCGCGTATTTGCCGTTGATGCGCTGCAGTTCATACAACGCCTTGGTGGCGATGAAGGCTCCGGAACAGCCGACCGGATGACCAAGCGCGATGGCGCCACCGTTGGGGTTGGTCTTTTTCATGTCGAGTTCCAGGCCCTTGGCGACGGACAGCGCCTGCGCCGCGAATGCCTCGTTGGATTCGATGACATCCATCTTGTCCAGCGTCAGGCCGGCTTTTTTCAGGGCCAGTTTGGTCGCCGGGATCGGGCCTTCGCCCATGACGTCATTGGGGACGCCGGCGATGGCGTAGGAGACAAGGCGCGCCATCGGCTTATAGCCGGCAGCGGCGGCGACGGCGGCATCGGCCAGCACGAAGAACGAGGCGCCGTCATTGATGCCCGACGCGTTACCGGCGGTGACGGTCCCGTCCTTCTTGAAGGCCGGACGCATTTTCGCCAGCGATTCCATGGTGGTTCCCGGCTTGACGTGCTCGTCGGTATCGAACACCACTTCGCCCTTCTTGGTCTGCTTGACGACGGGAACGATCTGCGACTTGAACCGCCCCTCGGCAATAGCCAGGGCGGCGCGACGCTGGGATTCGAGGGCGAAGGCGTCCTGGTCCTCGCGGCTGAGGTTCCACTTCGTCGCCAGGTTCTCCGCCGTGATGCCCATATGACCGACACCGAAGGGATCGGTCAGCACGGCCACCATCATGTCGACGAAGGTGCTGTCGCCCATGCGGGCGCCGGTGCGCATGGCTGGTGACATGTAACCGCCGCGGGACATCACCTCGACGCCGCCGCCGATGCCATAGTCGCAATCGCCCAGCAGAATGTTCTGGGCCGTGGTCACGATCGCCTGCAGACCCGAGGAGCACAGGCGATTGACCGTCTGGGCGACGGACGCCATCGGCAGACCCGCTTGAATCGACGCCACGCGCGAGACATAGGCATAGCGGGAATCGGTGGGAATGACGTTGCCGACGGTAATGTAATTGATCAGGTTAGGATCGACGCCGGAGCGCTTCACCGTCTCCTTCATTACGATCCCCGCCAGTTCATGCGGTTCCATATCGCTGAGCGAGCCGCCGAAGGTTCCGATGGCGGATCGCGCGGCGCTCAACACCACAACATCGCGTTTGGTCATGCGCTTAAACTCCAAAATGCCGTTTCGACGTCTGGCTTAGCATAGTTATTTTCAGCTCAGAACTTTTTTGACGCAGACCCCATTACCAAACAGGCATATCCAGTGAGGACCCTCGGCGCTATTATTCGGGATTGGTTCGCCTTTCGACAGGAGAAAGAGCCGCCAGAGCCTTCCCTCTGTTCCCAGTGAAATGACCTGAAATGGCAAACAGCGGCGATCTGCTGGAGATGATAAAGCGCAGCGGCGACATCTGCGCCCAGGAGATGATCCATCTTGCCGGCGCCATCCAGCCGCATGGGCTGCTGGTCGGCCTCGACGCCGCCACACTGGCCCTGGTCACGAAGAGCGCCAATGTCGACACGGTTTTCGGCGCCACCCCCCTGGATAAGAAGCCGACCTGGATCCCGCCATCGGTCATCGAGGCCTGTCGGGATCTTGAGGAACGCAGGTCGCCGGATCGCGTTCTTTTGGCCGCCATCGTCGGCATCGGGCTGACGGAAGTTCACTGCTTCATCGCCGGGGATGTCGTTTTCATCGAATTCGAGGTGGTTTCCGCCTCCCCTGCCTTTTCGGCCGCCACAGGCTCGTCGCCGCGGAGCGACGATTTCGTTCGGCAACTGAGCTCGGCGGCCGACATCCCCGGATTGTCGGAAGCCGCCGCCGCGGCCATCCGCGCCATTTCAGGGTTCGAACGCGTCCTGGTCTATCGCTTCGATGCGGACGGCAATGGTGACGTGGTCGGTGAAAGCCTGACCGCTGACTGGACGCAGAGCTTTCTCGGACTGCGATTCCCGGCGGCAGACATCCCCGTGCAGGCGCGGGAGTTGTATCGGATGACCAACAGCCGCTGGAGTCCGACCCGCGACTATCAACCGGTGCCCCTGGAACCGAACCTCGACCGCGCAGGCCAACCCCTCGACCTCAGTCTCAGCCGCTATCGCAGCGTGTCTCCCGTGCATCGGATGTATCAGCGCAATATCGGCGTTGATGGTGCGATGTCGGTCTCGGTGATGAATGACGGCAAGCTCTGGGGACTGGTCATCGGCCACCATCGCCAGCCGCATTTCGTGCCGGAAACGATCCGCGGCGAGGTCGTCGGCCTGGTTCATGTCTTCGCGCTTCGCCTGGATGCTTTGCTGAACCGCGAGGCCCGCGCCGATCTCGAGCGCGGCATGCAATCCTATCTGGCGATGTTGCGCAAACTGGCAACCGCCGACGATTTCCTGGTGGCGCTGACCGAGAGCAAGCCGGACATTTTCAGGTTGTTGCCGGGTTGCTCGGGAATGGCCCTGGTAACCGATAGCGACGGGACCACCCGGCCTGTCCGCAGCGTCGGCAATGCACCACCCGGCGATGACCTGATTGCCCTCGCCGCCTGGATTAGATCGGCGGCCCAAGCGCCGGTGTTTTTCACGGATAATCTGTCCAGCCGCTTTCCCTTGTTCAGCCGCCATCGCGAGACCGCCAGCGGTGTTCTGGCCTGCTTTTTTGACGATGCCCAGCATACGATGATGCTGGTGTTCAGACCCGAAATCATTCAGTCGGTGTCCTGGGCCGGCAAGCCGGAAAAGCTGGTGGGGCCTGACGGCAAACTCAGCCTGCCGCGCATGTCCTTCGACCGCTGGGCCGAGGTTCGGCGTGGCTACTCGCAGCCTTGGCTGGCCTGGGAACTCGATATCGCCGCGATCATCTGCACCACGGTCAACGATGTCGTCATCCGCCAGACACAGATTGCCGCGGAACTTCGCAACCTGTCGCGGACCGACCCGCTGACCGGCCTGTTCAATCGGCGGGCATTCAGCGAGACCGGCGACGTCGAATTCCTTCGCTGCAAACGGTTTGGAACGCCAACCGCGATCCTCGTCATCGACGTTGATCACTTCAAGCGGATCAACGACGATTACGGACATGGCGCCGGAGATGCCGCCCTCGTCGCGCTGGCGACGATCCTCAAGGCCTCGGCGCGGGCGACTGACGTCCCCGCGAGGTTTGGCGGAGAAGAATTCGTCTTTCTGCTGGTCGGCAGCGATGCCTCCGGCGCCCTGGAAAAGGCCGAGCGCATCCGCATGGAGACGGCGAAGAACACGGTCACATCCGGTCGGCACAGGTTCGGCATGACCGTCAGCATCGGAATCGCCCAGTTCCTGAAGGAAGACCAGGACTGGCTCGAGGCCTTTTCCAGGGCCGACAAGGCGATGTATCAGGCGAAAAGCCAGGGCCGCAACCGGGTCGCCACCGAGGGTTAGCATCGTCTAGAGCGGTGGCGGCGCTCAATCCTTACCGGATTACCCGCCAAAGCAAAGAATCTGCACCGAGAATTTTTTCGTCGCTTCCGCCAGGTCGGCGGAACTCTGGCGCTCCCCAAGCTGTCCCTGCTTATAGGAAATATTCAGCTTATCTAAAATACTGACGACCTCGGCCGCCTTGATCGCAAAATTGACATTTTGCGGTAAATCCCCCAGGCGCTGCGCCACCTTGTTGGCATCCAGCTTCGAAACGATGACGCCGACGACGTTGCCGGCACCATCCACCAGGGGGCCGCCGGAATTGCCGCTCTGCACGGGAGCGGTGATCTGAAACAAATGCGGATCGTCTCCCATGCCGCGGTCGGCGCTGAGGATGCCGACGGTGACATTCCCCTCGGTGGACAACAGCCCGGGCAACGGGTACCCGAATGCTAGAACATCCTCGCCGACCCGTGGCGGGGGAACGGCACGAAGCACCGCCACCGCCGGCGGCGCGTAATCCGCCTGCAGGACGGCAATATCGATCGTCGCATTGACGGCGAGGATTTTCAGCGGCGCCTTGCCGGCTGTCTCGACGCGGCGACAATCTGCCACCACATGGGCATTGGTAATAATGGTCCCCTTGCCGTTGATAAAAAAGCCGGACCCCGATTTGGCATGGCCGGTCGCCTCCGTCCGGTCGTCTCTCGCACCGGCCGCCGCCGCCGGCGGGCGCGCGCCATACCGAAGGGCCGCCTGATAAGCCTGCCGGGCCGCCGCCGGACGGCCCATTTTCCCCAGGATGGCGCCCTTCTGCTGCAGACAATGGGGTGATCGCGCCTGGCGGGCGACACATTGCTCGACCACCGCCAGCGCCCTGTCGTTACGGCCGGCCTCGCTGAGGGCGGCGGCGAATTCAGAGGAAAGTCGGTCCAGGTCCTCAGCGGCCAGGGGGCAGCGTGCGAACAGTTTTTCTCCCGCCTCCACCGCGGCGATGAAGTCGCCCTTAGAGAACGCCTGGTCCAGTTCCAGCGGCAAGCGGGTGCATTCGGCGCCCTCTGCCGCCGGGATGAAGGCCAGACAAAGACAGATCGCCAACCCTATCCACAAGGGCGGCTATTCCTCAACCGAGGCGGGAACCGAAAAACAGAACCTGCTGCCGGCTCCGGGCGTCGATATCGCCCAGATCTTTCCGTTCCAGTGTTGAACGATCCGTTTGCAGATCGCCAGGCCAAAACCGATGCCGCCGGTCTCGTCATTTTGCCGTAAGCGACGGAAGATCTCAAAAATGTCCTGACGTCCGGCCTCGAAGCCGAGGCCGTTGTCAGCGACGGAAATTTCCCATCCGTCCGCCGTCGGCGCCGCTTCGATTTCAATACGGAGGCGGCGCTCGCGGTGGCGGAACTTGATCGCGTTGTCGATCAGATTCTGCAGCAAGCGGACAAGCATCTGTTTATCGGCGATCACCTCCGGCAGCCGACCAACAATGATCTCGGCGTCCGCCTGTTGGATTTGCGGCCGCAGATTGGCCAGGGCAAGCGAACAGGCGGCGGCGGCGGAAACCGGATGGCTCTTTCTGTCGCTGGAGCCGGCTTCGGAATAGCTCAACAGTCCGCCGACGATGTCGTACATGCGCCTGGCCGCCGTTTCCAGGAAATTGAGATGCTTCATCCCCTCGCCGTCCAGACGGTCGGCAAACAGTTTCTTGAGCACCTGGGCGTGGAGGCTGGCGGAACGCGCAGGTTCCCGCAGATCATGAGCGGCGACGACGGTGAACCGCTCCAGT